>NZ_RHJO01000050.1:0-5814 GCF_004211985.1 Escherichia sp. E10V10 | reverse complement strand
CTAAAACGGGTCTATTTACATATCCACGGGATGGTTTAACTCTATAGCACAGGATTAATGCTGGCGCAGCAGACAATGTCTAAAGATTTAACGCACTTATCGATTACCAGGACAAATACACTTTTTCAAAATCATTGCAAATACTTTGCCTTTCATTTCAAAAAAATAAATCATAATTTTTATATCCCCTTCAACAGGGTCCAGTGGCTGTATGCTGATTTATAACTCGCTACAGTGCTAACAATCATCCTACTTGTTCATTAACCAAAATTACATCAATACAGGAATCACCCTCTCTTCATGGCGCTTATTCATAATTTAACTTAATGAATGCTGATTATAAGATAGTACATGCTTTTGCTTCATCAACATTTTTTCCTAAAGCAAAATTATTTTTAACATAAAAATGCCTTCATCTATAGAATATGTACAATACCAACAAAATAATTAGCCACGGTTTTGTTCTTAAAAGTATAACGGTCGTGATCGGTTCGATTTGCCAGGTTATATCGCCTGCTATGGCCAGTGCGGATGCCGCTTTGCTCGCCGAGCAAAAAGCCACGCCTTATGAAACGCAACGAGATAGCTCACGTACGGATACAGAAGCGGAAGATCGTGATCAGGAAAATGCTCAATTAACTCAGTTAGCCGCTTTCGCGTCTCAGGCTGGAGGAGTGCTTTCTGGTCATACGGATAGCAACATGGCAAAAGCGATGGCCAAAGGCTTTGTGCTGGGTAAGGCAAATCAAAGCGCCGCTGAATGGCTGCAACATTACGGAACAGCACAAATAGAAATCAACGCCGACGATAACTTATCGCTAAAAGATTCCTCTTTTATATTGCTTCATCCGTGGTACGACGTGCCGAACAATCTGCTGTTTTCTCAAAGCGGCGTCCACCGTGTGGACGGGCGGGGCATTGTGAACCAAGGCATTGGTTATCGCCACTTCAACCAGCAAACGATGTATGGCCTCAATACCTTTATCGATTACGATTTATCTGGTGATCATGCCCGGGCGGGGATTGGCGCCGAATACTGGCGTAATTTTGTTAAATTTTCCGCTAATGGCTACATCGGGCTAACCGGATGGAAAGCATCTCCGAATGTTGAAGATTATGAAGAACGGCCTGCCAATGGTTGGGATTTACGTCTGGAAGGATACCTTCCCGCTCTCCCGCAACTGGGGACAAGGCTAACGTATGAGCAGTATTTCGGTCGGGAGGTCGCGCTGTTTGGTAAAGAAAACCGGCAGAAAAACCCCCGGGTTCTTACTGTCGGCGTGAATTTCACTCCATTTCCGTTGCTGACATTAAGCGCGGAACATCGCACTGGCGAGAGTGGAAAACATGACACTCAGCTAAAAGCGGATGTGAACTGGCGCATCGGCACCCCACTCCGTCAGCAATTAAATACGGATGCCGTAGAAGGCATTCGTACCCTGAATGGCAGCCGCTATGACCTTGTTAATCGTAATAACGACATCGTTCTTGAGTATCGCAAACAAACCGTTATCAAATTACACCTCCCGGGGCGAGTAACAGGAAAATCAAAACAGGTCATTCCGTTGTTGCCTGATGTGCAGGCAAAACATGGTTTGAAAGATATTGAATGGGATGACGCATCATTTTTAGCCGCGGGCGGTAAGTTGATCGGTCAGGGAGCCCACTGGCAGATGGTGTTGCCGGAATGGAAAGATGGCGCGATCAATGCATGGGGAATCTCCGCTATTGCGCATGATACCCGTGGTAATGCATCGCAACCCGCCGAAATGCAGGTTGTTCTTACGCCACCGATAATAAGTAAGAAATATTCCAGTCTTAGCATCGCCGTGGCGCATCTGCTGGCAGATACAAAAACACAAACTACGTTGACAATTGCTCTACTGGATAATGAGAAAAAACCGATAAGCGGCAAAGCAGAGCAGATAATTCTCAATGGTGCATTTACTCCAATCAACTCGCTGGTAGACGGTATGGCTTTGGCGAAAGGAACCGTCACTTTAAAGCCTCAGGCTCCGGTATTGCCGCAACTGGGAAAACTCAAAGAGTCTGGTAATGGAATTTACACAACAACGGTAACTGCCGGTGAAAGTGCTGGAAAATTTACTATTACTGCAAGCCTGGAAGATACAACGCTGGCATCTGCTGACATCATTTTTACAGATACATCAGCCGCACTTGAGCAAAGTACGCTTACTGCTGACAAGACAACGTTTTCTGTCGGAAGCACGGAAAAGTCGACTCTGGCCCTTACCTTGCAAGACAGCAAGGGCCAGCCAATTAGCAACGAAAAAGAACGCATAACATTCTTTATTGCTGACAGTACTGTAGATACATCGAAATATTCCTTCGATACCGTTCAGGAAAGCAACCCTGGACACTACACCACAACATTTAGTGGTCTTCTGGAAAATCCAAAGTTACCTGTTGGCGTCAAAATTAATGGCAAAGATACCGGCAAACGCCTGATCTTTAATCTGACAACAGTTTCTGTCGCAACGGTTACTGGTGTGCCTGTAGTGGGAAATACGCTGACAGCAACAATGCCTTGTAGCACAGACTGCAATGCGTTGACTTACCAATGGCAGAGAGAAGATCAAGCAGGTAGTAATAATTATGTCGATATTCCGGGTGCCACAGCGATGACATATGTTCCTTCCACCGCCGATCAAAAGCGAAAAGTGCGGGTACAAATTATCAAATGACTTATTACTGAGCCAGAAAGTCATCGTTATCCCATATCTGTATTGTGTATTTGTTAATAAATAGTAAGACAAGAGAATATGAAACTAAGCTTAAAAAAAAAGACTGCCGCCAGCATTACAATGGGCTTCTTACTCAGTATGAGTGTTAATGCCGTCGCAGCAATAATCACCTCTTCCGCAACGATGTCCATTACAGGACATGAGCCAACCCTGACTGCAGGTGAGATTACTTTTGAGGATAAAAATGCAAATGGCATTCTTGACCACGGCGATGTCGTAAAAATCGATCCCGCTCATGACTTTGCATTTGCCGATGTTGATGGAGATAAACCCGATACAACGACTCCCCGACTCTATAGCTGGAAGATTGGTTCTACTGAAGTGGCGGTGACCGAAACTTACACTATTCAGGACAAAGATTTAGGACAGACAATTACACTATTTGTTACTCCACAAACTGACAAAAATATTACTGAGCCATTCCAGGGCAAACCTGTTCAGGCTACGGTAAACGGAACAGCGGGTGGACTACCGATTTCTGGAAGCGACGATGTCATTAAAGTGGTAATTAGCGGCGGTACCGGTGTTTCTGGCGCACCTATCGTTAATGACACTCTGACAGCTACACCAACCTGTACAAAAGCGTGCGGTGTATTGAACTACCAGTGGCAGGTCGAGGACTCCGTCAATAGCGGTAAATATATCGATATAACAGGGGCAACAAACAGTACTTGGAAAGTCACTAAAGAGACTCAGAAACGAAAAGTTCAGGTGGTTGTATCCAATCCTTGATACTTCTGTTTTTCTTCCCAAATAAAGGGAATAAAGAACAGTAGTAATGTGCTATTTTTAATAGTCAGAAAACCGCCACACTAATTATAACGGCGGTTTTCTGAAAAACTTAAACTAATCCCCTATGTAGATAAAAATAACAATCAACAAACAGACCTGTAAATCAACAGCCTATTTTTTTGTTATATTTATCGCCTGTACGGTGCATGCAGAATTACCACATTTATCCCAGTGAGGATGCACAACATAAGCACACCCTGCCAATGAAGATAATATGCCACCTATGATTAATAATTTATAATTTGACATATTAATACCAAAATATTATTGCAATAGAATATAAACATGGATGCCAGCGTTATTGCTGGTATCCATGTTTGACTTACATTACTGTATCGATATTAAGAATTAGCGTAGAAGACACAGCTTCAGCGTTCCCTTCAGTCTCATACCAGATAATTAACTTACTACTGGTTGTACCAAAAGGATCGCTGTTGCAATTACAAAGGTCTTCATACATAACCTCGACCTGGAGGTAACCTAGTGTAACATCTGCTGGCATAATTTCGTAGGAGTGAAGCAACCGACTGGGTAAATTTGAATAAACATAATTATCATCATCGTAATACGATAATTCAATTTTAGTATTAATAACATCTCCCGCAGTAAGGTTTCCAGCAACCGGAATACGATAGTACATATGTTCACCAGGCAGGCCATTCCCAATACGATGCTTATTAATGATCCCTCCTGATACCATTTCCGTTCCACTAACATCAATAAAGGTTGGTGATTTTAACGTTCCTTTTTTCGGCGGCGTCACTGGAATTGCCTTCGTGACAATAAGTCTTTTATGTTCAGAAATCCCTACGTTGCCGCTACGTTCAGCAACAATGTATGAAATCCTGTTTTTGGCTTTATTTACGTTATCCTGTACCATTAACTCTGTAGTATCGAATTCAAAGGGATAAATCGTTTTCTGCGGTTTTGAAGGAACCTCATAACGCCCCAAAAAAGTTCGATCACCAATAACAGCTGTTCCCATAAGATCAACATAAGTTGGCTCATTAAACACAAGAATGGTATCGTTTATAAAACCGCCATAATCAGGTTTAGATTCGGTATCTTCCAGAGATTTGAAATGCAAATTCACTTTCTGTTGATCTTCATCAAGAATATCACCGTCAGTATTTTCAAAGTACATTGAATATCCCATGTACTCTGGCGTAATGCCTTCAATAAACAGACCTTTAGAGTCAGAAGTATCAATATCCGGGGAACCTGAACTTACTGTCATTACCAGGAAACCGGCATCTTTAGCACAGGGGTAAATACGGAACTTTGCCACGCCAGTTTTCGATGCTGAATCATTTTTAAGGTTAATAACAAAACCATCAAGTTTACTCGAGGTTAAATTACTAACATAATGATATTGCATGTCAGGATATGCTTTGCCCCCCCCCTGATTAGTATCAGACATCATAAAAAATACGTTTTCGAATACCGCCTGCGCCATACTTACAGGTCGCAGATACAGTTGGATATCCTGATGTGTTTCATCGCCAGGATATTTCGTCAAATTACGTTTATACGTTATCGTACCAGTAATATAGGTGACACCAGACAGATTTGAATAACTATCATTAAGAGTTTCCGGGGCATTCAAATCAATAATCTGAGTGTCATCAAAAGAGATAGTAATCTCATCATCGAGATCAGTATTTGACTCCAGTACATAATATTGGCAGTGACATGTTACTGGCGCAGCTGCTCCCAGGGCTTGTACAGTCAATGTCAAGTCGATCGCTTTATCGCCCAGAGCAATATTGTTAGGTACATTGAACGAATACTTGTACATATAAACTTTGCTACCGTCAGTATCCGTAAATTCTCCCTCACCTTGTGGTTTTGGTAAAATATTTTTACTCGCCACATCCATTTTTATTGCGCTAGGATCCATGGCAATTTCCGCGTTCTGGTATTTATAATAAAATTCCAGATAAATAATCTGCCCTCGCACTATCCCTTTCTGAGAAGGGAAGCTGCATGTTAATACCCCTGGAGTGAGGGCGTTAACATGAGAAGTCACCGGATGAGCATCTCTGAGATATTTCTCAGATTTAAACTTCTCTATAGATTTAATTTTTCGCATATTTAACATGACATCACCTTTAACTTTATTAATTACATTGTTATATCAATGAATACTTCGCGCAGATAAGAGAATTCCTGCTTATTCTGGCAATAGTATTCCACTCTCAGCGTGCTCTGATCCACGCCCTGCGGCGGCATATCGCAGCCCGCCAGATCGTCTATG
>NZ_RHJO01000049.1:0-1538 GCF_004211985.1 Escherichia sp. E10V10 | reverse complement strand
ACGGCTGGCGCGGGATTTCAGCGTGGAGATCACCCGCCAGTGGCCGGGTGATGAGGGTATCACCACGCTTCAGCCGCGCATTAAAAATGGTTCAAAAGTGGAAGTGCTGATTGGTGATGAGCTGGTGATCACCGGCTGGGTGGAGGCGACCCCCGTTCGTTACGATGCCCGTTCGGTCAGCACCGGTATTGCCGGACGTAGTCTGACTGCTGACCTGATTGACTGTGCAGCCGAACCGACACAGTTTAACGGACGATCGCTGGTACAGATTGCGCAGGCGCTTGCTGCGCCTTTCGGCATTGAGGTGGTGAACAGCGATGCGCCGTCGGGTGTTATTCCGGATGTCCAGCCTGATCACGGTGAAACGGTGATCGAGGTGATCAACAAAATACTCGGTCAGCAGCAGGCGCTGGCTTATGACGACCCGCACGGCAGGCTGGTGATTGGTGGTATTGGCTCAACGCAGGCACATACCGCGCTGGTACTTGGGGAAAACATCCTTTCCTGTGATACGGAGAAGAGTATCCGGGAGCGGTTTTCAGTTTACCAGGTGGCGGGGCAGCGTGCCGGAAACGACGATGATTTCGGTGAGGCCACCACCACCGCGCTGCGGGCCCGCACAGAGGATGCATTTATTGCCCGTTACCGTCCGATGTATATCAGGCAGACAGGGCAGGCTACGGGGGCAGGCTGTATTGCGCGTGCTGACTTTGAAGCCCGACAACGGGCGGCGCGGACGGATGAAACCACCTATGTGGTGCAGGGCTGGCGACAGGGTAACGGTACGCTGTGGCAGCCCAACCAGCGGGTGATTGTCTTCGATCCGCTCTGTGGTTTCGACAATACCGAACTGCTTGTCTCGGAAGTCACGTTTACTCAGGACCAGAATGGCACCCTGACGGAAATCCGTGTCGGCCCACCTGATGCTTATCTGCCTGAACCCGAAGCCCCCGGCGCGCGGAAAAAGAAAAAAGCCAGAGTACAGGAGGACCCGTTCTGATGAAGGCGATTGAAACCATACAGCGACAACTCCTCGGCCTGATTGGGCGGGCGGTGGTGAAAAGCATCAGTGCCGCCACGAAATGTCAGACCGTGGATGTGTCCCTGATTGCCGGTGAACCCAAAGCCGGGGTTGAACATCTTGAACCCTACGGTTTTACCGCAAGAGCAAACAGCGGTGCGGAAGCGGTGGTGTTGTTTCCGGATGGTGACCGTTCTCATGCGGTGGTTGTTACGGTGTCGGACCGGCGCTACCGCCTGAAAGGGCTGCAGACTGGTGAGGTGGCTGTCTATGACGATCAGGGGCAGTCCGTGACGCTGACCCGGGAGGGGATCGTGGTGGACGGTGCAGGTAAAACGATCACGTTTCGCAATTCACCTAAAGCACGTTTTGAAATGGACCTGGAAGTGACAGGACAGGTGAAAGACCTGTGCGACTCCAGCGGCACCACTAGCTGTCCGCGTGATTTGGCAATTGCGGCAATTTCCACCAGCGTGGTTAAGCCACCACACCAGCCCACATCCGGCTGCATGATGTC
>NZ_RHJO01000048.1:0-4328 GCF_004211985.1 Escherichia sp. E10V10 | reverse complement strand
CATCAAATAAAGCAGAAGGCCCGGTCGGAAGACCGGGCCTTTTTGCGTTTCTACAAACTCTTCCTGTCGTCATATCTACAAGCCATCCCCCCGCAGATACGGTAAACTAGCCTCGTTTTTGCATCAGGAAAGCAGCTATGAACCACTCCTTAAAACCCTGGAACACATTTGGCATTGATCATAATGCTCAGCACATTGTATGTGCCGAAGACGAACAACAATTACTCAATGCCTGGCAGCATGCAACCGCAGAAGGACAACCCGTCCTTATTCTGGGTGAAGGAAGTAATGTACTTTTTCTGGAAGACTATCGCGGTACGGTGATCATCAACCGGATCAAAGGTATCGAAATTCATGATGAACCTGATGCGTGGTATTTACATGTAGGAGCCGGAGAAAACTGGCATCGCCTGGTAAAATACACTTTGCAGGAAGGTATGCCTGGTCTGGAAAATCTGGCATTAATTCCTGGTTGTGTTGGTTCATCACCTATCCAGAATATTGGGGCTTATGGCGTAGAATTACAGCGAGTTTGCGCTTATGTTGACTGTGTTGAACTGGCGACAGGCAAGCAAGAGCATTTAACAGCTAAAGAGTGCCGTTTTGGCTATCGCGACAGTATTTTTAAACATGAATACCAGGACCGCTTCGCCATTGTAGCCGTAGGTCTGCGTCTACCAAAAGAGTGGCAACCTGTACTAACGTATGGTGACTTAACTCGTCTGGATCCTACAACAGTAACGCCACAGCAAGTATTTGATGCGGTGTGTCATATGCGCACCACCAAACTCCCTGACCCAAAAGTGAATGGCAATGCCGGTAGTTTCTTCAAAAACCCTGTTGTATCTGCCGAAACGGCTAAAGCATTACTGGCACAATTTCCAACAGCACCAAATTACCCTCAGGCGGATGGTTCAGTAAAACTGGCAGCAGGTTGGCTTATCGATCAGTGCCAGCTAAAAGGGATGCAAATGGGTGGGGCTGCGGTGCACCGTCAACAGGCGTTAGTTCTCATTAATGAAGACAATGCAAAAAGCGAAGATGTCGTGCAACTGGCACATCATGTAAGACAGAAAGTGGGTGAAAAATTTAATGTCTGGCTTGAGCCAGAAGTTCGCTTTATTGGTGCATCAGGTGAAGTTAGCGCAGTGGAGACGATTTCATGAAGGATAATACCGTGCCACTGAAATTAATCGCGCTGTTAGCGAATGGTGAATTTCACTCTGGCGAGCAGCTGGGTGAAACGTTAGGAATGAGCCGGGCGGCTATTAATAAACACATTCAGACACTGCGTGACTGGGGTGTTGATGTCTTTACCGTTCCGGGTAAAGGATACAGCCTGCCTGAGCCCATCCAGTTACTTAATGCTGAACAGATATTGAGTCAGCTGGATGGCGGTAGTGTAGCCGTGCTCCCAGTTATTGACTCCACGAATCAATATCTCCTTGACCGTATCGGAGAGCTTAAATCGGGCGATGCCTGCGTTGCAGAATACCAGCAGGCTGGCCGTGGTCGTCGTGGTCGGAAATGGTTTTCGCCTTTTGGCGCAAACTTATATTTGTCGATGTTCTGGCGTCTGGAACAAGGCCCGGCGGCGGCGATTGGTTTAAGTCTGGTTATCGGTATCGTGATGGCGGAAGTATTACGCAAGCTGGGTGCAGATAAAGTTGGTGTTAAATGGCCTAATGACCTCTATCTGCAGGATCGCAAGCTGGCAGGCATTCTTGTGGAGCTGACTGGCAAAACCGGCGATGCGGCGCAAATAGTCATTGGCGCCGGGATCAACATGGCAATGCGTCGTGTTGAAGAGAGTGTCGTTAATCAGGGGTGGATCACGCTGCAGGAAGCGGGGATCAATCTCGATCGTAATACGTTGGCGGCCATGCTAATACGTGAATTACGCGCGGCGCTGGAACTCTTCGAGCAAGAAGGATTGGCACCTTATCTTTCTCGCTGGGAAAAGCTGGATAATTTTATTAATCGCCCAGTGAAACTTATCATTGGTGATAAAGAAATATTTGGTATTTCACGCGGAATAGACAAACAGGGCGCTTTATTGCTTGAGCAGGATGGAATAATAAAACCCTGGATGGGCGGTGAAATATCCCTGCGTAGTGCAGAAAAATAAGAAAGGGGAGCATTAGCTCCCCTGAAAATTATTTGCGTAGTCTGACCTCTTCTACAGCATGATTAGCACTCTTTGTCAGGATTAAACTGGCGCGCTCGCGAGTAGGTAGAATATTTTGCTTTAAGTTCAGCCAGTTGATCTCTTTCCACAACGTCATGGCAGTCTTAATCGCTTCTTCTTTAGTTAATTTCGCGTAGTTATGAAAATAGGAATCCGGGTCTGTAAAAGCCCCTTCGCGGAATTTCAGAAAACGGTTGATATACCATGTCTGAAGTAAGTCTTCCGGAGCATCAACATATATCGAAAAATCGACAAAATCAGAAACAAATACATGATGTGGATCGTGTGGATAATCCATCCCGCTCTGTAAGACATTTAACCCTTCAAGAATTAAAATATCAGGCTGAACAACAGTTTTATCTCCATCCGGGATCACATCATAAATAAGATGCGAGTAAACAGGTGCTGTAACGTTTGGCACGCCGGACTTGAGATCGGAAACAAACTTCACCAGACGATGCATATCATACGATTCCGGGAAGCCTTTCTTCTTCATCAGGCCACGTTCTTTAAGCACTTTGTTGGGATGAAGAAAACCATCGGTGGTGATCAGTTCAACACGACGGTGTTCCGGCCAACGGCTTAATAGTGCCTGTAACACACGAGCAGTCGTACTTTTCCCTACCGCGACGCTACCAGCAATACTGATAATGTAAGGAATGCGTTGTCCGTTAGTGCCAAGAAACTGTTCCAGAACAGCCTGACGGCGCAGGTTCGAGCTTATATAGAAGTTCAGCAAACGCGATAAAGGCAAATAAATCTCGGCAACTTCTTCTAACGAGAGATCTTCATTTATACCTTTGAGACGGGCGATCTCATCTTCCGATAACGTCATAGGTACGGAATCACGCAGAGCTGCCCACTGGTTGCGGTCAAACTGTAGGTAAGGCGTCATTAACGTTTGCTCTTTTATACTCATAAGCATGTTTCTGGCGGTCATAGCTCTATCGGCAAAGCGATATTTGCCATGGCGCGTCACAGTTCTGTTGAATGGGTTAATGGGCAGGAGGGTAACACCAGATGGGGAGGAATAATAAGAAAAAATCTCTTCCAGGAAGCTATCGTTGAAAAGCAATGTGACAGATATTCCATCTGATAAAAAGAATTGTGTTTTAGCTGGCGCGCATTGTTAATGCAGAGTGATGCTGAAAAAGTATGCTAATCTGTTCGCGATTCGGCTGTTTATTCATCGTGTCGCGCAAAATGTGACCAATAAAACAAATTATGCAATTTTTTAGTTGCATGAACTCGCATGTCTCCATAGAATGCGCGCTACTTGATGCCGACTTAGCTCAGTAGGTAGAGCAACTGACTTGTAATCAGTAGGTCACCAGTTCGATTCCGGTAGTCGGCACCATCAAGTCCGGTGGGGTTCCCGAGCGGCCAAAGGGAGCAGACTGTAAATCTGCCGTCACAGACTTCGAAGGTTCGAATCCTTCCCCCACCACCAATTTCGGCCACGCGATGGCGTAGCCCGAGACGATAAGTTCGCTTACCGGCTCGAATAAAGAGAGCTTCTCTCGATATTCAGTGCAGAATGAAAATCAGGTAGCCGAGTTCCAGGATGCGGGCATCGTATAATGGCTATTACCTCAGCCTTCCAAGCTGATGATGCGGGTTCGATTCCCGCTGCCCGCTCCAAGATGTGCTGATATAGCTCAGTTGGTAGAGCGCACCCTTGGTAAGGGTGAGGTCGGCAGTTCGAATCTGCCTATCAGCACCACTTCTTTTCTCCTCCCTGTTTTTTCCTTCTGTTTATTGCATTCAACAAGTCGGGCATGTTGCCTGGTTGATGTGGTGATATCACCGATTTATCCGTGTCTTAGAGGGACAATCGATGTCTAAAGAAAAGTTTGAACGTACAAAACCGCACGTTAACGTCGGTACTATCGGCCACGTTGACCATGGTAAAACAACGCTGACCGCTGCAATCACTACCGTACTGGCTAAAACCTACGGCGGTGCTGCTCGCGCATTCGACCAGATCGATAACGCGCCGGAAGAAAAAGCTCGTGGTATCACCATCAACACTTCTCACGTTGAATACGACACCCCGACTCGCCACTACGCACACGTAGACTGCCCGGGGCACGCCGACTATGTTAAAAACATGATCACCGGTGCTGCTCAGATGGACGGC
>NZ_RHJO01000047.1:0-2002 GCF_004211985.1 Escherichia sp. E10V10 | reverse complement strand
GTTCACCATCTTCAGAACAGAGCTGGTTTTAGTGAAGAAGGACAACATGTTGGTATCGTCCACGCCCAGATAAAACGCCTTCTGGATAGTGTCGAACAGCCCCATCATGTCTTCTGACGCCGTTCCGGTAGCATCCTGCATCTTTGCGGCAAACTCGGCAGCCGCTTCCGGTGTTTTTTTCAGTTGTACCGCAAGATAAGCTGTCGCTTTACCCACACCGCCAAGAATGTTTTCTGCCGGGATCCCCTGACGCACCAGCATCTGCATCATGTTCTGGAAATCAGCCGTTGTACCGGGTAGCTGGTTACCCAGACCAATAGCCAGTTTATTGATGTCCTGAAAGCTCTTTCCGACCTCACCGTTCGCATCCATCATGGCAACTTTCAGCCCGGTGGCGGCGTTTTCCTGATCGGCATAAGATTTCAGGGAAAGCGTCAGACCCGCTGCCAGTCCGCCACCAAGCGCCAGCCCACCCTGTGACGCTTCTTCCGCCTGGCGTTTAAATCCCCGGATTTTCTTTTGCATTTTCGACAGCGCGGGAGAAAGCCTGTCGACACCGGTGATCAACGCCTTAAGCTCAAATTCAGCCATGTGTGCGTTTCTCCTGCTCTATCCTGTTTGCCTGACTGACCAGTAAGGGAATTTCACTGATCGGCATATTCAGCAATTCGAAAGGATTAATGCGCCAGTAGCTGGCGCAGTCAAAGAAGCGATCAGTGAGGTATTCAGCCGTCAGGCCTGGAGGAAAAAACCAGCCACAAGCCACGCCGCTGCATTCAGGTCTGCCGGAGACATCTGGTCGACAGAGCTTTGCGGCACTTTCGCCAGCCGCACAATGTATTTCGATACCACATGCGCCAGAAGTCTGACGGACTCATCCTGATTCATCTGGTAGGGATACCCCAGCTCGCGAACATCTTTCCCGGTGGGCTCATCAAACTCCAGTACGGAGAGTGTCTCGCCATGAGCGGTAATCGGTTTCTTTAACTCAAGCTCTTTCATTACTGGTAATCCCCTTCTTCACCGTGGAATTCAATATCGACCGTGCCTTCTTCGGCATTATGGTTCGCTTCGCCGTGCAGCCAGGCAGACGACAGTACATAGACCTGACCGTTCGCCAGCTCGGCGGTAATGGTCATCTCATCAGACGAGGTGATTTTGCTCACCGGAAAATTCTTCGGTACCTTGAAGGTCCCTTTGACATAAGGCGCACGGTGAGTTTCCTTGCGGTCCACTGAACCGTCCAGGCCGATGATGTCATCATTGACCGTCCTGTTCATGGGCACCTCAATGCCGCCGGTCAGCGATAGCTGCTGACCGTCAATTTTGAAATAACAGGTTCCCCCGATACGGGCCATTATGCAGACTCCTCTGAATACTGAAGACGGAACTGGTTAACCACGGCAAAAACACGCAACTGGTTAACATAGTCAGGCGGGAACAGCGTGTTCAGGCGGTTCGGATCGCTGGCATCACGATCCACAACCAGGTACTGCTTAAACAGTTCGTAGTTTTCCACGATCCCCGCACGCTCAAGCTGACGGTAGGTTGCCAGCAGTTCCCCTTTGATTACCGCCGGGGTGACAATCGCCTGACCGGGACCAAAGCGGGTACCGTCGCTGGCAAGCTTGTGACGCCCGTACTTACTGGTAATGACGGATTTCAGTTTGCGCAGTACATACGCACTGGTATGCAGCGTCTCGCTGTCGAGGTAGCTGTTATCCGCAACCCCGTAAGCATTTTTCCTGTACGTGGTGACATCACGCTGAATGCGCAGCACCCCGCTTTCGACATACGCCGTTGCCACGCCATGAGACAACAGGGTCTGCTGCTCGGTCATCGTGAACCGTTTCCCCTTCGGCGCAGGCAGCATACCCACCAGCTCACCGGTCTGCGTGGGACGTGCCGGATCGTTGCGGATAAACACCGCTGCGCGGGCGGTACGGCTTGCCGCCAGCTCGTCGGCAGGCGTCTGGGTCTCTTTTTCGTACCCCGCCAGGGT
>NZ_RHJO01000046.1:0-1231 GCF_004211985.1 Escherichia sp. E10V10 | reverse complement strand
TGTATGAGTCACTACATACTGAAAATAACAAGCCAACTATTGATTCTTACAATGAGCTTAATTGTAGTGGCATAGTGAATTTGGCCACCTGAATAGAGGTGATATCATCACCTCATAGTCAAAACAGGTGACATTATGACCGGACGTAACAGACGCAATTTTAGCCCCGAGTTTCGCCTCGAGGCTGCCCAGCTTGTACTCGATCAGCATTACACCGTTGCCGCCGCTGCCACTGCGATGAATGTCGGCAAATCCACGATGGATAAATGGGTTCGACAACTGAAAGAAGAGCGAGCGGGAAAATCACCCATAGCTTCACCCATGACACCTGAGCAGATTGAAATACGTGAGTTGAAGAAAAGACTTCAACGCGTTGAAATGGAAAGGGATATATTAAAAAAGGCTACCGCGCTCTTGATGTCAGACTCCCTGAACAATTCTCATTAGTTGAGAAACTCAGGGCGCGGTTTCCTGTTGCCGTTGTGTGCAACGTGTTTGGGGTTCATCGCAGCAGTTATAAATACTGGCGGCAGCCCAGGAAGCCTGACGCCACGAAAGTGGCATTACTGAGCCTTGTGCGTGAAGTTTATCACGAAAGTAACGGTTCAGCAGGTGCGCGAAGCATTGCCGCAATGGTCACCACCAAAGGTATAAAACTGAGCCGCTGGCGGGCAACAAAGCTGATGAAAGCGCTCAATATTATCAGCTGTCAGCAACCTGGCCATCGTTATAAGAAGGCGTCTAAGGAACACATTGAGATCCCTAATTATCTGGATCGCCAGTTTGCTGTTACCGAGCCTAATCAGGCTTGGTGCGGTGATGTGACTTATATCTGGACGGGAAAACGCTGGGCTTATCTGGCTGTTGTACTCGATTTGTTTTCCCGTAAACCGGTTGGCTGGGCGATGTCATTTTTCCCTGATTCCGCACTGACAGGTAAAGCCCTGTCGATGGCCTGGGAAGCACGGGGGAAACCGGCTAATTTACTGTATCACTCGGATCAAGGCAGTCACTATACCAGCAGGAATTTCAGACAGTTACTGTGGAGATATCAGATAAAGCAAAGCCTGAGTCGCCGGGGAAATTGCTGGGATAACAGCCCAATGGAACGGTTCTTCAGAAGCCTGAAAACAGAGTGGGTACCGGATAATGGCTACGCGAATTTTAGCGAAGCCAGCACGGCAATAACGAATTACATCACAGGATATTACAGCCAGCTCAGACCTCATCA
>NZ_RHJO01000045.1:0-3172 GCF_004211985.1 Escherichia sp. E10V10 | reverse complement strand
GAATGGTCTGCCGTCTTCCGGCGTGGCAGATACACTGACAGGCGGATTTGATACTGAAGAGCTGGAAACGTGGCGCGCCCGCGTCATTGAGCGGTATTACTGGACGCCGCAGGGCGGGGCTGACGGGGACTATGTCGTCTGGGCTAAAGAAGTGCCCGGCATTACCCGCGCATGGGCATACCGTCACTGGATGGGAACGGGGACTGTCGGTGTGATGATTGCCAGCAGTGACCTGATTAATCCCATTCCTGAAGAATCAACGGAAACGGCGGCAAGACAACATATCGGGCCACTGGCCCCGGTGGCAGGCTCTGATTTGTATGTATTCAGGCCGGTGGCACATACGGTGGATTTTCATATCCGCGTGACGCCGGACACACCAGAAATACGGGCTGCCATTACCGCGGAGTTGCGTTCGTTCCTGCTGCGTGATGGTTATCCGCAGGGAGAACTGAAGGTATCGCGTATCAGTGAGGCGATTTCCGGTGCGAACGGGGAATACAGCCATCAGTTGCTTGCACCGGTGGACAATATCTCCATTGCGAAAAACGAACTGGTGGTACTGGGGACGATTTCATGGACGTGACAAACGATGATTACATCCGCCTGTTATCGGCACTGTTGCCGCCCGGTCCGGCGTGGTCAGCCAGCGATCCGGCGATTGCCGGTGCGGCACCGTCATTAACCCGTGTTCATCAGCGTGCGGATGCCCTGATGCGGGAGCTGGATCCGCGCACCACCACTGAACTGATAAACCGCTGGGAGCGTCTGTGCGGTCTGCCGGATGAATGTATTCCGGCGGGAACGCAGACCCTTCGCCAGCGTCAGCAACGGCTGGATGCGAAGGTTAACCTGGCGGGCGGCATCAACGAGGATTTTTATCTTGCACAGCTTGCTGCCCTGGGCAGACCAGATGCCACCATCACGCGATACGACAAAAGCACTTTCACCTGCTCATCGGCCTGTACTGACGCGGTGAATGCGCCGGAATGGCGGTATTACTGGCAGGTCAACATGCCAGCCACCACCAACGCCACCTGGATGACATGTGGCGATCCCTGTGATTCCGCACTGCGTATCTGGGGTGACACCGTTGTCGAGTGTGTGCTTAACAAACTCTGCCCGTCGCATACCTACGTAATTTTTAAATATCCGGAGTAATCCATGCATCGTATAGACACGAAAACCGCGCAGAAGGATAAGTTCGGCGCGGGTAAGAACGGTTTTACCCGTGGTAACCCCCAGACCGGCACGCCTGCTACCGATCTGGATGATGACTACTTTGACATGTTGCAGGAGGAACTTTGCAGCGTGGTGGAGGCATCCGGTGCCAGCCTGGAGAAGGGGCGGCACGACCAGCTGCTTACCGCGCTTCGTGCGCTGCTGTTAAGCCGCAAGAATCCGTTTGGTGATATCAAATCGGATGGCACGGTGAAAACGGCTCTCGAAAACCTTGGTTTGGGAGAAGCGGCAAAACGGGGTATAGGGACAGGGGCGAATCAGATACCTGATATGGAGAGTTTTCAGTCTGAACGCTACTGGCAAAAACTACCAAGTAAAATTATTCAATGGGTTTATATCCCTCCTCATGATGGTGACCAGGTTATCAACTTACCTATTCCTTTTCCTGGGGGAATTTTAGGCTTTGCAGTGGGTGCCGGATATGAGCCAACCAGCGGTAGAATTACCACGTTTGCAATAAATGTTGGGACAGGGCCAACATCAACAATTATTTCTCGCGCCAGTGACTCTATTTCTGGTGGTTCATGTATTTTGATAGGCTTCTGAAAGATGAATAAATATCTTTACGACAGTAAAACAAATGCCTTTTATCCATTTATTTTGAAAGTGGACTATGAGCGTACAAACACCTGGCCGGAAAGTGGTGTGGAAGTTGGAGAAGATGTTTTCCTGGAATTTGTGAGAGTGAATCCAGGGAAAGTCCGGGTTGCCGGAGAAGATGGGATGCCTGTATGGGCAGATGCACCGGAACCAACGCAAGAACAACTCATTTCCTCGGCAACCAGCGAAAAACAACGTCGCCTCGATGATGCCAATAATTATATGAACAACAAGCAGTGGCCTGGCAAAGCTGCCATAGGTCGTCTGAAAGGTGAAGAACTGGCTCAATACAATTTGTGGCTTGATTATTTGGATGCTCTTGATGCGGTTGACCCTTCCAGTGCTCCGGATATTCAGTGGCCGGAAGAACCAGGTGCAATGTAAGCGAAAAAGAAAAACCGCAGACACGTCGTATGCAGGACGTGCTGCGGCTGGCTGGTGAACTTCCGATAGTGCGAGTATTGAATGATTTACAGCCGTTATTGATTTTACATATTTTTTGTATGAAAGGATTAGCGCCTCCTCCCACCGATCCTCCATGACTTTACGCCACTGTCTCTAGGACTGCTATGTGCCAGTAGCAGACTAGTGATCGCTAGGCTTGAATCCATTCGTATTAGCGCCAAGTGGATAATAAATGGTGAAATCCATTAGTCATTACTTTATCATAAGCTCGTTATATAAAGATTTTAGTATTCGTAATTCTTTTCTTTGTTTAAGATGATGAAAATTATATGATATGATATGATGTGAAGAAGTATAGAGGGATTAATCATCATGAAAAAAATAATATATACTTTTTCTTTGGTTGTGGCTTTATTATTGGCGTTAAGATGTGCCGCCTATATTGATTTTTCTGAAAAAGACATGATCAAGTCAATCATTCCTGCTTGGATTCAAGCCATTGGTAGCATTTTAGCAATTATTATTGCCGGTATGATCTCGGCCAATCAAATTAAACATGAGAAACAGCTTGAAAAGAGAAAGGTAGCAGAGTCAGATTTGGCTAAAATGCATATAGTAAGAGCGCTGATAATACGTTCGTTAACTTTAATGAATGAGGTTCGTCAGGCAATTGAGCGTGGCGAAGAAAGCGACTTTCAGCAAGTGTCTCCTTGGACTATGCGTAATACAAAACGTGCAATTGATAATTTAAATTTATTTGAAATACCAGAGGGGATGTTAGCTCTCGATCTGTTGGCTATAGGTCCATCTCTCGAGGAAATAGCAACCTTATGGGAGCGGTGTATGGAGGAGTCACTACATACTGAAAATAACAAGCCAACTATTGATTCTTACAATGAGCTTAATTGTAGTGGCATAGTGAATT
>NZ_RHJO01000044.1:0-23044 GCF_004211985.1 Escherichia sp. E10V10 | reverse complement strand
TTCTGCAGCTTCTGCGTTAATGTGCACCCCCACGGCAGAATGATTCTGCCTCGTGCCCCCCCAACCAGCCCAGTTCTTCCTCCTGGGCTGGTTTTTTTATAATTAAACACCCACAATTTTCTTCGTCAGCGCGTAGTCGATTAATAACCAGGATTGTGATTTTTCTGATAAGAACACTGACTGCAAATAAATCAGGGGAAAATAATTATGCATGAACGCGTTGGGTGAAATATAAATCATAGTATAAACGAACGCTCAAACATTGCCGCACTCCTTTGACTCCTGACTAATAATCACCAGACCTTAGTATTAAACTATAATTATATTCCGCATCGAATTATCCTAATCAGGATTTACTTAATGTGGTGTATTATACTTACCACTAAGGATGTTAAATTTGTCAGATACCCCAAAAAGTAACCTTTTATTTTAAATGCTGACGAACAACGTCAACTAAGTAATCAGGAAAATACGCGAGGACCGCGCACTAATGGAAAGCTGTACTAATTCTACACCACCTGTATTTGTCATGGCCCTGTGTGAGTATTTCACATTTGGGATGAAGAATCTTTTCTCCAACAACCACATTAACCTGTCATTTATCCATCGAATTGAGCAGGTCACTATCGGCCTGGATGATACGCTGACCATTATGTTAGTGCTTGATATGTCAGGGACGGAATCGCTACGAATATTCAAAGAAGCCGTTGATTTTCTTATCCAGATTAACAGTCGTAAACGCGTTGGCGTGCTGGTCAGTCGTTATAACTCCTATCTGACACATTACATCTCGCGCAAGTTTGCAGGTAAGGTCACTTTTTTTAACTCCCATAACCTGCACTCCGGTCTTTTTCAGCGCAACTTCCAGACCTGGTTACGGGGTAAAACATTTCGCCCCATGCATACGATTAATCGCTACCGGGACGAACGTTATGGTTTTTCCCTGAAAGAATGGATTTGTCTGGTGCTTCCCCTTGCCGGAGAGTCAATAGCGGAAATGTCCCGATGCATGAAAATACCGGAACCGACGCTGTATCAGATCAGACGCGGCGCGCTAAAAAAATTAGGGCTGAGTTCCTACCGGCAATTCTGTGAACTGTATATCAGAGGGGAAATCCGCACGGAAAACGACAAAATTTTAAGGCAGAAATACTGACGCGTTTTTTGGGTTCACAACGGCTGCGAGGCAGGGCTATCTCATCGCGGCCATAATTTGCAGAAGATTGTCAAAAATGGTGGCCATCAGGTTTTCAAAAAGTGGGCCAAAGGAGTACATCATCAGCGATAGCGCCAGCAATCCAACGCTAAGTGAAATAGGGAAACCGATCACAAAAACAGAAAGTTGCGGCGTCAGACGGTTAATAATACCAAGTGTCAGGTTAATACAGAGCAGTAACGCCACAATAGGTAACGCCAGTATCAAACCGCTACTGAAAATAAGCCCCGCCAGTTTTACAAAAGCCAGATAAGCAGACGCATTGGGTAACGTAGCCACAACGGGCAAAATATCAAAGCTGCGGGCGATAATCTCCAGAAGGTAAAGATGTCCGTTGGCGATTAAAAAGATCAGCGTAGCCAGTAAATTCAGAAAGCGGGCGACCACAGGCATATTCTGTCCACCGGCCCGGTCATAGAAGGTGGCAAATGAAAGTCCCATCTGCAGGCCGATAAGTTCGCCAGCGTGGCGGACAGCCACAAAAATCAACTGAATGATCAACCCGGTGATAAGGCCAATAATGAGCTGCCCCGCTCCCGTCAGAAATCCCTCATACGAAACAATACGAATATTGCTGTCAGGCAATATGGGGGCTATCTGAAAGGCTATCAGTGCCGACAGTGCAATTTTGACCTTTTTGTTGATCGATTTGTCATTAAAGATCGGCGCTGACGTAAAAAGAGCCAGAATACGCAAAAACGGGAAGAAATACTGACCGATATGCAGGTAGAGATCAGCCAGAGACAGAGTGAGCATAACTAGCGAATCAGATAAGGCAGGCTGTTAAACAACCCGTGCATATAATCAAGCATAACGCTTAACATCCAGGGACCAAGAGCAATAATGACCACCACAATCAGAAGGATCTTGGGAATAAAAGACAATGTCATCTCGTTTATTTGCGTGGACGCCTGAAGAATGCTGATAACCAACCCGGCAACCAGAGACGCCAGCAATAACGGCGCGGCAATCATCAGACCGACTTTAATGGCCTGGAATCCCATCGCCATGACTTGTTCTTCTGTCATCTCTTTTCCTCGTCAGCTAAAAAAACTTTGAGCCAGTGAACCAATCAACAACTGCCAGCCGTCGACCAGAACAAACAGCATCAATTTAAAAGGTAATGAGATTGTCGCTGGCGGCACCATCATCATCCCCAGCGCCATCAAAACACTGGCGACCACAAGGTCGATAATCAAAAACGGTATAAAGATGGTAAAGCCAATCTGGAAACCTGTTTTCAGTTCACTGGTGACAAACGCCGGAACCAGCAGACTTAACGGTACATCTTCCGGTCCGGCGAAGTTTTGCTGATGAGCGATGCGGGTATACAACGCCAGATCATCCTGACGCGTTTGTTGCAACATAAATTCCCGCAGCGGCTGAATACCTTTATCGATGGCGACCTGAGCGGTGATTTTATCCTGACTTAAAGGCATCCATGCGTCGTCATAGATTTTATTAAACACGGGCGACATGACATAAAAAGTGAGGAACAGCGCCAGACCTAACAGCACCTGGTTTGGTGGTGTTGATGACGTTCCCAACGCGTTACGCAGCAATCCCAACACAATGATGATGCGTGTAAAACCGGTCATCATCAGCAAAATAGCGGGTAGAAAGGTCAGCGATGTCAGCAGGACCAGCGTCTGTACCGGTAAAGACCAGCCTTCCCCACCCGCCGGGCGAGTTAACAGAATGTCGCTATTGGCAGCGAATGCGCTATGTACAGGCAATCCGATGCCAAACACCATGACCAACAGGCCACAGATAATCGACATTACCCGCCATGATGGTTTTATTTTATTGTGACTTGCCATAACGCCCCCGCAGACTGTTTGCCAGCACTGTCTGAAAACAGTCAACCAGCGAGCTACGGGACTGCGGTTGATCAACAGCCGCAAAATTTTCTTCGACCGTTTTTTTGTCGATGGCGCTCAGACAGGAGATCTTTTCTGCCGTCACGCCAAGCAGTAACCATTGATTTCCCACTTCCACAAGAACCAGGCGTTCACGCGGCCCCAGAGACTGGCTGAATTTAATATTTAACAGCGCATTGCGGCCATTTTTTTTCCCTGAAATACCGCCAGAACGACGTAAATACCAGAGTAAAAGAAGTAACCCGAATATTATCAGGCAGAGGATACCGCCGGTATGCATCCATACCGACGACATGCTGGTTGTTGAAGCGGTGGGTAAAACTGTATGGGTACTATTGATCATTATCTGCTCAGGCGATAAATACGTTCAGATGGCGTAATAATATCGGTAATACGAATACCGAATTTATCCGACACCACAACCACTTCTCCCTGTGCAATAAGATAACCATTAATCAAAATATCCAGAGGTTCACCTGCCAGACCTTCCAGCGCAACCACAGACCCCTGGCTCAGTGCCAGAAGTTCCTTGATGGTCATACGGGTTCTGCCAAGTTCTACCGTCATTCTGACCGGAATATCCATAACCAGATTCAGGTCAGAGGCAATAGCTTTCGCCCCGTCCATCACGCCCGTCGTTCCTGCGGATTCGCGCTGTTCTTCCAGTGCGTCTGCCCAGGCCGTATCTGCGGGAGTAGAGGTAGTGCCCGCCTGTTCATTCTTGCTCATGCGAGCTCTCCTTAGAAAAAGGTGCTAATGCTGTATTAAAAAGTTCTTCTACCTGCAAGGCGTACTGATTGCTTGCACTGCCATATTTCCCGGACAGTACCCGTACGCCATCAACATAAGCTTCAGCGATTTCAGGTTTATCTAACGGCAAAACATCGTGTTGCTTCAGGCTCATAATTTGTGACAGTCGCATCTGGACGTCGGATAAATTCACCACCAGTTCCAGTTCCGTATTTCTGACCTGTGAAGCCAGCGTATTACGCCAGTTTTGATCTTCCTGCCAGGCGTTTTCCTGTGGTGGACTGGTAAGCAAAGAACGTATTGGCTCAATAACGTTGAAAGGGATGCAGATATCCATCTGGACGCACTCTGAACCCAGTTCGATATAAAACGGTGTAGTAATCACAATATCATTCGGTGACGACGTAATATTGGTGAATTTCACCTGCATTTCTGAGCGAATATATTCTGTTTTAAGACCATAAACCGTACTCCAGGCAAAGTCATAAGACTCCAGAGCAATTGACAATATACGCTGAATAATACGTTGTTCAGTGGGGGTAAACTCCCGCCCATCCGCTTTTGTTTTAAAACGTCCGTCACCGCCAAATAAATTTTCCACCAACATAAACACCATATTGGGAGAAAAGACGAACAGTGCCGTCCCGCGCAAAGGTGACAGATGAATCAAATTAAGATTGGTCATCACAGGCAAGTTACGCGCAAATTCATGATAAGGCTGTACCCGAATATTACCGATAGTGACGTCCAGACTGCGGTGCAACACGTTGAACGCTCCGACACGAAACTGGCGGGCAAAACGTTCATTAATGAATTCCAGCGTGCTGAGTCGTTCATGAACAACGCGTCGTTGCGTCACCGGATCGTAAGGACGGATACCATCCTCAGGAGCCATGGCAGATAGAGTGTTTTCAGATGCGCCGTTACCATCGCCATTCAGAAGACTATCCACCTCATCCTGTGACATAATATTGTCAGACATAGCGATTACCGTAAAATAAAGATGTTAAATAAAACATCGGTAACTTTAACCGTCTGTTTCCCGGATAGTGGAATTGCCAGTTCTTTTTCAACTTGATGAACCAGTTGCTGTTTACCTTCGCGTGTGCTCAACTCCTCCATCGTCTGCTGTGAAAATAGCATAACAAGGCGGCTACGAATTTCTGGCAGGAAACGTTTTAACAATTCCTGGGAGCGAGGATCTTTCAGACGCAGCGTCAATCCAACATACAGAACATGTTCTGTTCCATCGACACCAGGCTTCAGACTGACAGTAAACGTATCCAAAGGTGTATAAATAGGTATTTCAAACGTTTCCTCTATTTCTTCAATTTTCTGCTCTATTGTGCCTTTTTTAACATTGTTCTTTAAACTCTCCAGTTCTGTCCAGGTATAACCAAAACATGCGCTGGCAAAAACAAATGCCAGGACGGTCAGCGCTATGCGACCTTTGCTTTTTTTGCCACTCTGAGTGGTATCCAGATTCTTTTTTGACATCACAAAAATATACTCAGTAATTTGCACCCCGTTACACCCGGGACAGGTGCTGTATTCTATTACATAACCTGGTATTAATAATCCGGCAAAAAAATGTCGCTGCTGGCATTAAATTGATAGATAGATTTGACTTCAGACAACATTGTAAACGTTTGCCTGCATCCTTAATGAAAATGAATGTTGCAGAAATGATAAAAAAACACCACCTACGTGAGATTTATAACCAGTTGAATTTTAATATAATTAAAGATCAGGATCGATATCAACAGCCCGCAAAGAAGCAAGTTTAAACCCGGAAAAAATACCACCATAATAAAACAACAAAGCCCGGGAACCGGGCTTTCAGATAAATAACAAAATAAATTTATCAGACAAAAGTATTTATTCCGCCGGAACGACTGATCGTATGCAGAATTACGCCTGGTTCATCCGGTACGCTTTCCACACCATCATCGGATTGCATATCCTGTTCTGCTGTCTGATTTTGCGAACCGTTCTCCCACGAAGGTCTGGAGTCCGCAGCAACATTGGTTTGCCCAAGAGAGATCCCTGATTCTGCAAGGGAGTTTCGTAAATGAGGCATCGCCGTTTCAAGCGCAGCGCGAACCTGATGGTCGGCTGCGGCAAAATGAAGCTGCACCTGATCATTATTTATCCGCAGACTAATATGCAGACTACCAAGATCTTCCGGGTGCAATCTCAGCTCCGCATGATGAATCCCTTCACGAGTAAAGCAAGCCAACTGCTGACTCAAATTCTGCTGCCATTCCGTAGTCCCCACAGACGCTGTCAATACAGAGGGCTGCGCAGATGGGGATACCCCCACAGGCTCACGGATTTGAATGCTCATATCCCCAATGGTTGGGATATGAAAAGCATCCGCTGTATGACTTTCCTGATGTTGTACAGGCATCTGTTCCGTCGGTTGATTCGCCACCGCCGAATCCAGAGACGTTGCCAATTGTTCCGATGACTGAGGCAGTGTATGACCGGTATTGGTGGCCGACTCAAGATGCAAGGAATCGGGTTTTAATGGCAGCGATGAAGATGGATGAGCAACCGGTTTACCGACTTTCCCCGCAAACTCTGAATAGGCAACGGCTTTATTCAACGTTTGCGAATGGCTGGTATCGAAAGCATTATTTTGTACTTCATCCCCATTCTGTTCCGCTAAAAGTTCAGTTTCAGGCAAACTAACATCGGAACTCCCCTTTTCCGTTTGGGACGCCACATTTTCAGGCGACACCGACGTATTTTTCAGGGCGGTAACCAGTCCATTGCCTTCAAACATCGGTGACGCTGTCATTTCCTGGTTTATACCTGTTTCTGGTAATGGTGTACTTTGCGCCGGAAGCAGGTAAAACAGATTATCCATGACACCAGAGTGCTCCCCTTCAGGCGATCCTTTCCCTTTTTCTTCCTCGTTCGGTAACAGATTTACTGTCCCTTCCGACGGAAGATGAGGCTTCGGGATGGCGCCAGGAAGCAGTTTGCTGTCGAGTTCTGCGGCAAATGATGACGTGTCTGTGTCATTCTGCGTTACAGCGTGTCCATGCCCCAGATTGCCAATATTCATAGGTAAAGAAATTACCTGCATTTTATTTTCCCCTCTGGCTGGCGCGGCGGGCAAATTCATCCATCATTTTTTGTTCCTGTCGGTTTTCTTTCAATATACGCTGGGCTTCGGCCCGGCTTTTTAATGTTTCAAATGCGTTTAACCGCTGACGATCTTTTTGCCAGTCACTGAGCGAGGCATCGACAATCTGTTGGCTGTTGTTCACCTGGTTTACCTGCTGCAAAACGACCTTTTCCAGCGCACCAATAAAACTTTGCCATGACTGGAGCGTAGACACTGACATCCCCTTATCGGCAATGGTGTTTTGCAGTTGGCGACGATATTCAGATTCGTATGTCTGTAATTGTTGTAAACGTGAGACTTCATTCTCATGCGACTGGCGCGCACGCCCCAGTCGCACCGTGGTGTCATTGAGTTTCTTTTCGGCCAGATCCCGCAAAACATCCATTGGTGCTGACGTTGCCATGATTATTCACCTGCTTCAGGGCCTCTGTTATCCGGGAATAACGCATCGAGCTGGCGACATGAAACATCATATTCCTGGCGTTCATGGATGCCCTGTTGCAGATAGCGTTCCATTTCTGGATATAAGGTGATCGCCTGATCCAGTAAAGGATCGCTGCCTCTGGCATACGCCCCTACGCTGACCAAATCCCGGTTCCGCTGCCACGAGGACAGAAGTTGTTTAAAACGCTGTACCTTTTTAAATTGCGCTGGTTGCGTAATTTCCGTCATCACACGGCTGATAGAAGCTTCAATATCAATGGCCGGATAGTGGCCTGATTCCGCCAGTCGGCGTGACAGAACAATATGTCCGTCGAGAATGGCGCGAGCGGAGTCCGCAATCGGGTCCTGCTGATCGTCGCCTTCCGTCAATACGGTATAGAATGCAGTGATTGATCCACCGCCACGGATACCATTTCCGGCTCTCTCCACCAGGGCCGGTAAACGGGCGAAAACAGAAGGCGGATAGCCTTTGGTTGCTGGCGGTTCGCCAATGGCTAATGCTATCTCACGTTGCGCCATCGCATAACGCGTCAGCGAATCCATGATCAGCAACACATTTAATCCACGGTCACGGAAATCTTCCGCAATACGGGTTGCATATACCGCCCCCTGCATACGCAGTACCGGCGATACATCGGCAGGCGCAGCAATAACCACCGAACGCTGTAAGCCATCCTTTCCGAGGATATTTTCAATAAAATCTTTGACTTCACGGCCTCGTTCGCCGATGAGTCCCACAACCACCACATCAGCGGTGGTATAGCGCGCCATCATGCCTAACAGGACACTTTTCCCGACACCGGACCCCGCGAACAGCCCCATACGCTGGCCTCGTCCCACGGTCAGTAACCCATTGATCGCCCGAACGCCGACATCAAGCACATTGCGAATAGGATCGCGTTGTAACGGGTTAAACGGAGCGGTAAATAATGTTGCCCGATCACTATTACTGGGAGGAGGAAGGCCATCCAGTGGTCGCGCACTGGCATCCAGCACACGCCCCAATAATCCAGGCCCAACAGGAAGCTGCTTGCCTTGTGTTAACTTATCACCGCTATCCGGCGCCCAGACTCTGGCGCCAGGCAAGATGCCGTCCACATGTTCCAGCGGCATCAGATACAGCGTTTGTCCACTGAAACCAACAACCTCACTTTCTACACAACGAATACCATCCGGGCCGTCACGTTCAACAATGCACAGCGTTCCGATGGGTAATTTTAGTCCGGTGGCTTCCATCACCAGTCCAGTCGCGCGGATCAGCCTGCCGTACTGACGAAAAGCGGGTAACGTCGTCATCCGCGTTTCTTGCTGTTCCAGAGCACCCAGCCAGTTTTTGAGATGCGAAGTCATACACCGCCCCTGTTACGAGCCAATTGACACAACGACTGCCAGCGGGTTTCCAGCGAGGCATCCAGTTCCCCTTCTTCCGTACTGATCCGACAACCGCCGGGTAGAAGATGAGGATCGGCACACAATTCCCAGTCATAGGCTGAGAGTAACGTCTCAAGCTGCTGGCGTACCTCTTCTGGTTCTTCCGCACTGATGGTCAGGCGAAATTTACCTTTCAGTAAACTATCTTCGTTGAGTAGGGTACGGATGTGATTCATCAGACTGGTATGCATTTTATCCGTAACGCCCTGCCCGCCCAACAGAGTACGCACCGCCATCAGCGCCAGTTGCACCAGGCGGGCAGGAATGACGCTGTCCATGTTTTCAACCGAGATCTGGAAACTTTCCATCACGCGGGAAAACTGTGAATTTAACAGCGATTGTTGAGCATGTATTTCCGCTAATCCTTGCTTAATGCCTTCGGCTTTTCCCTGTTGCAATCCTTCTTCGTAGCCGCGGCGGCGGCCCTCTTCTTCGCCCTTTACCAGTCCCTGCGTAAACCCTTTTTGCCCTTCCTGTTGGCGAACACGAGCAAGCTCTGCCTGCCGGTCCGGGTCAGACATTGGGTCTGCATCTACATGATTTTCAGACTCCAGGTTTGGCCATGAGGAACTGCCCTGCCCGAGCAGATCATCAGGCCGCCAGGGTTTCCAGGTTGTCTCAGACGTAGACATCCTCACCTCCGCCAATCACCATCTCTCCGACTTCCACCAGACGACGTACCACCAACAGAATGGATTTCTGTTCTGCTTCAACCTGGGTCATACGTACCGGACCACGGGAATTGAGATCATCACGCATAATTTCAGCCTGACGTTTGGACATGTTGCTGAAGAACTTCTCACGCAGCGCCTGATCAGCGCCTTTCAACGCAACCAGCAGAGACTCGCCATCGACTTCCTGCAGCAGGCGCTGGATGCTGCGGTCGTCCATATCCACCAGATTTTCGAACAGGAACATCTCGTCAATAATTTTTTGCGCCAGTTCAGGATCAAATTCACGGAATGCAGTAAGCGCCGCTTCTTCCTGCTGAGTTTTCATCAGGTTGAGAATTTCAGCCGCCGGACGAACACCACCCATATTGTTGCGCTTCAGTGACTGACCGTGGAGCAGATTGTTCAGTACATCCGTCAGTTCTTGCAGTGCCACCGGCTGGACGCCGTTAAAGGTGGCAATACGCAACATAATGTCGTTACGTTCGCGTTCTTCGAATTTCGCCAGTACGCTTGCTGCCTGAGCGCGTTTCAGATGCACCAGAATGGTCGCAATAATCTGCGGATGCTCTTCCCGAATCAGGTCATACACCATATACGGTTCCATCAGACCCAACGTATCGATACCGTTGTTTTCACTATGGGCATCCAGCAGATTATCCAACAAGGCTTCGGCCTGGGATTCACCCAGCGCTTTCACCAGAACATTGCGTAAATACTCATCCGCATTGATGCTGATGGACGCATACTCTTCTGAATCGCGTTTGAATTCACTCAGCACCTGAGCAATCTGCTCATGGGTATAAGAGTGAATACTGACAATAGCAGTGCTTATCTGTGCCACCTCCTGAGGACTGAGATGGCGGAAGACGTCGGCGGCGCGGTCATCGCCGAGCGTTAGCATAATAATGGCGCTTCGCATGGCAGCATTCATGATGGTTTCTGCTCCTTATTCATCCACTGGCGAATAACCAGTGCAATAATCTGCGGTGCCTCATCGGCCATTTCACGCAGTTGCTGAGTAGTAAGCTCGGTATCCATGCGCTGTTGAGCCTTGGCAAGTTCGCTGTGTTCTTTTTTCTGCCGCTGCGCCGTTGCTTCGGCCTGACGTGCTTCTTTTTCCATTTCGAGCCGCTGGAGCAGCATTTCCTGATGTTTCACCCAGAATGGCCATACGGCTTTACGCCACAGCATCCAGGCAACCAGAGCGACTAAAAGATAACGCAGTACGCTAAGAACTAACTGAATGACATCCTGCTGTTGCCACAGTGGAAGAGCGACATCTTTGTCTGACTGGCTAAATGGTGTGTTAACCACATTTACCGAATCCCCACGGGAAGCGGTATAGCCCATTGCCTCTTTAACCAGATCGTTGATTTGCTTCATCTGCGCTGGCGTCAGAGCCGCCGGTTCTCCGGCTTTTCCTGGCAGATAATTGATAACAACCGCGACCGACAAACGTTCCACATTACCCGTGTTGCGGGTGATATGTTTTAGCGTTCTGTCCAGCTCGTAATTGGTAATGTCGTCATGGTTCTGACTGTAAGGTTGTAGGTTTTGGCTTACCGTCTGAGGCGCCGGGCGTGTCGCGCTATCTTTGGCGCCGCGTGCTGGCGTTGAGGTGGTAATCGGTGCGGTGGCGGCCGTAGGCGGTAGATTACTTAACGCGCCAGGTACTCCTCCAACGCTGCTTTTCCCGCCCTGCTCATCATGAACAACGTGGCGGCTGCGGATAGACATCTTGTCTGGCGACGTGTTGGGGGCATATTCCTCAACAGTTTGCTCATTCTGGGTGAAATCCACTTGCGCCGTAACTTGCGTACGAACGTTGGCGCTGCCTACAACGGGTGTCAGAATTGCCTGAATACGGTTTTGATAGTCATCTTCAACTTCGCGGATATATTTAAGCTGTGTTGTCTGGGTATTGTGAGTGTCACTGCCGGAAAGCAAATGGCCAGACTGATCCACAATGGTGACATGAGCGGCATCAAGGCCAGAAACCGCGCTGGCTATCATGTAACTGATGGCGTTGACCTGGCCTTCATCCAGTGTTCTGCCATTTTGTAAAGTAAGAGTCACTGAAGCAGTAGGCGCTTTTTGTTCGCGGACAAACAGTGACGGTTTCGGTATTGCCAGATGAATACGGGCGCTCTGTACTGGACCTAACGTCTCAATAGTACGAGCCAGTTCACCTTCAAGCGCACGCTGGAAGTTAACCTGCTCGTTAAACTGGCTAATACCAAATTTTTCCTGGTCGAGCAGTTCAAACCCTACAGAGCCACCTTTCGGCAATCCCTGCTGTGCGAGTTTAAGACGGACCTCATAAACCTGGTCTTCCGGGATCATGATGGCGCCGTTATGGTCAGCAAAGCGATAAGGAACCTGCATCTGGCTAAGCTGAGTGACAATCGCTCCACCGTCCTGTTCGCTAATATTACTGTAGAGAACTCGATAAACTGGCCCTTGCATCCAGAATAGCAAGGCGACAACAATTGAAATTGCTGCCGCCGCTGTGATCATAAAAATAATTCTGGGATTTGCCCGAATTCGTTCCAGTAGTGCCTTAAAATCAAAGGGACTATTTTTTTTATTACCCTGGGTTGTGGCATTCATGCCATATTCCTGTAAAGTTAAATGGTACGACTTCAACGCAGGTGTCATATTGCAGATGCAGATGAACAAACTGGTGATGAGTATTATTCGCGACAATTTTTCATTTCAGAAAATTTGCCAGATAAGAATTATCGCCTGAAACAGCCCTAAACCTAATCTGCAATAAGAACAGGTTTATGCTGACTTTTCCCACAATGCTGCTGAACTTCCGCCATGATAAAGTACGCCTAAATTAAACAGAGCTGATAAGACATCAGTATCAACTATCTGTTGTTAAGTGTCAGTAAGGTGAAATAACAATATGTCCCTAAATACAATCAATGGGGTAGTAAATCAGATCCAGCGTCAGGCAGGCCAGGTTTCTGCAATGCAGAATCAGCTTGCTCTGACAGAATCAAATGACACAGAAAATAAAACGCAATTTTCTGATGTGTTATTTAACAGCCTCAATAATATCAGCCAGCTCCAGAATCAGGCCAAACAAGGCTCTGAAGACTATCTGGCAGGCGTGCCGGGAGTTGGCTTAAATGATGTTATGGTTTCGATGCAGAAGTCATCTGTAGCACTTAACCTTGGTGTTCAGGTACGCAATAAAATGGTTAGCGCGTATCAGGACATCATGAATATGGGTGTCTGATTGTCGATTTTTCGTTTTAGTCACTCCGTTAATCCTGATTGTTATTTTCTGTTTTCCCGTATCACCTGATCACCGCCTGGCTGTGTTTATGATCGGGTGATACGTATTGAAACCCCAATCATGTGTTGAAAATAACTCTCTATCCCCCGCTAAATGCGGAAACACTGAGAAATAAAATTCCGCAATATGGCTAATCACTCTGAATTCCCTGCGCAAACTCTGAACACTCTCACGGATAAAGATTTAGCACGTGTCAGCGAGCTAATTTACCGCCGTGCAGGTATTGTCCTGAATGGTCAAAAAAAAGATATGGTCTATAATCGTTTATCCCGCCGAATCACTCAGCTAGGGATAAACAGCTTCAGTGAGTATATGGCACTGCTTGAAAGCAGCTCTGATGCGCCGGAATGGCAGACATTTGTCAACTCGCTGACCACTAACCTGACCTCTTTTTTTCGTGAAGCGTACCATTTCCCTATTCTTGCAGAACATGCGCGGAGTCGGCGCGGTATGTATAACGTATGGTGCGCTGCCGCATCCACAGGCGAAGAACCACTGTCAATTGCGATGACGCTGGAAGAAACGCTGGGTCGTAGTATTACGGGGCCTCGCATACTGGCAACGGATATTGATACCGATGTTCTGCGTCATGCCAAAAAAGGAATTTATCAATTATCCGATTTGGCTAGTCTGAATGAAAAACAGAAAAAAGACTGGTTTCTGCGTGGAACAGGAAATCACGGTGATAAAGTAAAGGTAAAAAGGGAACTGTTGGCATCGATTCATTACCAACAGCTGAATCTCGTGGCCCCGCAGTGGGATATTCCTGCACCGTTTGATGCTATTTTCTGTCGCAATGTGATGATTTATTTTGACAGAAATACGCAGGATATTCTTATGCGCCGTTTTGCAGAAATACTGAAACCAGGTGGAATACTTTTTGCGGGTCATTCAGAACATTTTAATACTGCAAATAGTCATTTTCGCCTGCGCGGCCAATCTGTTTACTGCCTGGCAAAGGGGTAACAAATGAAAAAGATAAAAGTGTTGTGCGTGGACGATTCGGCGTTAATTCGCAATATCATGACGCGAATTGTTAATCAACAACCGGATATGGAAATGGTCGCCACGGCGCATGATCCCATCATGGCCCGTGATTTGATTAAACAACATAACCCGGATGTACTGACGCTGGACGTTGAAATGCCGCGCATGGATGGTCTGGATTTTCTTGAACGTTTAATGCGTCTGCGTCCAATGCCGGTATTAATGCTTTCTTCACTGACCAGCAAAGGCTCTGATATCACTATTGCAGCACTGGAACTGGGCGCCGTAGATTTTATTACTAAACCTCAGCAAGGACTTCAGGAAGGGATGGAAAAATACAGCGATATGATCGCTGACAAAATTCGTATCGCGGCAAGCGTGCGGAGTTTCCAGAAAAGAACAGTTCCTCCCGTTATTCGCGCCCCGCTTATTGGCAGTGAAAAAATTATTGCCATTGGCGCCTCTACCGGTGGTACGGAAGCATTAAGCCATGTCCTCTTGCCAATGCCGCCGACATGTCCGGGAATCGTCATCGCACAACATATGCCACCAGGGTTTACCCGTTCTTTTGCCCAGCGTCTGGATAAATCCTGCCTGCTGTCCGTAAAGGAAGCAGAGCATGATGACCGCGTACTACCCGGTCATGCTTATATCGCGCCAGGCGGCAGACATATGGAGTTAATACGTAGCGGGGCTAACTACCATATCAAACTTAGCGATACGCCGCCTGTTAACCGCCATCGTCCGTCGGTAGATACGCTGTTTGAATCCGTTGCCCGAGTCGCAGGACGAAATGCCGTCGGTGTGATCCTGACGGGTATGGGTAACGATGGTGCGAAAGGTCTGCTGGCGATGCGTAACGCAGGCGCCCGAACCCTCGCCCAGAGCGAACGTTCATGTGTGGTATTCGGTATGCCCCGTGAAGCAGTGGCTTTAGAGGCGGTAACAGAAGTCGCCGACCTCGATGATATGAGCCAACAAATTCTCAATAACATAACCGGGCAGTCTCGCCGTATTTAACAGCCTATTTCGTACTTAGAAATTTTTCAGGATATACCATGACAGATAAGAATTTACGTTTCCTCGTTGTTGATGACTTTGCCACCATGCGTCGCATTGTCCGCAATCTCCTTAAAGATCTCGGCTTCAACAATGTTGACGAAGCGGAGGATGGTCATGACGCGCTGACGCGTCTGAAAAAAGAACCATTCGATTTTGTCATTAGTGACTGGAACATGCCGAACATGGACGGTTTGCAGCTGTTGAATGAAATTCGCCAGGATAGTGCGCTTAAAGCGCTGCCTGTGCTGATGGTTACCGCAGAAGCGAAGAAGGAAAACATTATTGCCGCAGCGCAGGCCGGTGCCAGCGGTTATGTGGTTAAGCCTTTTACCGCAGCCACTCTTGAAGAAAAGCTGAACAAAATCTTTGAGAAGCTCGGGGGATAATCATGACCGCGTCTGCGCAACTGCCACCAAAGAATCACGATCCAGACGTCTTTACCCGTATTGGTAATATCACACGGATGCTAAGGGATAGTCTGGTCAGTCTTGGCCTTGAGCGAACCATCATGGATGCGGCTGAAGCGATCCCTGATGCCCGCGAACGTCTGAATTATGTGGCAAAGAAAACATCGCAGGCTGCGGAGCGTGTGCTGAACAGTGTGGAAGAAACAAGACCGATGCAGGACGCTATCTCCAGCGGAGCTGAACAGTTAACACAACGCTGGGATGCCTGGTTTGATGCGCCTGTTGAACTGCCGGAAGCCCGTGAACTGGTAAAAGATACCCGGCATTATCTGAAACAGGCGACCAGTCTGGCCGGTAAAACCAATAATCAACTCATGGAAATCATGATGGCGCAGGACTTTCAGGATCTGACCGGTCAGGTTATCCAGCGCATGATGACCATTATTGAAGTTGTCGAAAAAGAGTTGATTCGGGTACTCGTAGATAACATTCCTGAAGAGACTGTACCGACGAAAGAAGTCGCTAATTCATTAATTAATGGTCCACAAATCGATCAGACCCAGGCAGGTGTAATGACATCCCAGGGCCAGGTTGATGACCTTCTCCAGAGTCTCGGCTTTTAATCTATGTAATGTCATTTTCCTCTGATAACCAGAACTAACGCGGTTAGCAGAGGAACCAGACCCAGGCAGGTGTATGTCAGAAGAAAGCGATCAGGAAAAAACAGAAGAGCCCACAGCTCACCGAAAAGAAGAAGCGCGGAAAAAAGGGCAGATTCCTCGTTCCAGAGAACTCACCTCCCTGCTGATTCTGTTAGCAGGCTGGTCGCTGATGACGGGTAGCGGAGAAAACCTTGCCCGCACGTTATTACAGTTATTGCATTCCGGGTTAACCCTCAACAGACATCAAATTGAGGACCCGTTAAGCATGATTCACCAGCTTTACGACATGCTGGTAATGATGATTCAGGCATTGATGCCCTTTCTGCTTGGGCTGTTTGTAGTGGGGATTGCCTCGCCATTACTGATTGGTGGGCTTCACCTGGGCGGTGGCCTGAAAGTAGATTTAAAACGCTTAAATCCACTTTCAGGAATGAAACGGATGGTTTCAGGGCAAATGGTCGCTGAATTATTAAAAGGATGTCTGAAAGTTACTTTAGTAGGAACAGGCTGTACTTTGTATCTTACTAATAATAAAGAGCATTTCATCCAGTTAGTGAGTGCTCCACTGCCTGAAGCGATTGGCCGCGCGATGGACCTGATTCTGCACTGCCTGATGATGGTACTGCTGTGCATTATCCCGATGGTTGGCTATGACATTTTTAACCAGATCTTCAGCAACCTGAAAAAGCTGCGTATGACCCGCCAGGAAATACGCGATGAATTTAAGCAGCAGGAAGGCGATCCGCACATCAAGAACAGAATCAAGCAGATGCAGCGCGCTATCGCCAGAAGCCGCATGATGTCCGATGTGCCTGAGGCGGATGTGATTGTCAACAACCCAACGCACTACTCCGTCGCCCTGTCCTACAAAGAAAACAGTATGAGCGCACCAATCGTGCTGGCCAAAGGCGCAGGGGAAGTCGCGCTGCGCATCAGAGAGCTGGGGAAAGAACATAAGATCCCGATGCTGGAAGCGCCACCGCTGGCGCGTGCGCTTTACCGACACAGCGAGATTGGCAGACCGATCCCAACAGAACTTTATAGCGCGGTGGCAGAAGTGCTCGCGTGGGTCTACAGCCTGCGTCGCTGGCGCCACACCGGCGAAACCAAACCCGTACCACCCCGGAACCTTCCTGTACCGGAAAAACTGGATTTTAACCACGAGATGAATACCGATGTCTGATATCGCCACTAAATTACGTTTACCACAGTTGAAAGATACCCAGTGGCGAATACTGGCCGGCCCGGTGCTGATCATGATGATCCTCGCCATGATGGTCCTGCCGCTCCCGGCGTTTCTTCTGGACACCCTGTTTACGTTCAATATCGTCCTTTCATTGATGATCCTGCTCGTATCCATGTTCACCAAAAACACGCTGGAGTTCTCGGCATTCCCGACGGTCCTCCTGTTTGCCACCCTGCTTCGACTGGCGCTGAACATTGCTTCGACGCGTATCATCCTGATGGAAGGCCACACCGGCGCTGCAGCGGCGGGTCGCGTCGTGGAGGCGTTTGGTCATTTTCTGGTAGGCGGTAACTTTGCTATCGGCATCGTGGTGTTCGCGATTCTGATCATCATTAACTTTATGGTTATCACCAAAGGTGCCGGACGTATTGCCGAAGTGGGCGCTCGCTTCGTTCTCGACGGGATGCCAGGTAAGCAGATGGCCATTGACGCCGACCTTAACGCCGGTCTGATCGGTGAAGCCGAAGCCAAGCGCCGTCGTAACGAAGTGACCCAGGAATCCGACTTTTACGGCTCAATGGATGGTGCCAGTAAATTCGTGCGCGGCGATGCCATCGCGGGCCTGATGATTATGGCCATTAACATCATCGGCGGCCTCGCTATCGGTGTTCTGCAACACGGCATGGCGATCGGACAAGCCGGTGAAACGTATACCCTGTTAACCATTGGCGACGGTCTGGTTTCCCAGATCCCTGCCCTGATAATCTCCACCGCTGCCGGTGTTATTGTGACGCGCGTAGCGACCGAACAGGATGTCGGGGAGCAAATGGTGGGTCAGTTGTTCCACAATCCTCAGGTAATGCTGCTGGCGGCTGGCGTAATCGGTCTGCTTGGGTTGATCCCTGGTATGCCTAATCTGGTATTTCTGCTCTTTACCGCTGCACTGCTGGGGTTAGCCTGGTGGTTACGCGGTCGCCAGGAGAATAATCAGTCGGCCAGCAAAGAAGATAAAACGCGTGACGAAATCCACGCTGAAGCCGCTCACGCTACAGCCGAAGCCTCCTGGGCAGACGTACAGATTGAAGACGTACTGGGGCTGGAAGTGGGCTACCGTTTAATTCCGCTGGTTGATAGCGATCAAAACGGTCAGCTACTGACGCGTATCCGTGGCCTGCGTAAAAACTTTGCGCATGAAATGGGTTTTCTCCCGCCGTCTGTACACATCTGTGACAATCTGAGCCTTGAACCAGGCAGTTATCGTATCCTGCTGAAAGGCGTGGAAATTGGTCATGGCACGATTCACCCTGAACGCTGGATGGCAATTAACCCAGGCTGCGCCGAAGGTGATCTGGACGGAACACCGTGTAAAGACCCGGCATTTGGTTTCCCGGCATGGTGGATTGATGAAGTACAGCGTGAGCAGGCCCAGGTACAGGGCTATACCGTAGTAGACCCGGCCTCCGTCGTAGCAACGCACCTGAATCATCTGATTACCCAGCACACTGGCGAACTGTTTGGCCGCAATGAAGCCCAACTGCTGCTCGATCGCCTTGAAAAAGATATGCCGCGCCTGGTAGATGGTTTAATTCCTGGCGTGATCTCTTTAACGCTGTTCCATAAAGTGCTGCAAAATCTCCTGGTGGAACAAGTTTCTATCCGTGATATGCGCACAATTATCGATACGATGGCTGAATTTGCGCCAACAATCACCGACCCTGATGATTTAACCGCTCAAATCCGTAGCCGCCTCGGTCGGGCAATTACCCAACATTGGTTCCGTAATAATAAAGATATCGACGTGATTGGCCTCGACAGCAACCTTGAGAAGATTCTCCTGCAGGCAATCCAGAACAACAGCATCATTGAACCGGGTATTGCAGACAGCCTGATCCGCCAGACAGAACAGGCTATCCTTGAGCAAAACTCGCGTAATATTCCGCCGGTACTGCTTGTCGCGCCACCGCTCAGAACCATGCTTTCCCGTTTTCTGCGCCGGATTTACCCACAGCTGGTAGTGTTGTCTACGCAGGAGATTGCACATGACCGAATGTTACATATGTCGACCTGCATCGGCGGACAAAAATAATGAAAGCCATTAATACAGCATTTCTGCTGCTGGCGCTCCATTCGTCATTATGCCTGGCTTCCGCAGGAAGCTGGAGCCAGCAGAGCAGCGGTGGCACGCTGACTACAGGCGAAGAATTACTGGTTGGGCGTGTTCTTCACGCCCCCACCGTCGTACCACGTAACGCGCCCGTGAAATATATTACGTGGAAAATAAATCTTCTTACTCCACCGCCACAGGGACTGGAAATCAATTTATGCAGTACGACCTGGTGTCAGCCCCTGCCCGCTCTCGCCGGCCATTTAACACCAGTTCGTCATTTATCGGCAGGCGGCGTTTTTCACTTTATTTATAACGTGCGCTATAAAGGGCAGTTAATACCCTCCATGACGGTGGTGAGAAATCAATTAACAATAGGCTACGGCTCACAATCGTGAGGACTGGCTTTAACATGGCAAGTACCCACCGTCCAGTGCGTCGATGGGTATGAGAAGTCGAATTATTCTCTTAGCGGAAAATCACTATTAAGCGCAGAGATTAACTCTTTCAGAAAATCACATTGGCTACAGTTGCGGTTTGTTTTCGATGCTGCGTAATAGACCGCATCTGACGCCGCAAATTCATAACCGGCTAACGTGCGTTTTTCTGCCATTAACTGTACAGCGTGACAGGGTGTCTGATATCCACTGTTTTTTGTATGGGCATCTGATACTGTGGCGTTAACGTCTATGACGAATCTGTATCCTTTGCCGTAAACAGTTTCAATAAAGATATTTTCTTTATTCTGCCCAAGTGCATTACGAATACGGTAAATGCTTCGCGTCAGCGACTCGTCGCTAACCGCAGAAGACCAGACATCATTAATAATTTTATGTTTACTGACCACGCGTTTTGCATTCGCTAATAAAACCTTAAGCACGCCAGCTTCTTTAGGCGGCAGATAAACTTCTTCCGCTCCGCAACATAAAAAACCGTCGTTTGTAAAAGAGAAATCACCAAACTGGAAAGTAGTATAACGTTCCTGTGTATTAATCATATTCACCATAGCTCCCTTATGTGAATCACTGTGGCGAGAGATATCCCCACCGTTAGCTCTGTTCTGCGCTTTCACAACCGGGCTAAAATAGTGAACAGTAGTTCTTCGTGTGCCGGTTAGTGAATGCTGTTACACCTCACTTGCATCACTGAACTTTATGACAGGATTATCCAATTTTGATGTGATATTATTTTAAATCGCGAATTTAATATGCAACTTGTTGTTTTAAAATGATTATTTATTTTTCGCGTAGCAACATATTACAGTTTAAGAAGTGAATTATGGATTCAAGAGATACGGTAGACGGCATTCTGCTTTCGCTACAGCATATGACATTAATGATAACGACTGAAATACGTGAGAGGGAAAAGAAGGGTCTGCAACACGATTCGGTTTAGTATTAACCGGAATGTTGATTTCATACTGACAGATTTTATTGAAAGAAGTGACCGCATGTGCGGTCACTAAAAAATAGAATAATAAATATTAACGGCATAAAACATCAGTTGGCGAAGGCACACTACTTGTTTGTTTCAATGGGGAGTCTGCGTATACCCCTTGTATTATATGAACCCAGCTATAACGCCCAGTACCACCATATCGATAAGCACCGTCGAGCGTATTTGGCAAATAGGAAATCCCTGCCCAAAGCGCCCCTTCATGCAGTCCATCATAATCCCAATTAAACAGATCATTTCTTGCCAGCCCGTCGTTAGAACCTAACGCTTTTGCTTCCGCCGAATTTATACAAACATTTTCAATACCAGCATATGGTGATACGATTACATTAGAAAATTTAACATAGCTCATAAAACGAAATGATTGAGACATTTGTACAATGCCCGTCATAGTATCAGTAAATTTCATTGAGCCTTCCATACCGACACCTGGTTTATCAGTAATCTGAATTTCCGTATTTGTTGCATCTAATACGATTTTTTGTTCGCCGGCAGGGGTCACACCTTCAACTTTCCAACGATGACTATCCAGTTTTTTCCCATTTGCGCTTGCGAAACCCACGGTACTGTTAATCGGTAAATAAGCACCATGTGCAATAAGCCCAGACCAGTCTCTGGCTTTATTGCTTATTTTATCGTACAGCTCGACTATCGGTGTAACCTTGACTTTTATCCTGGGTAAGACCTCAACATTATTAACGGTTATCACAGATTCAGCCTCTTTATCCTCCGCAGCATCAACGACTTTATCCGGGTGCACAATAACGGTCGTTTGACCGCTACTATCCGTGGTCCCTGAGGTTGTTTTTGCAGAATATCCCGGCTTAATATCAACAATCGCATTACTGACAGGTTCGCCGAGGCTATTGATCAACGTCACGCTGCATTTAATATCGGTATCGGCCAGCCCAACACAATCTGGCAATGATGACTTTGTACTGCTGATTACGCTGTAGGTATCAACAGAACCTGAGGCAATCGCATCCCCCTCAAAGGGAATGGTATTATTACTGTCTGTTCGCGCTGTGACTTGCGCGCGTAGTACATGACCTTTATTTGTTGAAGAGGGTGTGTATTGGGTCGTGGTCTGTCCTGGAATATCCTCCCACTGCCCTGGGGACGTTTCCACCTGCCACTGATACGTCGTCCCTGATGGGGAAGTATCTTCAGTATCACCATCAGGATCGCTGAATTTAGGTTCCAGCGTTAATGTATCCCCTAGGGTAAGTTCAGGGGCAGCCACGGGTTTATGCCCAGTTATCACCAGTGTTTGATCTTTTGCCGTTGTCGCATAAACGGGTATTGAGGTCGTCAGAACTGTCCCGGCAAGCGTCGACAACACAAATAATTGCCGTGTATTAATATTCATTCGATACTCTTTTCATTGCACTACAGAAGAAGCTAGTGGCTCTGTTATTGCCCGGGATTCAGACTGAGAGAAAGATTGAACCAAGCTACAATAGAACTTTAGATAGCGCTGCTGCAACGTAGAAAAGGTATATGACATCTTTTGTAGCATAACAGTTTCAGATTATCCCGCGGGGCTCTTGATACTTTACCAGGCCTGATCAGGCACAAAATAAGTTACTACATTGTACAACAAGTGAGAATAAAGTTAATGCTGTGATATGAGTACATAAAGAAAGGCTAATCACGGTTTAGAGATTATCAGCAACAGTTCATGTATTCACATTACCAGGCATAAGAACAGCTCTTCAGTAATGACAGGAGTAATAGAATCCGGAGAGTGCAGAAAGTGAAAAGAAAATAATTTTAACAACCAGGACATTTATTAACGCAATAAAATTTCTACTGATAAAACAAGTTTTTATAAAATGGATATATCAGCTTTCTTGGTTTAAATACCAGAAATAACCATTGAATACAATACTATGCAGATATCAATTTCAGACATAAAAGCTAAAAATGTACCACATGAAGCATTATCGCAATTATGTCTGTTCCATCGCCAGAAAGCGTATGATATGACAAATTCAGACATTTTGACTAACAAAAGGTGGAGTAACTCTATTTCATAACAGGATTTTTAAAATGAATATCTATGTCTGAAATTTCACCTATGTTTATTAAAATGTGCTTATCATCGTTACTCCTGATAGTCACTCTGGTCTGGACTCTCGTTTCGGCTCCGGCATGAAACGAGACGATTTGCTGAATCTCTTTCATCATATTCTCTAGTGCTTCATAATCGTTCATAGCATCACCTCACAGATTACTTATATTGTTTAATAAATTATCGGCAAAAAGAAGATTTGGATAAGTCGGAAGGTCGAGGCATACCTAACCGTGTAGACGTGTATCTGTAAGTATCCCGCATAATCG
>NZ_RHJO01000043.1:0-1835 GCF_004211985.1 Escherichia sp. E10V10 | reverse complement strand
GCTGGCGCAGGAGAGCAGGCCAGAGGGAACAGGCAGCCTGTATATCTACAGGGACCAGGGAAGTTATGAACCGCTGGCGCGGGTGGATAAGGCGGGCAAAGAGGGACCGAACCGGATACTGTATTTTCACACGGATGTGAACGGCGCACCGGAAGAGATGACGGACAGTGACGGGAGAATCGTGTGGGAGACGGGGTATCAGGTCTGGGGTAACACGATACAGGAGAAGGACCACGGCAGGGTGGAGCAGAACCTGCGCTACCAGGGACAGTACCTCGACAGGGAAACGGGGCTGCACTACAATCTGCACAGGTACTATGATCCGGATGTCGGGCGGTTCATAGTTACGGATCCGATAGGGCTGCTTGGTGGAATAAACTTATACCAATACGCGCCGAATCCGCTGGGGTGGATTGATCCACTTGGGCTAAAATCATGTTTCTCTAGTAGTACAGGCCAGAAACGTGCTGAAGATATTATCAAAAAGCATGGCGGGATTCAGACCGCTGAGAATCGATATCAGATGCCTAATCGTCGAGCTGCAAGACAGGCTGCATCAGAAATAGCAGGGAATCTCGGTTCTGATCGTATCATAACAAGAAAGCCTGACTTCAGAGGTGGTCCATATACGTGGAAAGATTCTCAAGGACGTATAGGTGCTACAAACGCAAGTGGAACTGCGGGGTGGCGTGATGACATTTTAGGACATCCTGAATTCGGGGCTGGTTCCCATGTCAATGCCTGGAATGAGGCAGAGGGTATTTTAAGTAATTTACATTTGGATTATTAAAATGGACAAAATTATATTTAGATCCGAGTCTGATAGAGAGAATGCAAAGGCAAGTGATACCGAAGCTATTTGGTATACAGTAGTGAATGAGCTGAAACAATCAGAACAAATGGCAAGTACAAATCCATGGAACCAAGATGATGCGATTATAAAGAAAAGATTTTGTTTATTAGATGATTGTGTTATTTCTATACGTCCGGCAAGAGCTGAAGATCGAATAGAAAAAAGAGATTATAATAAAGGATATTATTTTATTGAGATAATGAATCAAGATGAATCGATAAAATTTAGCTCACATAAAATATATTCATGGGAACAAGTTATTGAATGTGCGTCTTGGTTCAAAGGAGTATCTTTTTTAGCTGCGCAAAGAATATGGAAAGCAAAGAAGTTGTAATGAAATAGAATTGAAATAAGGGATGTTACCAGATATTATTTAGCACCCAGTGAATTGGGGTATGGTGATTGCGCCTTACTTTTTCTGAAACTATGCCTTGATGTCGCAAGGCGGGATTGCACTGCAACCTTCTGAGGTACTACGACTCGGACTGTGGAACATTTACGTAACCCGATCCGATAGGGCTGGCGGGGGGAATAAACTTCTATGCTTATGCGCCTAATCCGCTGTCGTATACAGACCCATTAGGTTTACGAAGAACGTGGTGTGGACGTCCTCAAAATAAATCAACTCGCCATTCCACAAGAAAAAGAGCGAGAGAGGCAGCGGCTCATGCCCAGGGAAAGATCATCAGAAGTACACTTTTTGTACTAAATAATTCGCATTTTATGTTTAAAAATTGAGATATTCCTCATTACCTGAAGCTGTTTTTTATTACTTATACATGATCAAATACTCCTTACATAATTAAGGAGAGCAAAATGGAACTTAAAAAATTGATGGAACATATTTCTATTATTCCCGATTACAGACAAGCCTGGAAAGTGGAACATAAATTATCGGATATTCTACTGTTGACTATTTGTGCCGTTATTTCTGGTGCAGAAGGATGGGAAGATATAGAGAATTTTGGGGAAACACATCTCG
>NZ_RHJO01000042.1:0-10454 GCF_004211985.1 Escherichia sp. E10V10 | reverse complement strand
TAACATGTTGGATATTAAAGGGAAAATTATCACAACTGATGCGATGGGTTGCCAGAAAGATATTGCAGAGAAGATACAAAAACAGGGAGGTGATTATTTATTCGCTGTAAAAGGAAACCAGGGGCGGCTAAATAAAGCCTTTGAGGAAAAATTTCCACTGAAAGAATTAAATAATCCAGAGCATGACAGTTACGCAATTAGTGAAAAGAGTCACGGCAGAGAAGAAATCCGTCTTCACATTGTTTGCGATGTTCCTGATGAACTTATTGATTTTACGTTTGAATCGAAAGGGCAGCTATGGACAGAAACTACCTGACGTCAGTCCTTGCGGGGAGCGGGCTTTCGTAATCTTGCCCTGCTAGCGGATTAACTTCACAAACATCATTTCCCAACGTCTACACTTACTCCTGTAAACCGTTCAGGAGCAGTAATGAATCAGCAACGATTTGATGACAGCACTCTAATCCGTATCTTCGCCCTTCATGAGTTACATCGACTGAAATCACACGGCTTAACGCGCGGAGCGCTTCTCGATTATCACAGCCGCTATAAACTCGTCTTTCTGGCTCATTCTCAGCCGGAATACCGCAAACTTGGCCCGTTCGTGGCTGATATTCACCAGTGGCAAAATCTGGATGACTATTACAACCAGTACCGCCAACGCGTAATTGTTTTGCTTTCTCACCCCGCCAACCGACGTGACCACACCAACGTTTTGATGCACGTTCAGGGGTATTTTCGCCCGCATCTTGATTCCACAGAACGCCAGCAGCTGGCGGCGCTTATCGACAGTTATCGCCGTGGCGAGCAACCACTTCTTGCGCCGCTGATGCGTATCAAACACTATATGGCGCTTTATCCTGACGCCTGGCTTTCAGGGCAGCGTTATTTCGAACTTTGGCCGCGTGTGATTAACTTGCGCCATGCAGGAGTTTTATGACCACCCATCTGGTCTGGTTTCGCCAGGATTTACGTCTGCACGATAATCTCGCGCTGGCTGCCGCCTGCCGCAATTCGTCTGCACGCGTGCTGGCGTTGTATATCGCCACACCACGCCAGTGGGCGGCGCATAACATGTCGCCGCGTCAGGCTGAACTTATCAATGCTCAACTGAATGGGCTACGAATAGCGCTGGCGGAAAAAGGCATTCCTTTATTATTCCGTGAAGTGGATGACTTTGCCGCCAGCGTCGAAATAGTTAAACAGGTGTGCGCGGAAAATCGTGTTACCCATCTGTTTTATAACTATCAGTATGAGGTGAATGAGCGGGCGCGGGATGTGGAAGTTGAAAAAGCGCAGCGTAACGTGGTGTGTGAAGGATTTGATGACAGCGTGATCCTGCCGCCGGGGGCGGTGATGACTGGCAATCATGAGATGTACAAAGTCTTTACGCCGTTTAAAAACGCCTGGCTGAAACGGTTGCGGGAAGGGATGCCGGAGTGCGTCGGTGCACCAAAAGTTCGTAGTAGCGGATCGATAGAGCCCGCGCCATCCATTACGCTGAATTACCCTCGTCAGTCTTTCGATACCGCGCATTTCCCGGTGGAAGAAAAAGCGGCGATTGCGCAATTACGCCAGTTTTGCCAGAACGGTGCCGGAGAATATGAGCAACAACGAGATTTTCCGGTAGTAGAAGGCACCAGTCGTTTGTCCGCCAGCCTGGCAACGGGTGGGTTATCGCCTCGCCAGTGTTTACATCGCCTGTTGGCGGAACAGCCGCAGGCGCTGGAAGGTGGACCGGGTAGCGTCTGGCTTAATGAGCTGATCTGGCGCGAGTTCTACCGCCATTTGATGACGTATTATCCTTCGCTGTGTAAACATCGTCCGTTTATTGCCTGGACGGAGCGTGTGCAGTGGCAGCGCAATCCCGCCCATTTTAAAGCCTGGCAGGAAGGTAAAACGGGATATCCGATTGTCGATGCTGCTATGCGTCAGCTTAACAGCACTGGCTGGATGCATAACCGTCTGCGAATGATTACAGCCAGTTTTCTGGTGAAAGATTTGCTGATCGACTGGCGCGAAGGCGAGCGGTATTTCATGTCACAACTGATTGATGGTGATTTGGCGGCCAATAACGGCGGCTGGCAGTGGGCCGCTTCTACCGGAACCGATGCTGCGCCGTATTTTCGTATTTTTAACCCGACAACCCAGGGCGAGAAATTTGACCGCGAAGGCGAGTTTATCCGCCAGTGGCTACCGGAGTTGCGCGATGTGCCAGGGAAAGCGGTGCATGAGCCGTGGAAGTGGGCGCAGAAAGCAGGTGTGAAGCTGGATTATCCGCAACCGATTGTCGATCACAAAGAGGCGAGGCTGCGAACGCTGGCAGCGTATGAAGCGGCGAGGAAGGGGAAATAACAGACTCGTGCCCAGATGCCGGATGCGGCATGAACGCCTTATCCGGCCTGGCAAATAGTGCAAATTCAATGGGCCATCCAGGCCTGATAAGACGCGTTAAGCGTCGCATCAGGCATCGGTGTTGGCGTATTAAGACTCCAGCGCCAGCGCACGGTTTCTGAACTTCAGCGCCTGATACAGCCAAATCATCAGCACCAGTCCTACACACGCCAGCGCACCCCAGGTGATTTGATCAAACACTTCTATATATGCATTGATGGAGTAATTGAGCGCCCCGGAAGCATCAAACGAAGCTTGCGATGTTTGATCGGCAATGACGCCCGCCAGATAGTTCGCAATCGCGCCGGAAAGCAGCATATAAATGCCGGTTAATACGCCGGTCACGCCGGGGATTTCAATACGCGTAATTTGCGACATAGCAACCGGATCGATAAACAGTTCGGCAAACCCCATCACTGCCAGACCAAGCACCATCAGCGGCAGGGAAGAGTGGCCATACATTGCAGACCAGCGGGCGCTTAAGCTCAGAATACAGAACCCGGCGCTCATCAGGCCGAGGCCAAGAGCAAATTTTCCCCAGATGCGCACGGTACGATTACCCGCGACGCTTTCTTTAACCACCCACGCCAGGAACACACCGCACAGCATAACTGCAAAAGCATTAATCGACTGGAACATGGCGGTCGGAACGCTATAACCGAAAATATCGCGATTAACGAAGCGGTCGATATAAAGGCTAATCGAGCTGCCGCCCTGTTGTGCGAAGGCCCAGAACAACATGCTGAAGAAGGTGAGCGTCACAATCAGCCCCAGCTCCTTACGTTGTTTCTGGTTTTCTGCTTTGCGATAAATTTTCGCCAGTACCGCCAGACCAATGATAGTGGCGACAATTAAGGCGTATACCGACCACTCTTTCCAGAACAGTACAGTAATCAGCGCAGGCGTTGCGACCAGCAGAACCAGCAGCCATCCCCAGTTCGGCAGGAGAAAGTTTGTCGCACGCAGTACTTTTTTGTTAACGCCGCGGGTATGTGTGAAATGACGATTGCCGCATAAGAAAATGACCAGACCCGCGATCATGCCAACCGCCGCCAGGCCAAAGCCCATCGCCCAACTGTATTCTTCCTGGGCGTAACCACAGGCGATAGGGGCAATAATCGATCCCACGTTACCCGCCGCATACATCAGCGAGAAACCGCCATCGCGACGTGGATCGGTCGGTTCATACAGTTCACCAAGCAGGCAACTGACGTTGGATTTAAACAGACCATAGCCACAAACGATAATCGCCAGCGACAGATAGAGGAATGACGGGTGGATTTCGCTGGCGCCCAGCACCACATGCCCGACAGCCATCAACAACGCTCCCAGCATTACCGCCATGCGGTTGCCGAGCACTTTATCCGCCAGAAAACCGCCGAGGATCGGCGTGACATACACCAACGAACAATAGGCGCTAAATAACGCGTAAGCGTGGGTGTCGTTGTATTTCAGTTGATTGGTGAGATAGAGAATCAGCAAGGCACGCATGCCGTAAAAGCTAAAATATTCCCAGATTTGTAGCGCGACAACGTAGTAGATAGCGCGCGGCTGTGATGCGTGTTTATTCATAGTAATTCCGCGGTTGGATGCGACACCACGTAATAGTTGCGCGGCGTGCGTGTGTTTCCTTAGAGTTAAAACTTTGATACAGATCTGATTATTTATGCAATATGCTGTCTGATTGCATAAATATACATGAACTATGCATTTATGAGATAAACAATTTGCGCCTTTTGGCGATGGGTTTGTTTCTTAATATGTCGAAAGATTGGCTATCGACGAACAGGCGAGGTAACGCTATGTTAACGGAGTAGCTATCAGAATATGGAAGGCGCAATGATGAAAAACACCGAACTGGAACAACTGATTAACGAGAAATTGAACAGCGCGGCGATAAGTGATTATGCGCCGAATGGTTTGCAGGTGGAAGGCAAAGAGACGGTGCAAAAAATTGTTACCGGTGTCACCGCCAGCCAGGCGCTACTCGATGAAGCGGTACGCCTGGGCGCTGATGCGGTCATTGTGCATCATGGTTATTTCTGGAAAGGGGAATCGCCAGTAATTCGCGGTATGAAGCGTAACCGCTTAAAAACATTGTTGGCGAATGATATCAACCTGTATGGCTGGCATCTGCCACTTGACGCACATCCTGAGCTGGGCAATAACGCGCAACTGGCGGCGTTACTGGGGATCACGGTCATGGGCGAAATTGAGCCGTTGGTGCCGTGGGGCGAACTGACCATGCCGGTACCGGGGCTGGAACTGGCCTCATGGATTGAAGCGCGTCTGGGACGTAAGCCGTTGTGGTGTGGCGACAACGGCCCGGAGGTAGTACAGCGCGTCGCCTGGTGCACCGGTGGTGGGCAAAGTTTTATTGATAGTGCCGCGCGTTTTGGCGTGGATGCTTTTATTACTGGCGAAGTTTCTGAACAGACCATTCATTCAGCCCGCGAGCAGGGATTGCATTTTTATGCTGCGGGTCATCACGCTACCGAACGCGGTGGTATTCGCGCGTTGAGCGAGTGGTTGAATGAAAATACCGATCTTGATGTGACCTTTATTGATATTCCTAATCCTGCATAACGAATAGTCAGAGGGATCGAAAGTGCAACGAGCGCGTTGTTATCTGATAGGTGAAACGGCGGTAGTGCTGGAACTGGAACCGCCGGTGACGCTGGCCAGCCAGAAACGGATCTGGCGGCTGGCCCAGCGTCTGGTGGATATGCCGAATGTCGTTGAAGCTATTCCCGGCATGAACAATATCACGGTGATTTTGCGGAACCCTGAATCGCTGGCGCTGGACGCCATAGAGCGTTTGCAACGTTGGTGGGAAGAGAGCGAGGCGCTGGAACCTGAGTCTCGCTTTATCGAAATTCCGGTGGTTTACGGTGGCGCAGGCGGGCCGGATCTGGCGGTGGTTGCGGCGCATTGTGGGTTGAGCGAAAAACAGGTTGTTGAATTGCACTCCTCCGTGGAATACGTGGTCTGGTTTTTAGGTTTTCAACCAGGATTCCCGTATCTCGGGAGTTTGCCGGAACAACTACACACGCCACGGCGCGCTGAACCGCGCGTGCTTGTTCCGGCAGGTTCTGTCGGGATTGGCGGGCCGCAGACCGGTGTTTATCCACTGGCAACGCCGGGCGGCTGGCAGTTGATAGGTCATACTTCGCTCAGTCTGTTTGACCCGACGCGTGACGAACCTATCTTATTGCGTCCGGGAGACAGCGTGCGCTTTGTGCCGCAGAAGGAGGGAGTATGCTGAAGATTATTCGTGCGGGGATGTACACCACCGTGCAGGATGGCGGCCGTCACGGTTTTCGCCAGTCGGGTATCAGCCACTGCGGCGCACTGGATATGCCAGCGCTACGCATTGCTAACCTGCTGGTGGGTAATGATGCCAACGCGCCCGCGCTGGAGATCACGCTCGGTCAGTTAACGGTTGAGTTCGAAACAGATGGTTGGTTTGCATTGACTGGCGCAGGTTGCGAGGCGCGGCTGGATGATAATGCTGTCTGGACTGGCTGGCGCTTGCCGATGAAAGCAGGCCAGCGTTTAATGCTTAAACGTCCACAACATGGTGTACGTAGCTATCTGGCGGTGGCGGGCGGTATTGATGTGCCACCAGTGATGGGGTCATGCAGCACCGATCTCAAGGTGGGGATTGGTGGGCTGGAAGGGCGTTTACTGAAGGATGGTGACCGACTCCCCATTGGCAAAGCGAAGCGTGATTTTATGGAAGCGCAGGGCGTTAAACAGCTGCTGTGGGGTAACCGGATTCGCGCCTTACCGGGGCCGGAATATCATGAGTTTGATCGCGCCTCGCAGGATGCATTCTGGCGTTCGCCCTGGCAGCTTAGCTCGCAAAGTAACCGGATGGGCTATCGCTTACAGGGGCAAATCTTAAAACGCACCACCGATCGCGAACTGTTATCTCACGGTTTGTTGCCTGGCGTGGTGCAGGTGCCGCATAACGGGCAGCCCATTGTGTTGATGAACGACGCGCAAACTACCGGCGGTTATCCGCGCATTGCCTGCATCATTGAGGCTGATATGTACCATCTTGCGCAAATTCCGCTCGGTCAGCCGATTCATTTTGTCCAGTGTTCACTGGAAGAGGCACTGAAAGCGCGGCAAGATCAGCAACGTTATTTCGAACAATTAGCGTGGCGGTTGCACAATGAAAATTGACCTGAACGCCGATCTGGGCGAAGGGAGTTCCAGCGATGCGGAACTTTTAACGCTGGTTTCGTCGGCCAATATTGCCTGTGGATTTCATGCAGGCGATGCGCAAACCATGCTGGTAAGCGTGCGTGAAGCCATAAAAAATGGTGTCGCGATTGGCGCTCACCCGAGCTTTCCCGACAGGGAAAATTTTGGTCGCAGCGCCATGCAGCTGCCGCCAGAAACCGTTTACGCCCAGACACTGTATCAAATTGGCGCGCTGGCAGCGATTGCCCGGGCGGAAGGTGGCGTAATGCGTCATGTTAAACCGCACGGCATGTTATACAACCAGGCAGCGAAAGACGCACAACTGGCAGACGCCATCGCCAGAGCCGTTTACGCCTGCGATCCGGCATTGATTCTCGTCGGGCTGGCAGGAAGCGAGCTGATCCGTGCAGGCGAACGATATGGTCTGGTAACGCGCGAGGAAGTGTTTGCCGATCGCGGCTATCAGGCCGACGGTTCGCTGGTGCCGCGAAGCCAGCCAGGCGCGTTGATTGAAAACGAAGAACAGGCGCTGGCGCAAACGCTGGAGATGGTGCAACACGGCAGAGTCAAAAGTATCACCGGCGAATGGGCAACGGTCGCGGCGCAGACTGTCTGCCTGCATGGCGACGGCGAGCACGCACTGGCGTTCGCCCGCCGGCTACGATCTGCATTTGCCGAAAAGGGGATTGTTGTCGCAGCATAATCCCTCTGAACAAAGAATGAAAAAAGGATATCACCATGCCTGAAGGCCCGGAGATCCGCCGTGCAGCGGATAACCTGGAGGCGGCGATCAAAGGCAAACCACTGACCGATGTCTGGTTTGCCTTCCCGCAGTTAAAACCTTATCAATCACAACTTATTGGTCAGCATGTCACTTATGTGGAAACGCGCGGAAAAGCGTTGCTGACCCATTTTTCGGATGGCTTAACGCTCTATAGCCATAACCAACTCTATGGTGTCTGGCGCGTGGTTGATACTGGCGAAGAGCCGCAGACCACGCGGGTGTTGCGGGTAAAGTTGCAAACAGCCGACAAAACCATTCTGCTTTATAGCGCCTCTGATATTGAAATGTTAACGCCGGAACAACTGACGACGCATCCGTTCTTACAACGCGTTGGCCCCGATGTGCTGGATCCGAATCTGACGCCAGATGTGGTGAAAGAACGGTTATTGTCGCCGCGCTTTCGTAACCGTCAGTTTGCCGGGTTACTGCTCGACCAGGCGTTTCTGGCAGGGCTTGGCAATTATCTGCGCGTGGAGATCCTCTGGCAGGTTGGGTTGACCGGAAATCATAAAGCGAAAGATCTCAACGCGGCGCAACTGGATGCACTCGCACACGCGTTACTGGATATTCCGCGACTTTCTTACGCTACGCGGGGGCAGGTGGATGAAAATAAACATCACGGCGCGTTGTTTCGCTTTAAGGTGTTTCATCGTGATGGCGAGAAGTGCGAACGCTGTGGCGGCACCATTGAGAAAACCACGCTGTCATCGCGCCCGTTTTACTGGTGTCCTGGTTGCCAGCACTAGGCCGTTCGCTTCGGCGCATAGGTTGAAATAAACCGCGCAATGGCTGGCCCCGTCAGCAAAATACTGAACAGGCGCAGGGTTTGCATCGCCATAATAAGCGCCATATCAGCATTGCTCCCTGCGGCGATGACCGCCACTGTATCTAGTCCACCGGGGCTGGTGGCGAGGTAGGCGGTCATAAAATCAATATGCATAAACCGGGTCAGCCCCCACGCCATACCCGCACAAATAGCCAGCAGAGCAAAAATCGACAGCAGGATTTGCGGCAGCGGACGCAATGCCCGCAGTAAGATTTGTTTATCGAAGCCCAGACCAATTCGCCAGCCAATCGCCATATAAGCTATCGCCAGCAGCCATTCCGGTAACTCAATCGTGATGAACTCGCCAGACTGGAGCACCGCACCTGCCAGCATCGGAAAAAGCATCGTGCCGGAAGGAAGACGTAGCAGGCATCCCGCCGTACCGGCAACGACCGCGAGCAAAATCGTAAGCAGGAGATTAATGCTCACTGGCGGAAACCATACCATCTGCTGGTTAACCGCTTCAGCGTTATCGCCCAGCATCATTCGGGTAACCAGAACAGCGGCCCCCGCGACGAACAGTACCCGCAGATACTGCATAAACGCCACCAGGCGGATATCTGCGCCGTAATCCTGCGCCATCGCGACCATTGCCGCCGCACCACCAGGCGAGGAGCCCCAGGCACCCGTATTTCCGGGCAGTGAGCTATAGCGCACCAGTAACCATCCCACGATAGCGCTGGAAAGCAACGTCACCAGTAAAATAGCTAACACAATCGGCCAGTTAACCGCCAGCGTGGTCAGGATAGAACCGGTCAGGTTTTGCGCAATCATACAGCCAAGAATGGCCTGCGCGGCGAGAAAAGCGGAGCGGGGGAGTTGCAGGGTAACCCCGCGCATACTAAAGATGATCCCGGCGAGCATTGGCCCAAGCAGGAGTGCCGCCGGGAGATGTAAAGCGAGGAAGCCAATAGAAAGGAGAAGTGACAGAACACATAACATTCCCCACTGTAGCACTGGCATCCGTCACTCCCTGTTTAACTTACCTTTGGTGTATCGATACAGCATAAAGAATGCGCCTTAACGAAAAAATAGCGGTAATCAAGAAAAAGACAGATTTTGGCTAAAGGGCGTATTAAGTACCGTTGTCTCCCTCTCGTTTGTAAAAGAGGGAAGAGTAAACGATTGAACTGAAATAAGTCTTATCCAGTGCGCCGTAAAACCCCGTTCTTCAGGGCGGGGATATAAGGCGCGGTTTTCCACCTAACCAGGTGTTTGCTGTTGTTCAATGTATTGGCGGATGACGAATATTGGCGCACCTCCGCAGCTACTGGCAAAATAGCCGGGACTCCACAAAACGCCTTTGTAGTAATACCTGACTGCAATATCTGGTCGATCTCGTCGCAGTAACCTACTCGATACGCCTTTGAGGCTGTTTACCAGACTGGATATCGCCAGCTTGGGTGGATAGTTAATTAACAAATGGACGTGATCTTGTTCGCCATCCATTTCAACCAGTTCAGCTTCAAAATCAGCACATACATTTGAAAAGTAAGTGCGTAGTTTTCCTGTCGCGTCATAGTCAAAAATCTGACGTCGGTATTTGGTGACAAAGACCAGGTGAACATGCATGGGAAAAACACAGTGCCTTCCACGCCGGATATCGGTTTCTTTTTTCATAGACCAAAATATAATTTGACCGGTGAAACGACTACAGGCATTTAAATTCCAGTTAAGACCCGGTGGTCAACAGGAGCGTGAAATGAGGCGCTTCGCAGGCGCATGTCGTTTCGTTTTCAATCGTGCTCTGGCACGTCAGAATGAGAATCATGAGGCCGGTAATAAATACATCCCTTACGCGAAAATGGCTTCCTGGCTGGTTGAGTGGAAAAATGCAACTGAAACACAATGGCTTAAAGATGCTCCAGCACAGCCATTGCAACAGTCACTGAAAGACCTTGAGCGAGCCTACAAAAATTTCTTCCAGAAGCGTGCGGCTTTTCCCCGATTCAAAAAGCGGGGACAGAATGATGCATTCCGCTACCCACAGGGCGTTAAGCTCGATCAGGAAAACAGCCGTATTTTTCTGCCGAAACTTGGCTGGATGCGCTACCGGAACAGTCGTCAGGTCACGGGTGTTGTGAAAAATGTCACTGTCAGCCAGTCCTGCGGTAAGTGGTACATCAGTATTCAGACAGAAAGTGAAGTATCAACTCCGGTTCACTCTTCAGCATCAATGGTCGGACTGGATGCTGGCGTGGCGGTCAGATACTGGCTGTTCCGCCAGCGTACACAAGC
>NZ_RHJO01000041.1:0-25845 GCF_004211985.1 Escherichia sp. E10V10 | reverse complement strand
CACAGAATCCTAAACAGGCTCCGGGGAAGCGCTAATCAAAATTCAGTTTGTCGCGGGCGCGACGAAGCCGTTGCTCGCCACGGCGATCGTATTTTTGCGTTGTTGTGACACTGGCATGACCCATCGCATCTTTTACCGTGATTAAGTCTTCGCCGTTTTCAAGCAACGCAGTAGCAAACGTTCTTCGCAGATCGTGAGGGGCGCATTTTTCAATTCCTGCCTCTCGCTGCCTCACCTGCAATATGTGATAAACCGCCTGGTCAGTGAGTCTTGCGCAGGTCACATCATCAAAACGGCGGATGCGCGTAAACAACGGTCCCGGTGCATCTCCCCTTACCTGTTCAATCCAGGTCTGTAATCTTACCCATGTCCCTTCCGGCATATAAGCCAGCCGTTCTTTATTCCCTTTTCCTAAGACACGCAATGCGCGTTCATAAGTGACAATGTCACTTATATTAAGCCCTACGGCCTCAGAACGACGCAATCCACAGCCTAACAACACTCCCAACATCGCAGCGTCTCTGGGGCCACGACAGCTACGATCGGTTTCGCAGACCTGAAATAACTGCCGGATCTCTTCTCGGTGCAATGCCCGACCTCGTTGAAGTTTACTTCCGCGAAAATTACGTACGGCAAGAATGTGCTGGAAGCTTTCGACATCCATAAGCTTCAACATCCAGGCCTCTTTCGCTACGCCTTTAAGTGCAGACAAATAGGTATTGATTGTCGCCGTTGCCCTGCCCGTATCCCGTAGCAATTCAGCAACCGCCATGATGTGGTGTCGGCGTAAACTGCCCCAGGGGCAAGTCTCCGCATTGGCCGCCCCCAACATTCTGGCAACGATGCCCAGAAAAGATGCCATCGTTTGCCGACTGCGCGGTGAGTTAAGAGAAAGCAAGTATGCCCTTGCCGGATTAAGGAGATGCTCGCTTTCTACAGATGTTGGCCATAACTCGGGTTCTGAGGGAACGAGTTGCTGAAAATTATTCATCTCAGGATCATTGTCGGGAAGATGGGTCATACAAAGACCTCACAACAGCGAAAAACGTCAGATGCGCTACGTAAAAAATTGGCATAAGTGTGCCACACAAGTGGCATTCAGAAAATCTACTTTTTCAAAGGTACATTTTAATAAGTAGAGTCGATTATGATTCCCCATACCCGGAACATATCCCATTCCATAGACGCTGTGGCGAAACAGCCAAATCCAGATGCCATCAGGAAGAAGCATAAAGTCGCTCATACAAGATGTTATTACGATAAAAGTAATAGCAGTTTATTTTTTAGGCTGAATTAATTCTCGAAGCTGATGGTTTTATAACCAATAAATGACAGCACTTATCTGTATAAAAATAATAATATCTCTTTGCCGATTATGTTTATTAAGCCTATTTCAATTAAACAATTAAGGAATTTATTATGCCAAAAGTTACTGGTGTTCGGGTGAATTACTATGATTTCGATATGAAAAAAGATATGACTAATGGGTCTTTCCCAAAAACATTATTCCCTGGGGCAACATTTCAGATGATGGTTGATAATGATGTTGTCTATAATAATACGGTAGACTGGAGTGTTTCTACCAATGCAGGAGACAACACAGTTACTGTAAATCAGGACGGCGTAGTGTCATTTTCAAAAGATATTGATGAAAATTGCATTGGTAAAACATTTGTCATTTTTGCCACTAATAAGGTTACAGACAAATATATTTCAGCATATGTAATTAAACCTCTTCGCTTCTTTAAACCACATGTCGAAACCTGGGATGGATTCTGCAGCGCATGGAAGTGGGTTGTGGATGAAAAAGGCACTTTCCCTGCCCGCCGCGATATCAACAATGTCCCTTACGATGAACTGGAAATCGAATCATATCATGATATAAAACGTGAAGTAAATTCTGGGCTTTTTCAGGAATGGGGATTTTTATTATTTAGTGGGTGGACTAATCCTTTACATGGTGCAATTGGTAATCATGAATCAGCAATTTTTTCGGAAGAAAATAACGAAATATATATCTCGGAAGTACGCTCCCATAACTCAAGAGATCTCTGGGATGATTCAATGGATCTATATGCACAGGCTGTGGCGTTTTACGGACAATCTATTGTTTCATGATATTTTTATACGCGTAATTATCAATATTATTCCCGTGTCGTAACAATATAGTGAGAGAATTTATGAAGATGCAAGACTCATCATTCAGTGTTAATTTTGTCAGAATTATAGAAAAAAATCACCGCAAGGCATTAAGTATTATCTGGCATGGCAAAGTGCAGAATTTGACAGTGCATCACATGACAGAAATATTTATGATAAGATTGTATGTTATCAAGTCTATGATGCAATAACAGATACATGTCTTATAAATAAGATAAAAAAAAGATACACTAACCGTAGATATTACATCATACGTAAAACCTGGAAGAAAGTTCATAATGAAAATCGTCATTCAGAATACGGCGGGAGAGTATGAAGCATATCCACAAGAAAGCCCTGCACTGCCTGTTTTCGTTCAGGATGTACAATATGCACCATCACATAATCTTACTCATCCTAAATACCCTCTGTGGATTAACGAAATGTCCACTTCAGAGCAAGAAAAGTTAAAAAATGCTGATTTTTTCAAGCAATGGTTATTAACGACGACGACACTTTACCCTAACCTGAGGAAATGCTACATTCCTGATTTTTTTTCAAAGCTGAAAAACATCTCTTTATGGGACTTAAAGTGGCGAAATGATAATTTTTTCCTTTTTCATGGCGATGAGGAGGGGCGTCCAATTGCAGAAATAAAACAACAATCTCTTACTCCTCCAGTAATTGAGAGCAATATTATTATTTGTGGGAAACCCCATAGTCAATGCATTGAATATACGACGTATTCATTCGGCATGGGTACTGTTTGTGCAGTACAGGATAGTACTATTGATGTTGTCGATAAAGGTCCAAGAAATAGGTATATCTATATGATAGATGACCCCTGCGGGGTAGATGTAGATAAAACAATAGGATACACTAACGATAAGTATAATCTTGAAGTGGATTTTTTAGGTGGGGTGGATATCCGGTATATAATTGGGGTATTTACTATGAAAATTCATACTGAAAGCGTAGAATTTACTGATTTCACATATATGAATCCTGAGAAATTCCCTGAGCCCCCGGAAGGAAAATGCCATATTATTCTTTCGATTCAGGATTATGCTAATACTAACCTTATTGTTTATAGTAATGGCGTTAATATCAATGAAGGTAAGCGGTCTTATCTCACTGTGGATATCGATAAAATGTGTACTTTTGTCGTTGAATCAGAAAATACTCACAGGATTCTTATTAATGGTAAAACAATGAGCGACTCTGGCGCCAGAACTTATAATTTAAAACCAGCAGACCATCTTATTAATGGCGTGGTTGTTTTTGAATACTCGACTGCTATGAGCATTTGGTAGTAAAAATAATTAAAATGTAGAACGACACTTGCTGAACCTATTAAGTAAGCTATTAATAAATAGCCGGAACATAATATATGTCCGGCTATCATTCTGTTTTGAGTGTTTTCTGTTCAGAAAAATGTGTTACAGGGTGCTCGTGCGAGAAACGTCGAAATTTTAAACCGCCGTGGTGGCACAGAATATGTAAAATAGTCGAATGGTAACTCACCATCACGCTGCCTGGTTTCAGGCATTATATAGTGAGGAGAACTACCGGACATCATGGGGCTCACGACTCTCCTTACGCTCCAACGGCTTTCGTTGAAAGCCAGCCACCGACAGAAGGGATAACAGGCGTTCTAGCTTACCTTTGTTAATGGCGCACAACAAATAGAACACATGAATGAAAAATAAAAGTTGCATAACTATAATGAATATGCGTTAATAGCATCGTTGGTTTGCAAGACAGACCTTATGAAAGCAGTTTTAGTAAAGCAGTCTCAGTTCAGTGTTATCTTCCGATTACCCTTCTTCGTGAGTCTCCTCCTTTAGTGCCTTAGTAAGTCAAAATCTTTATACAGATCACATTCTTGCCGCGTTGTGTGGCTCACAAATTTAGAAGGTAATATTTATGTCTAACAAAATGACTGGTTTAGTAAAATGGTTTAACGCAGATAAAGGTTTTGGATTTATCACCCCTGCTGATGGCAGCAAAGACGTGTTCGTACACTTTTCTGCGATCCAGAGCAACGATTTCCGCACCTTAGATGAAGGTCAGAAAGTTGAGTTCTCGATCGAGAATGGGGCCAAAGGTCCGGCCGCCGCGAATGTTATCGCGTTGAGCTAACTATCCTGATAATCAGCATATCTGCGATAACGAAGACGGCATAAGCCCGAGTAGACAGAGTTGCAGGAATAATCAGATTAAAAAACAACCCGCCATAATGGCGGGTTGTTTTTTAATATCTATGCCGTCTAAAGTATTTAACGGGTAAATTTATCTGCGTCTGAACCTATATATCAGAAGAGATACATGACGTTATCTGAGTAAATTACCTTACCCTATTGGTTAAAATGACTGCTAATCATGCAGTTAGATAGATAAATTTAAACATAAGTCATCACCAATATCACAGGTTTATAATAAAAATCATTTCTATGATATCTGATCATTTTAAAATAACCCACTCCATATCAATATATAACTTGCAAATAACAACAACTCTTCTTTAATTGCATTAATATTCATGGTGTTAAAGTGCTCTGGAATGAAGTACTCAAGTCATTATCATTGCAGCTGCTTTTAAGATTGTCAGTTAATGAAAATCTTGATCGCAGAAAAGTGATAAAGCGTTGTGACTAAATTCTGGCAAATAACGCCGTGAATTTACTTCATGTCCAGAGAAAATGAATTAACACTTTATTCCACTACCTGAAAAAACAGGTAGTTCATCAGCAATCTGATATTGTTTTGGGTTGCAAATTTCTATTTGAAAAGAGGTTATTATGCAAAATACAGATGACACGTTTAGCTGGGATTCTAATAATCAGCAAACTTTTCGTTCTGCCGGAGAAACTACGTTGAAGGGACCTGCAGAAACATTTAATAAAATGCAAGGGTGCGGACTTGATGTTTACGGTGTAACTATGGATGGTACTCAATCAGGCCCTCTTATTCTTATTCCGGATAGTATAAAATCCAACCAGATTAACTGGGCTGTACAATCTGCGGCACCTAAAGATTCCAGTTTCAAATTTTTTGAAAAAGCTGATTTCCGTATTTCAGGCAATAGGAAATTAAAAAATAAAAGGTTAATTGACTCCTCTCTATATTACCCTGAATACAAAATTGCTTTCAGCTTGTACGACGACAGTCGTGTTACACTGGAAGAACTACAGGGTGTTTTTCTCGGAATGTCATCGTTAGAGACAGCGACATCCACAGATTTTACGGGTTTGCAGAATTCGAAATTTTCCATTTTGGCTGATAGCATTGGTTTATTTTATAAAGCAACGCTATCAGGGTATAGCACTCTTGATGTACATGCCTATGCGATTTCAGCACCTAATCGTGCTGGTATTGAACCTGAGGGATTGCGTTTTAATAATTATTCCTCACTCTTACTAAATGTTAGGTCGGATCAACATCTTGAATCAGAATTAAAACTTTCGAATAGTTTATCTTTTCATGATTCATCTTATGGTAATATTTTCACAATGTCTATCCATAATGACATCCCAGACAACAACACAGGTGATTTCGTTGCGATAGATGCTTTTGATAACTCGACAGTGGATATTCATACAGCTCAATTTTTACAAGGGTATGGGAAAGGTAAGATTATTCAATTGTCAGGTAATGCAAAGGTGACAATTAATCCATTGATTGATATCGTCCCTATTAACCCTGTGAAGGAAGTGATTAACCCAACAGGTAAGTGCTGGCCCGGCATGTTCAATTTTAAATCAGGGTCAGGAGCAGTGCTAAGATTAAACGCACATTCAATTGGAACCCAGTATGATGTTAATGCGCTATATCTTTTGAATCTTGTTTACATAGATGGAAAACCTATTGATAACAGGAATAAATTGAGTGTTGATTTTGATTCTGGTGGATTGACTATACAGTTGAGATGATTACCCGTTTCAAAAATAAATTTCTGTTTATGAAAATTTATTCTGCGGAGTAATTAACTGCATGCGACAGGATTATTAACAGTGCTGTCGCATTTTTTGTCCACTAAGTTGCCCGTTTGTATCAGGTTGAGACTTGAGTCTAATCTTTTTTATTCAATTTGTAATATTAATTAACACAATACTGATTCAATCTAATATTGTTTACTATTTGTAAAAAATTATCCCTGATAATATCATTTATTTGCGGGTTCCAGGCAATTCCTATATTCCATTTGGTATAATTACCCTCTGGCCTAATAAGTGATACGCCCTTAGGTAAAAAATAGTTGGTTCCCGCGGGTAGTAAAGCCACACCGTTCCCTGTAGCAACCAAAGCTAGTAAAGTATGGATATCGTTTGCAGCAGAAGATGGTTTACCTTTGTAATTGTTTTCTTTCAGAAATTTTTCTGTTTGTTCAACCAATCCCCGACCTCTGTCTGGGGTCATTTGCAACAGTTGATATTGGTTCAGTATTGATTGAATCTTTTGCGACTTAAGTGTAAATCCCGCTGGAATAGCCAAAACCAGACTTTCTGTAAACAGTGGGCTGAAGTTAAGTTTATCTGTTAACGGTTCTCGGGTAAATCCAGCCAGAAGCTTCCCGTCCAGTAACATACGGCATTGCACATCTGAAGGAACATCATCAAGTAATACCTCAACGTCAGGGTATTGTTCCCGAAAGAGGCTTACACATCTGGGAGCTAACTGAAACGAGGATATCCCAAATCCAAGAGTCAGCTTACCTGAACTTCCTTTTTGCAAATTTTGTGCATATTCTGAAAACTCTTCATAATGTTTCAACAATTTCTGAGCCCGGGAAAGAAGCTGTTTTCCTGGTTCTGTCAGTTTTGCTCCCTGACGGCCCCGTTGAAAAAGGGCAATCCCCGTTATTTTTTCCAAAGACTGTATTTTCTTTGTTAGTGCTGGCTGAGTGATGTACATGGCCTCAGCTGCATCATGATAGCTCCCTAATCTGGCAAGTGTTACAAAGGCACGTAGCAGCTTCATATCCATTCCCGTTGCTTATCAATTTTTGAAAAAAAGGAATTGTACATACTATACCTGTATGGTTCATATTGTTATACAAGGTTTTTATCTGAGAATAAAAATCTATTATTTTTATATTTGATGAACATCCTTTTATGTTTAATCTTCTGGCATAGCCCTGTACAGATAGTTTCAGGGTGTTTCATTTATGTCTGAATGAATTATTAACATTTAAAATTATTTAATAAGGATATAAAGATGCCAAATATTGCTGTTCTGACAAATGATTTACAATATGAATTTACTTATAAAATAACAAATGACCCGCAAGAACTTGATAAAAAGCTGAAAGCATTTAATAAATTTCTTGATGGTGTAAGAAACCAGGGGCAAGCCGTTATACATCTGCAACTTATTCATGATCCTGATGACCCAGCTGTTCAGCGTCGATATCGAAACCGCGCGGCTGGAATACCAGCAATAGCGGGCACACCAAGCAATCAAATCATTAATACCGTTTACCATCCATCAGATTTTATTGTGGTAAAAGGCAGGGATAGTGGCTTCTTTGAAACTCAATTAGATCAAAAACTCCAGGAGCTTGGAGTCAAAACAGTTATTGTCACCGGATTACAAACTCACGTATGTGTCCAGACGACAGCAGCAGACGCCTTCTTCCGTGGTTATAACGTCTGGGTTCCTGATGACTGCGTTTTTGCCCCCTCATCAGATGATACCGACAGAGCGCTTCAATGGCTTGCTGGATATTGTGCAACCGTCGCCCCGTCCACTGAAATACTGTCGTTACTGGAGAAAACTGGTGATTTACCTGAACGTGGTGAAAGGACAACAGCATGAAAATGACTGAAGCAACGCCCGATAACGAACTTGGCGAGAATTTATTTGCGCCATTGAATGAAACAATAATATTGGATCATGGTACAGGTGCAAAATTAAGCAGAGAGCTGGTTGAGCGTATCTCAGAAACATTGGAAGAAACTTATCTGGGAGAGATGGAGGATAGCGCCTTGTTGGATCTACCAACGAATAAAATTGCTTTCACTACCGACTCTTTCGTTGTAACTCCTCTTATCTTTGGCAACGGCGATATTGGTAAGATTGCCGTGTGTGGCACAGTTAATGATCTGGCGGTAAGTGGAGCCCGCCCGCTTTATCTCACGCTGAGTCTGATCATTGAAGACGGGATGCCTGTCTCAGATTTATTAAAAATTATCGCATCCGTTCGTGAAACAGCGCGTTTAGCCGGTGTGAAAATTGTTGCCGGTGATACCAAGGTTGTTGGAAAAGGCGAGGCTGACCAGCTTTTTATCAATACTGCCGGAATAGGCGTGCTGGAGCGGCCTCCTGTTTCGATAACTCATGTCAGGCCGGGTCAGAAAATAATCCTGAGTGGCTATATCGGGAATCACTCTATTCATCTTTTATCGATTCGGGAAGGTTTGGGGTTTGAACGTAATATATTAAGTGACTGTGCACCGCTGAATCATATGATTGAAAACATTTTGCTTAATACTCCTACAGGAAAAATAGCTTCCATGCGGGACGTTACTCGTGGTGGTCTTTCTGCAGTATTGCACGAATATGCCAGAGCCACTTCATGCCCTATTGTTTTTAATAAAGATGCGTTGCCTGTCCAGCCTGAGGCAGCTATGGCTGCTGATATGTTAGGTGTGGATGTCATTAATCTGGCCAATGAGGGATGTCTTTGCCTGTTTGTTGAGCCAGATGTGGCAGAGCATGTTCTGGAATTACTCCGCGTTCATCCTTTTGGTAAAAAGGCAGCGATTATTGGAGAGGTTAAATCAGGCTCGCAGCCGCAAGTCTGCATGGTCGAATCTGACGGAACGCATACTATTATTGAGGAACTTTACGGTGCAGAACTACCAAGACTCTGTTGATTCTGAAAAAAAAGACACCTGCCGGTTTCGAGTTTGCGGCATTGTCCAGGGAGTAGGATTCAGACCTTTTGTTCATCGATTAGCCAGAACGCATGGTGCAACCGGTTGGGTTCTTAATGATTCCGAAGGTGTTTTGCTTGAACTGCAGGCATCTTCACAGACCATAAATAACATAATTGATGAACTGATCTCTCAGCCACCGCCTCTGGCACGGATCACTGATATATATAAGGTCGAACTGGAAAAACCAGCGCCATATTATTCAGGCTTTGATATCAGAAAAAGCAATAATTTATCCAATATGGATACAATTGTTCCCCCTGATTCAAATGTATGTAAAGACTGTCTGAGGGAAATGAACGATCCGTCCAATCATCGTTATCGTTATGCCTTTATAAATTGTACCAATTGTGGTCCGCGTTATTCTATTATCTGTGGAATGCCTTATGATCGTGCACAAACGACCATGCAATCTTTTATAATGTGTCCACAATGTAATAAGGAATATCATGATATTGAAGATCGCCGTTATCATGCGCAACCCAATGCGTGTCCTGTTTGCGGACCACAACTGCAGTTAACTGATAAAGATGGCGTATCAATCTCAGTCAGTGACATTATACGTTTTACCATCGACAGGCTAAAAGAAGGCGCTATTGTTGCCATTAAGAGTCTTGGCGGCTTTCATCTGGTCGTTGATGCATCCAATGTCGATGCTGTGCGAGAGTTACGTCGCCGTAAACGACGTGATGCTAAACCGTTCGCTGTTATGGTTGCAGACAGTGAAAGCGCGGCCAGGTGGGCAGTTGTGACCCCTGACGATATCTCTTTACTTGAGAGCGGGCCTCGCCCTATCGTTCTTTTGCGCAAACGCTCTCAGACGTTGCCAGAAGTGGTGGCCCCCAAAAACCCCAATTTGGGTGTAATGTTGCCTTCTACGCCTGTACAACATATGTTACTTGCTGATCCTGAACTCCCGGCCGTTATAATGACCAGCGGAAATATTTCCGGACAGCCTATTGTCATTGATAATAATGATGCAATAGAACAACTAGGGAAAATTGCAGACTACTTTGTACTTAATAATCGCGATATTCGTACAAGAGTAGATGACTCCGTTGTTCGCGTTATTAAGCGAAAAAACACCCCCGATTCACAAATATCATTTTTGCGTCGCTCACGAGGTTATGCTCCCTACCCTGTTCACCTTCCTTATTCCGTTGGAAATGTTGTGGCGTTTGGTGCCGAACTGAAAACCACAATAAGTATTGGGAAAGGTAAAGAAGTGTTTATCAGTCAACATATTGGGGATTTAAAAAATGATACAACATTTAAATCTCATCTCGACTGTATAAAACATCTGCAAGGGTTACTGTCCATAAAAAAAGCCGATATTCTGGTCTGTGATTTACACCCGGCCTTTCGTTCAACTCGCAGTGCCCTCGAAAATGCAGAGATCAAAGTCATTCAGGTCCAACATCACCATGCGCATATGGCCGCATGTATGGCGGAAAATGGTCTTTCAGGTAAAACCATTGGCGTGATTTTCGATGGTACAGGGTATGGTTCTGACGGAACAATATGGGGCGGAGAATTTTTATTTGGTAACGTCGAAAGTGTAGAGCGTGTTGCTCATTTACGCCCAATGTTATTAGCAGGAGGAGATAAAGCGGTTAAAGAACCTATTAGAATGGCAATATCATTGCTGGTTGAAACATATGGTGAAAATGTTGAGAGTTATATCAACTTACCAGCTATTCTTGATTTATCTGAAAATCGCCGTGAAGTATTCACCAGGATGGTAACAAGGAAAATTAACACAACGATTACTACCAGTATGGGGCGTCTTTTCGATGGTGTTTCAGCACTTATTGGAATTTGTTCAGAGATTGAGTATGAAGCACAGGCCGCCATTGAAATGGAAGCGCTTCTAAAAAAAGATTTTCATATGATTGAACCATTTACCTATATAATCGATGAAATTCACAATGGTGATATAAGTGTTGATTATCGTCCGTTAGTGAAAGAATTAGTTCAGTCCATACTAGTCAATAACATCAACCAGGAAGATCTTAGCCGACGTTTTCACTCAACCATTGTGCATATTATAGCAACAATGTGCTCTCTCCTCTCTGAACGTTATGGAACTGACCAGATTGTATTGAGCGGAGGCGTTTTTTGTAATGAATTCTTGCTGGTTAACACTCTTGATGAACTTGAATCAAGAGGTTTTAAACCATATTGCCATAAGCTGGTACCTGGTAATGATGGATGCATATCGCTGGGACAGGTCGTCGTAGCAGCGAACGGTATGAAGATATAGATATAGATATAGATATTTATTATCATTGAAGGAGAATAGAGTGAATAAAAACGGAGAAAAATTTTCAGCTGTTTTATTTGATATGGACGGAGTCCTGATTGATTCCCGGATGGTTATTGAAAATGGATGGCGTGAAGCGGCTCTGATGTATGAACGTCATCTCACCGACGAAGATATACAGAAGCATATTCACGGACATCCTGGCCCCTATACTATCCGGACATTATTTGGCGATCTCCCGGAATCCGACCAGCAAAAAGTTCAGGCACATATTATTCATGTAGAGAATACGACGGACTGTGAACTTATACCTGGCGTTGCCAGCCTCATTGCTTCTTTGGGAGAGGCCGACATTCCTGTTGGTATTGTAACCAGCGGCTGGAGGCAAAAAATTAACAGAGTCATAGAGTTACTTCATGCAGAGCCTTACATATCCGTTATTGTAGAACGTGATGATGTTACCCGTGGCAAACCTCACCCTGATCCCTATCTTCTTGCTACACAACGTCTGGGTATTCCAGCAAGTCAGGCAGTTGTCTTCGAGGATGCTAAAAGCGGCGTTGCATCAGCAGTTGCTGCGGGTTGTTATTGCGTTGGTGTAGGCGATGAGGAGCTCATGCCATTAGGCGCAAAAGTCATTATTCCTGATTTTAAAAATGTACAATTAATCAGAAACAGTGAAGATAGCTATATGCTTAAATTATGTGCTGATCACTCTGTTTTATTAAATAGTAAGTAATTCATTACAGTGATAAACAGCTAACACAGCAGGAGTAATGTTCATGGAACGGCTACAAAAATCCCGATGGGCCGTTACTGTACTATTTTTTGTCAACGGATTTATACAAGGAGGATGGGCTGTGCAGATAGCACAGCTTGCTCCTCGTTTTGGCGCCGATGATATAACCATTGGTCTACTTATTTTGACATTCGGTTTGGGGGCTTTATTTATGATGCCTCTGTCCGGTATGTTAATCTCAAGGTTTGGCTCACAAAAAGTTGTTCGATTATTTGCCGTGTTAGCATCTGTTTCGTTAATATCCGTAGGCATTGTAAAAAATATTTCTTCATTAGTATTCTTTTTATTTCTCTTAGGCGCGATGATTGGTTCGATGAATGTGGCCATGAATGCAAATGCCGTTATCCTTGAAAGAAAATTAGCTTACGCAATACTGTCAATGTGCCACTATTCATGGAGCGTTGGTTTATTTGTATCGGGTTTTACAGGTGGTTATGCAGTTAAAAACTATGGATACCTTGGTCATATTTTTATAATTTCTGGGATCGCTTTTCTTCTGGTTTTGACAGCACTTCATTTTATCACTAATGATCATCCACAAGAGAATCAGAAAAATAAATCATCATCGAGTTTACCCCGCCAGGCTAAAATCTATATTATAGGAATAATGGCTCTTCTTGGAATGATACCAGAGTGTGCGGTTGTCGACTGGTCATCACGTTATCTAATGAAAAACCTTAATGCTAATATAGAAATAGCCAGCCTTGCTTTTGCTTTTTTTGCATGCACCATGTCAATGGTTCGATTCGTTGGTGATGTGATACGTGATAGTTATGGACCCGTGAAAACTCTTCGTGTATCCAGTATCCTGGCAGCAGCCGGTATGCTAACAGCAGCCCTGTAACCGTCGCCGTGGCAGGCAATTCTGGCTTTTTCTCTGGCTGGCGGTGGTATTGCCAATATTGTTCCTGTCATCTTTTCATCCGCAGGCCATCAGTCTGGAATTACTGTAGGTACTGGAATAAGTATTGTTACAAGCATCGGTTATTTAGGTACATTAATGGCGCCAGCACCAATAGGCTTTTTTGCACAACAATTCGGTTTTCCAATGATATATATAGCAATGGCTTTTATACTTGTTATGAATGCTGTGCTTGCACCATTATTACGTAATAATAATAACAAATATTAAAAACTTTCGTTGATGATAAAGGGTTAGACTTCTCGAGGCCTTTCTGGCCATTGTTCAGGATACAGATCTTCTTCTTTAACTTTTTGAATAATCGAAAGAGACGAGTGATTTGTCCGCATTAATCACGGAAATTTCCTGGCATTGTTTATAAAAATCCTTATTTTATATCGCTAACAATTTTATTAATCGATCATTCCGTTTGTTAAACCATTTTCACTTTAACCAGTTGAAATCTGTATAATAACTATCGTTTTCTGGTCCCGAATGCGTGTTTATTTGAGTATGAAAATGTTGTTTTTTATCAATGAATGATATTTTAACCAAAAGTTCAATATTTCTTATTTACAAAATTAATGGGACGTATAGACTCTTAACCTAAACCAAATGCGTGCGCGTGGTATTGCTCTCGTCGGTTTTATTAAATGGATAAATTTCATCAGGATGAGCTATTATGGATAATAGATACAATTGTTGTTATTCAGAAGAGAGCGTTGAAAAACCTAAAATAGCGCTACAGAATGTATACTATCACGCAGGTCAAAATCCCTTTAACAAAACCCTGGTTGCAGGTGCTATCTTTCTTGCTTTTAATACCGCGCATGCCACAGATTCTTGTGATTATGTCAGTACCAGACCTGAAACTAGCTGTGTCTATGCTGATAACAAAATAAATATCCATATTCATACTGACATAAATAATCGTACTAGTACCCCAGCCTATCAATACGAAACTGATTATATGACTACGGATAAATCAGTTATCCATTTAGAGGCTGGCACAACAATTCATTCGGATGCAACGGGTATTGAGGCATTAGGACGTAGCAACACCGAAATTGAAGTGAGCACCTCTGGCAATATCTATACAGGAAACATCTCCGATGTTGATGTGCAGGAACCTCAGGCCCCCATTTCCGGGCCTTCCGGCGGTATAATCTTTGATATAACCAACGTTCGTGGAACCCAACACGCCAGTGTTTATCTGGCGGGTGCATCCGGCGGTCTATTAGCGTTGGGGGCCGTGACGCAATATTCCGATAGTCAAATTGTTAACCAGAGTGCCAGTAAAGATACAGCCGCAATATATTCTCAGGCGCTGGAATCTCGGATGACAACCTCAGGCGTTATTCGCTCTCAAGTTGGAGATGCGATTCGTTTACAGGATACCGGCCCTGAATATTCCTATAGTAGCGGCGGCTACATTATTCTCGATCCTCAGAGTGTGTTTGATGTTCACTTACAGGAAGGTAGTGTAGTTGATGGCGGCTCTGAAGGTGCGGGGATTAAAACCATCGGCGGAGCAACTTCCAGTATCACGATTGATGAAGGTGCAACGTTGGGGGCATTGTCTGATGTCGCGATTAGCACAACTGGCTATGATTATTATGATCTCAACTACACTAATAATCCGTCGGGTATTAATACATACCAATACACTGGGGCGGCTACCAGCATCACCAATGCCGGAACGATGACTGGTGTTATTCAATTAACCAGCGGTCAGGATAAGATCGTGAATGACACAACGGGCGTCTGGAATATTCGTCAGTGGTCAGATTCCGATCGGGATGGTGTCCGGGATGCGGTTGCTTCTGTGGCAACCAGTGATTTTGGTGGCGGAACGACTGAGTTAAATAACCTCGGTCAAATTATACTGACCGCGAATGCCGATGGCAGCGCAAACAGCGCGCTGTTGCAGAATTTGCCCACCTTCAAAAACCAGGGCCGTTTAATTCTCGCTAATAACGTCGTAGGTGATCGTTTTACTATCGACGGTGATTATGTGGGTAATAATGGCACTGTTGAGCTGGATACTTACCTTGGGGATGACAGTTCTCCTACAGACAGAGTCATCATTAATGGCTCAACCTCCGGACAAAGTTATCTGCTGATTAATAATTCTGGCGGAACCGGAGCTAAAACCAGTGAAGGGATCAAAGTTATTGAAGTTAACGGTGATTCCTCCGGTGAGTTTATTCAGCAAGGTCGTGTCGTTGGCGGTGCATTTGAATACTATTTGCATAAAAATAGCGTCAATAATCAGGATGGTGACTGGTATCTGCGTTCACAGCTTCCGATTGTCACGCCTGAAGATCCGGTTATACCGAACCCGGAACCTGATCCTGACCCCGAGCCTACGCCAACTCCAGAACCGAAGCCTGAACCTGAAAATATCAATCGACCCGAACCGGGGAGCTATATGTTTAACCATATGGCCGCCAATAGCCTGTTCCTGATGCGCCTTCACGATCGTATGGGGGAAACCCAATATACTGATGCCCTGACCGGTGAGCAAAAGGTGACCAGTTTGTGGCTGCGCCAAGTTGGCGGTCATAACCGTTCTCGTGATAGCAGTGGCCAGTTAAAAAATCAGGGGAATCGTTACGTTTCTCAACTAGGTGGCGATATTGCACAATGGAGTAGCAATGGTTTCGACCGTTGGCATTTGGGCGTAATGGCCGGATTCGCCAGGCAAAACAGCAATACGGAGTCAAAATATTCAGGATATAAATCCACAGGTTCTGTGGCGGGGTACAGTGCGGGATTGTATGGCACATGGTATGCCAATGAGCATGATAAAACAGGCAGTTATGTTGATGCCTGGGCTTTATATAACTGGTTTGATAATGAAGTAAAAGGTGACCAGTTGGCGACGGAAAGCTATAAATCCCGGGGTGTTACGGCATCAATTGAAGCTGGCTATACCTTCAAACTGGGGGAACGAATCTCTGACGGTGTGAAATATTATTTGCAACCTAAGGGACAACTGACCTGGATGAACGTTCGCGCCAATGACCATACTGAACATTCAAGTAGTGGTGGTTCACGTGTTTCCTTTGATGGTGATGGCAATATTCAAAGTCGTCTTGGTATTCGTACTTATGCCAACGGTCATAGTGCTATTGATAACGGTAAAGACCGTAAATTCCAGCCATTTATCGAAGCCAACTGGATCCACAATACTCATAATTTTGGTGCAACCATGAATGGCTATAAGAATAGTATTGATGGAACCAAAAATATTGGCGAAGTAAAAGTGGGACTTGAAGGCCAGTTATCTCGTCGCCTGGATCTTTGGGGTAACGTCACGCAGCAAATGGGTGACAGTGGCTATAGCGATACTCTGGTTATATTAGGAATTAAATATCGTTTCTAGTGGAGAGCCATTGTTAAATGGAAGCCTGTCATTTTTTATTTACTGGCAGGCTATCCGTTGCATTTGATAATAGGATTTGGTATGCAACCACGAGTTTTAATTGTTACAACTGAAGCCCCGGACGTGCTGTTTAGCGGTCTTGGTTTTTTTAATGAACACTTTTGGGCGGAATTAAAACGGCGTAATTATCCTTTTAAAGTGTTGTATCTGAATAATCAAAAGACAGCACATTCTCAGTTGGCTGATTATGAGATTGCAGTAGAACCGGCCTTACCCCTCGATTCATCGCTGGAGTCGCTCAGTCTTAACGTGGCCTGGAGTACAGCGCAAAAAATTCAGCCGCTCCTCAATGAGTTCAAACCTGACATTATTTCAGTGCATGAAAACTCACCGCTATTGCCGTTCTTTTTTGAGCTAAAGCGCGTTCAGTTCACGCTGCATTCCAGCTATATCGGTATGCAACACTATCTGACCCGGACACAAAAAGGAATGCAGCATTATTGGGAGCAGAGGATCGCTGTAAGACAAAGTGGCGCGGTGGTTCTTCATAGCGATTGGGCCCATCGCTCTGTTATTCAGCATGTCTCGGCGGATATCGTCCCTCCTCACCTGTTTCCAATCGGTGTGAATTTCGCAGATTATCCGGCGGATAAAGTTCCCCATCCTGAAGGCAAAGTAGTGATTAGCTTTTTTGGTCGCTTTACCGATATTGTGAAGAATTTCCTGATTTTCCGTGATGCCATCAATACACTTCCACCAACCTATCGACAGCGCATAGAAGCCCGGGTTTATGGGCCTGAAAAAATCCCCGATTATATGGAAAAAGAAGGTTTTAAAGGGTTAACCTTTGTGCAGGGGGAAGAGAAAAAACAGGCGCTGGCGGAAACTGATATCGTGGTTTTCCCAAGTATGCAGGAAAGCTACGGTATTGTTGGTCTAGAAGCATTGTTGTCGAACTGCGCATTAATAGCCACGCCAGGGTTAGGTATGGATAGTTATATGCAGCCGGAATATGCTTGCGAACCGACTATCGCCGCGATCCAAAAGCGGATTATTACTTACCTTTCTGATGTCGAGCAATTACGTAAAGACCAGAAGGCGCAGATATTCCGTAATAGTGTTAATCGACCTGAGTTTACGTTAGGCAAGATGACTGAGTCATATATTGCCGTTTGGCAGGAATTGCATAAGAAACTAAAGAAAGAACGGCAGTGAGTTATTTTTATTCAAAATTTCCACAAACGCTGTTGTTCTTGCAGCATAAATACTTGCCCTCAAAATTGATTGTGGGTCCCAGGTGGTCAATGACAGGCAGTCACGGTTAATTATCTTTTACTATGCCAGGTACTCAACGATATTCCTAAAAGGAGTATGTCGTTCCAAAACTGGCTGTTGATGATGATCCGTTTTATTATTGAGTTCGGTGACCACCTGAACGGTCACCTTTAACATGACGGCAGTTATACAGCTAAACCATAACACCGGTCTTTACTTACTGACGAACGTAATGGCCGCCTACGGAAAGAACTTTAATATTATTACCTCGCTTGACGAATATAACCCTATGCTCTTGAGTTATCCGAAATGAATAAGTATCAGTAAAACCGTGAAGTTTTTCACAATTTGCATCCGAAACAGATTTCGCCGCTGTTTTTGGATCGTGCCCATAGTCCCTGACAAGATGACGCCATTCATAATATTTTCTCATAGCGGCTTGCGGTACTTCGATATGTTTGTTTTGGCGATATCTGGTTCTTTGTTCACTATCATCAAAATTGTAAACATAAACTCTCATCTCCTTGAAAGCGGCCCATGGTGAGCAGCGCTGCTCATTACAACATTTAGCCTAACTAACTTTTCGGCGGTTAGAGCAACAATTGTTTTGATTGAACGATAAGGTATTACATAGTGACATTTTAGCATCTGGAGTTTAAAGAGTGCGGCGATTTCGAAAAATAATTGTATGTTGTAACTATTACTTCCGTTAATAGTGGCAACTTTATTGCCAGACTGGAAATATTCCGAACATAAACGACGGTGTAACAAACGCTAATAAATTGAATACACACGATTATTTATCTGGCATAGCAATTGCTATGTCATTAGCGAGTCGTTTATAAAATTAAGGAAAGAGTATGTCTAATAACCGCAATTATCGATTCGATACCAAAATTATTCACGCAGGACAACACCCGGACCCCTCTACGGGATCGCTCAGCACGCCAATTTTCCAGACATCAACATTTGTCTTTGATAATGCTGAACAAGGCGCTGCACGTTTTGCACTTGAAGAACCAGGTTATATTTATACTCGCCTGGGTAACCCCACCACAGATGCCCTTGAGCAAAAAATGGCCGTCCTTGAAGACGGTGAAGCTGCACTGGCGACCGCTTCTGGAATTTCTGCGATTACGACAGCCCTGCTGACTCTGTGCCAGCAAGGCGATCATATTGTCTCTGCCAATGCAATTTATGGCTGTACACACGCTTTTCTTTCCCACAGCATGCCGAAATTTGGCATCACCACAAGCTTTGTCGACGCGACAAATATTGCTGAACTAAAAGCAGCAATACGACCAGAAACGAAGGTTATTTATATCGAAACTCCGGCCAATCCGACGCTGACACTGGTCGATATTGAAATGGTCGTGGGTATCGCACATCAGCACGGCGCGATATTGATTGTCGATAACACCTTTATGTCGCCTTATGGCCAACAACCGTTACGTCTGGGGGCAGATATTGTTGTACATAGCGTCACTAAATACATTAACGGTCACGGCGATGTCATTGGCGGCGTTATTGTTGGTAAAAAAGATTTTATCGATCAGGCGCGTTACGTTGGACTTAAGGATATTACGGGCGGATGTATGAGTCCGTTTAACGCCTGGCTAACCTTACGTGGCGTTAAAACGCTCGGCGTCAGGATGGAACGTCACTCCAGTAACGCCATGAAAATTGCGCAGTTCCTTGAAAGCCATCCGGCAATTACCCATGTCTATTATCCTGGATTACTGGCTCATCCTCAGTACGATTTATATAAGCGACAAATGACTTTACCCGGCGGTGTCATCAGTTTCGAAATAGCCGGAGGCTTTGAATCTGGCAGACGGATGATTAACGCGGTCAATTTATGTTTGCTGGCGGTAAGCCTTGGGGATACCGAAACACTGATCCAACATCCGGCATCGATGACCCACTCTCCTGTGCCGCCAGAAGAACGATTAAAAGCAGGAATTACTGATGGAATGATTCGGCTTTCTGTAGGTCTGGAAGATCCTGACGATATTATTGAGGACCTTCAGCAGGCAATCGCCACAGCCATCGCCGGAAATTAATTTTTCAAAAGCATATAAAATATCAACACCTGCCCTCTGCTTTATTGGCAGAGGGATTGGGATGGAGGCACATTATGCAAATCAGCACGCAACAAGCGGATAATTATGTAAATATTTCTCACACACTCACCAATAAACTACCCTTTACACGCTATGACTTTGGCTGGGTTTTATTATGCATTGGCATGGCCATTGGCGCAGGTACAGTTTTAATGCCAGTGCAGATCGGCTTAAAAGGGATATGGGTTTTCATTACAGCATTTATTATTGCCTACCCTGCAACGTATATTGTGCAGGACATGTATCTTAAAACACTTTCCAAAAGTGAAACCTGCAACGATTATACTGATATTATAAGCCACTACCTGGGGAAAAACTGGGGCATTTTTTTAGGCGTTATATACTTTTTGATGATTGTCCATGGAATATTCATCTACTCTCTTTCCGTCATTTTTGACAGCGCTTCGTATATCAGACACTTTGGTTTAACCGATAGCGACTTGTCACAATCCATTATCTATAAAATCATTGTCTTTTCTGTTTTGGTTGCCATTGCCTCTCGTGGAGAAAAAATATTATTTAAAATTTCCGGGCCAATGGTAATCATCAAAGTAGGGATTATTGTTATCCTGGGTTTTATCATGATCCCACACTGGAATTTTAATAATATCAGTGCATTTCCCCCAATGAGTGATTTTTTTCGTGACGTTCTGCTGACCATCCCGTTTTGTTTTTTCTCAGCCGTCTTTATTCAGGTGTTGAATCCGATGAATATTGCCTATCGAAAAAGAGAAAGAGACCGGGTTATGGCCACCAGAATGGCTATCCGCACCCATCGAATCAGTTACATTGCGCTGATAACCATCATATTGTTTTTTTCATTCTCATTCACTTTTTCCATCAGCCATGAAGAAGCGATTTCCGCATTTGAGCAGAATATTTCCGCCCTGGCGCTGGCAACGCAAGTGATACCAGGAGAAATTATTCATCTTGCTTCGACAATATTAAATATTTTTGCAGTTCTGACGGCTTTTTTTGGTATTTATCTTGGTTTTCATGAAGCATTGAAAGGAATTGTACTCAATATTTTAAGTCGGGTAATTAATGTTGAGAAAGTCAGCCCGCAGATGCTCACAACAGGAATAGGGATTTTTATTGTTGCGACACTGGTTGTCTGGGTTTCGTTTCGTGTATCCGTTCTGGTGTTTTTCCAGCTTGGTAGTCCTCTATACGGTATCGTCTCTTGTCTGATCCCTGTTTTCTTAATTTACAGTGTCCAAGCGCTAGAAAACCTACGCGGAGTCAGAAGCTGGCTTATTTTTATCTACGGTATTCTACTCTGCCTCTCACCGCTGCTGAAACTCATCGAGTAGTATTTGGGCTGCCCCCATATGTTAGATGGGGGCGTTAATAAACCACATCTTGTTGGTAACTGCGTATTTTATTCAAAACGGTCGTGTGCGAAACACCCAGTACTTTAGCAATGCTGCGTGCAGAATTATTATCATCTAACATTTTTTCGATAATTTTTCGTTCAGTCAAGCGAACTTGTTCTTTTAAAGGCTCCATATTCCCACAGTGGCTTTGCTGGTTCTCCCGGCATGGAGAATTCATCCATTTCAGTTCGTCCATTGTTACTATTCCACTGTCCGACATATGCATCAAGCGGATAATAATATTCTCCAGTTCCCTGATGTTGCCCGGCCATGTGTAATGCTGCAAAAATTCCAGACTATGTTTATCAAAAACCAATGCCCGCTTAAACTCACAACCATGCTTTTGCAGAAAATGATCAATCAATAACGTAATATCTTGTGGATGCTGGCGAAGCGGCGGGATTGTTAACGAAAGAATATTGATTCGGTAGTAGAGATCGGCACGTAACTGACGATTCAACATCATCTCTTCCAGGTTCGCATTAGTGGCTACGATAACCCGAGTATCAAAAGAAACAACCTGAGAACTGCCTATACGCCGGATACCACTATCCTGCAAAACGCGCAGTAGTTTTGCCTGCATACTTAGTGGCATTTCGCCAAACTCATCAAGAAACAGCGTTCCTTTATCCGCCATTTCAAACAATCCTTTCTTCCCTTTGCCATCGGCCCCGGTGAACGCGCCTTTCTCGTAACCAAAGAACTCGCTTTCCATCAGTTCTTCAGGGATTGTCGAACAGTTTACCGGAATAAAAGCGTGTAAACGTCGTGGCCCACAATTATGAATAGCACGCGCCAGCAACTCTTTCCCTGTTCCCGTTTCACCGCGAATCAATACGGTAAAACGACTTTCCGAAAACTTTATCGCTTTTTCTATAAGCGATTGCATTTGCGGGCTTTCACCAATCACATCAGTAAAATATTCGCTCGGTTTTACTGATCTATGAGAGGTGATTCCACTATCGGTACTAAAATGCTCAATATTAATAATGTCTGGATGATGACTTAACCGTGTCACTACACTATTGATATCCCCTGTATGACGACACATTGATTTTATAAGAATGCGTCCGGCTGTCACTTTCATTGAAATAATATTAAATTTATAAAATGAAAATTCTTTTAAAACGTCTTCTATCATTGAAATACGGTCAATGGTTTTTATATTCCAGCGTATCGTAAACACATAAGCTCCATTGCATTTTTTGAACACATCGACAGGCATTTTACTGCAAGGAGGAGGATGTTCTGCCAAAGGCATCACAGAGTTGAGGAAAATCTCAATGAAGAACAACGTTAAGGGAATATGTGTCGCGTAGCATCGGAAACTGGAAATAGAAAATATGATAGATAAACTATTGAGAATAGATGATATTGTTAATGCCCATGACTCCGATGGACATTAACCAACGCTGGTACAGCTCATTTGCTGCCCAGGGAATGCAGTATAACCAATGCTAATTAGCGTTTTACCGCGTCAAAAGACGTATACATCTGACTAACTTTTGAACCTTGATGCAAAGATGACATATTTTGCTTGAGCGTTTCGAGCCTGATATTGACTTTACGGATCAACTCCTCTGTACCGTTCATAAGCTCACGAACCAGACTTTTGATGCGTTCACGCTCAATTTCTGACAGCGTTAATCCACTGGTGCCCGTCATTAAGTCTTCCGCTTTCGCCAGAAATATATCCAGCAGCGCTAAAAAGGCATCCCATTTTTCTTCACGCACCATCGTTAACATCGACTGGTTCATGTCGAACAAATTATCATAATGTGAAATCAAATTAACCACGTCTCCCCCGGGTTTGCTGTGGGTCAATTTCTTCCCAGGTTTCTGCAAGCCGCATTAATAGTTGATCGACATGCTTCAGTAATTCAGGGTCGTTCGTTCGGTTAGCCTGAAACAATGTCCGTGACATATACTCATAAAGTTGTTCGAGTTCGCCTGCAATATGCAGACCTTTCTCATGATCAAGCGATGCCCGCAAACCATTATCAATAATATTGATTGCTTTAGAGATCATCTCCCCGCGGCGAGGAATATTACCCTGTTCAAAATAGATAATTGCTTTCTGGATTGCGCTATGAATTCCATCAAACAGCATAGAAATAAGCTGATGTGGGGTTGCTCCTGCCAGTTTGCTCTGTAGCGAAACTTGTTTGTAGGCTTCTGCGCCCTGTGAAGTGTACATATCAGACTCCTGCGGGGCTGGCGGAGTCACGCTCCGTCAGCCTTTACTCTTATTAAATCGTTGATAAAAGAGAGGTTAATTGCGAGTTCATGCTGTTCATTTTTGACATCGCGGTATCCAGATTCTGGAACTGGATGCGATAACGCTCAACCTGAGCATCGATCAGTTTCTGGGTCTTATCAATTTGCTGCTGAACCACCTTGCTTTGTGAATCAAGGCCGTCAGTGGTGGTCTTGATAAGCCCGGTTTTATCATCGCTACCAGTACCAATATAGCTACTGATGATATTCCCCAACGTAGTCGCCATGCCTTCATTACTGCCATGACCCATAAACATATTGGCGATCTGATCCGGATCATCGGCAATCGCGTTGTCCAGCTTGTCCTCATCCAGTGTCATCTGACCGGTTGCGGCATCAATTTTGATGCCCAGATCGGCTAATGAACCATAATCAGCGCCAGAATCACCATAAACGCCGTTTACCGTAGAGCGAATTTGACTGACCATTCCGCGCAGCGTGGAATCGCCCATCAGCGCCCCGCTCTTGGAACTGGGCGTTGCGACATCATCATCACTCAGACCGGAGGTATCATTCTTGACGTACTTACTGAATGTAGTTGTTGCTGACAGCAGTGCATTGTATTGCTTAACAAAATCCTGAAGGTGAGTTTTAATAGCAGACGTATCAGCCGTTAATGTCAACTGCTCAGATTGTAATTTGGTCGGATCATTTTTATCTGCTTCAGAAACGGCATTCAGGTTCAGCGTCACACCGTCAATGATGTCAGTAATGTTGTTACTGGAACGAGTAAAATCAGTACCATCAACAGACAATTTGGCATCTTTAGCATCCGAAACCGAAATCATCTTGTCAGCTGCACCAGGATCGCCCGCAACACCATTTGGATGCTGACCGCCCGCTGACGTGTCCAAGATGTCCGCAAGATTCTGATCGCCGTCGACCTTAACGCTCATTTCACCGTCGCTGCCGGTTGTTTTAGAACTCAGAACCAGTTGATAACCGTTGCCTGTAGGCTGAACGCTGGCACTAACATCACCATTTTGCTTGTTGATAGCCTTGGCGATGCTGTTTAACGACGTTTCATCGTCTTTAAGTTCAACTTCGGTGGTTTTTCCGTCTTTTTGCGTGATGGTGATCTTTCTGGTGCCGCTGCCAGTTGTACTCCCCAGGGTGGTGTCAGCACTGGTCTGGAGTGCCGTTTTCAGTTTATGGGCAGATGCCAGTTGTTCCACAGTAATTTCATGAGTATCCGCCAGCGCACCCGTGCTCGCCGTCGCAGTAAAGGCTTTGTTGCTACTCACTTTCAGGGTATTGAATGCATCACCACCTAATGATTTCACCGATTTTTGCAGCGTAGACAATAGGCTGGAGATAGATCCCCAGGCTGAAATCTTCAATTTATAGCTATTCTGAAGACTGGTATAGGGCGTCAGGCGCTGCTGTTCGCTGGCTTTAAGTTGCTCCAGCATTGATGCGGTATCGATCCCTGAACCGATTCCCAGTGATGATATACCCATGTTGTTTCTCCTGAGGGGTTGTGATTTTTAAGAATCTCTTCCCTATATCGGCATAAAAACAGACTGGATAAATATTTAACTTTTTTTCAACAAAGTAATAGATGAAATAATTAACTTCTTTAATTTGTCCTCTTACATTTCCGCCCTATTTTTACTTTTTTTATCTCATTCGCTTTAGCCACTTTATTTCCACGCCGATATCTGTGGTATGCGGAGTTACAACGCATATTCAGTTTAAATTCTATTCCGGGCGGATCGCACCGTCACGTTTTAATTGAGGATATATCATGTCACAGGTCATTAATACCAACGCACTGAGCCTAGTTGCACAGAACAACCTGAACAAATCTCAGTCCACTCTCGGCACTGCGATCCAACGCCTATCTTCTGGTCTGCGTATTAACAGCGCAAAAGACGATGCTGCTGGCCAGGCTATCAGCAACCGCTTCACCGCCAGCATCTCTGGTCTGACTCAGGCTTCCCGCAACGCTAACGACGGTATCTCCATCGCTCAGACCACTGAAGGTGCGCTGAACGAAGTGAACGACAACCTGCAGAACATCCGTCGTCTGACTGTTCAGGCGCAGAACGGCACTAACTCCGATTCTGACCGTCAGTCCATCCAGGACGAAATCAATGCCCGTCTGGATGAAATCGACCGCATCTCCAATCAGACTGAATTTAACGGCGTTAAAGTTCTCAGCCAGGATCAGTCTCTGTCTATTCAGGTAGGTTCTAACGATAGCGAAACTATCAGTATCGATCTGAGCAAGATGGATGCCGGCACCCTCGGGATGACTGATTTCAACGTGGCTGGCGGTATTAATGCCGCAACCCTGAATACAACAGGCGCTAATGTGAATGTTGATGAAGGCTATAAGTATGATGTAGCTAATGTCACAGACA
>NZ_RHJO01000005.1:0-266296 GCF_004211985.1 Escherichia sp. E10V10 | reverse complement strand
AAAATAATTTTCCGAATGCGCGTTTTTTCAGCAAAACACCTGTAAGCGTGCCATAAAACAAGCAATTTGCCGTTTTTGCAACCGCAATCACACTTCCAGGTGGCATACTAAAGAGGAATAAAAAGAAAAAGGAAGATAAGTAATGCCTTTAAGCGCACAACAGTTAGCTGCACAGAAAAACCTTTCATATGTTCTGGCTGAGAAGCTGGCACAACGAATCTTAAAAGGTGAATACGCACCTGGCACCATTTTGCCGGGTGAAATTGAACTGGGTGAGCAATTTGGTGTGAGTCGTACTGCGGTACGCGAAGCGGTCAAGACGTTAACGGCAAAGGGGATGGTTTTACCGCGTCCACGAATTGGTACTCGGGTCATGCCACAATCCAACTGGAACTTTCTTGATCAGGAATTACTCACCTGGTGGATGACAGAAGAGAACTTTCATCAGGTCATTGATCACTTTTTGGTTATGCGTATCTGTCTGGAGCCGCAAGCCTGTTTACTGGCTGCAACGGTAGGAACAGCAGAACAGAAGGCGCATCTCAACACGCTAATGGCCGAAATGGTCGCATTAAAAGATAACTTTCGCCGAGAACGTTGGGTTGAGGTCGATATGGCCTGGCATGAGCACATCTATGAAATGAGCGCCAATCCGTTTTTGACCTCTTTCGCTTCGCTATTCCATTCGGTTTATCACACTTACTTCACGTCAATAACCAGTGACACAGTGATAAAGCTGGATCTGCACCAGGCGATCGTCGATGCGATTATCCAAAGCGATGGCAACGCGGCATTTAAAGCTTGTCAGGCGCTACTACACACTCCGGATAAGTGATAATAACCAGACAAAGGGACATTGAATGAGCGAGAAAAAGAAGCGCAGTATGGCGGGTTTGCCATGGATTGCGGCGATGGCTTTCTTCATGCAGGCACTTGATGCCACCATCCTGAATACAGCCCTACCCGATATCGCTCATAGTCTTAATCGCTCCCCCCTCGCTATGCAATCGGCCATCATCAGTTACACGCTGACGGTGGCGATGCTTATTCCGGTCAGCGGATGGCTGGCCGATCGCTTCGGCACACGCCGCGTTTTCACCATTGCCGTTAGCTTGTTCACGTTGGGTTCTCTGGCCTGCGCACTCTCAAACTCGCTGCCACAACTGGTTATCTTCCGTGTTATTCAGGGGATAGGCGGCGCAATGATGATGCCGGTCGCTCGCCTGGCGTTACTGCGCGCATACCCACGCAATGAACTCCTCCCGGTACTGAATTTTGTCGCCATGCCGGGTCTGGTAGGGCCGATTTTAGGGCCCGTTCTTGGGGGCATGTTAGTCACGTGGGCAACATGGCACTGGATCTTTTTAATCAATATTCCCATTGGTATTGCGGGCCTTCTTTACGCTCGCAAACATATGCCCAACTTCACCACAGCACGTCGAAAATTTGATATCACTGGTTTTTTACTGTTTGGTCTTAGCCTTGTGCTCTTCTCAAGTGGAATAGAACTGTTTGGTGAGAAAATTGTTGAAACCTGGATTGCCTTAACGGTCATTGTGGCCAGCATAGTGTTACTGCTTCTCTATATTCTCCATGCGCGACGAACGCCAAACCCATTAATTTCATTAAATTTATTTAAAACCCGCACTTTCTCGATCGGTATCGTAGGCAATATTGCAACCCGTCTGGGGACCGGCTGTGTACCGTTCCTTATGCCATTGATGTTACAGGTAGGATTTGGTTATCAGGCGTTTATTGCCGGCTGCATGATGGCACCGATAGCGTTAGGCTCCATTATTGCGAAATCGATGGTTACGCAGGTTTTACGGCGTCTGGGCTATCGCCATACGTTAGTGGGAATTACGGTGATTATTGGTTTGATGATCGCCCAGTTCTCATTGCAATCTCCGGCAATGGCGATCTGGATGCTAATTTTGCCGTTGTTTATTTTAGGGATGGCGATGTCAACGCAATTTACCGCGATGAATACCATAACACTTGCCGATCTGACCGATGACAACGCCAGCAGTGGTAACAGCGTCCTGGCGGTCACGCAACAGTTATCGATCAGTTTAGGCGTAGCCGTTAGCGCAGCCGTTCTTCGCGTTTACGAAGGGATGGAAGGTACGACGATTGTTGAACAATTCCACTATACGTTTATTACGATGGGGATTATTACGGTTGCTTCAGCAGCGATGTTCATGCTCCTGAAGGCAACTGATGGTAATAATTTGATTAAACGCCAGCAAAAATCTAAGCCGAGCCGCGCGCCATCAGAATCGGAGTAAGTTGTAATCGTTGTTGCTGTAAGGTTGGCTGCGCCATTCGATGGATGAGTACATCAATCGCCAGCTCTCCCAATTCATCTTTCGGTTGATGGATAGTGGTGAGCGGTGGCGTCATATAACGTGCCAGTTCAATATCGTCATAACCAATCACCGCGATATCCTGCGGGACATGCAATCCAGCCTGGTACAACGCCTGGTAAACACCCACTGCCATTGCGTCATTTCCGGTAAAGACCGCCTGAGGACGCAGCGAATGTGATAACAGCTGTCGCATAGCGTTAAACCCGCCGTTAAATTCAAAATCGCCAGTCACTTCATAACCATCAGGAATGTCGAGGCCAGCACGTTTCATCGCTGCCCGATAACCTTCCAGTCGCAAGCGTGCAGGCGTTTTATCCAGAGGTCCGGTAATACAGGCGATACGAGTATGACCTTTGTCGATCAGATATTGCGTCGCTAAATCTCCGCCCAGCAACGAGTTATCCTGAATGAGATCGCTGTCGCCATCGAACGGCGCCCAGTCCATCATCACGGTTGGCACTGTCGGATAACGTTGCATGATTTCACGCGAAGGCTGATGCGTTTCGGTGCACAGTAACAGCAAGCCATCAACGCGTTTTTGCATCAACGTTTCCAGATTACGATTCATTCGCTGCTCATCGCCTTCGGTATTACAAAGGACAAGACTATAGCCGCGTTCGAAGCAACTGCGTTCAACACCACGCACCAGTTCAGAATAGAAAGGATTAGTACTGGCGGTGATCAACATGCCAATGGTATGTGTTTGATTAAGCTTGAGACTACGCGCCAGAGCTGATGGCGCGTAATTGAGTTCTTTAATCGCCGCTTCAACTTTGGCGGTAATCGCTTCACTGACGAAGCGATCTTTATTGATGACGTGAGAAACTGTTGAGGTAGAAACGCCCGCCAGGCGGGCAACATCTTTCATTGTAGCCAAGCGTCACCTCTGCCTGTCTAAAAATGCGTCGATCTCTTCACGCCACGGTACGGAAGGTTGTGCGCCTTTACGTGTTACGGCAATCGCAGCTGCGGCATGGGCAAAACGAATCGCCTCTGGCAATGGTTTTTCTTCCAACAACGCCGTGATTAACGCGCCGTTAAAGGTATCTCCGGCAGCAATGGTATCGACAGCCTGCACCCGGAATCCAGGAACGCGCTGACCTTCACCATTCACGCTAGCCCATACACCACGACTTCCTAAAGTAATCAGTACAGTTCGGATACCTTTCTCATGCAGTACCTGCGCCGCCTTCGCTGCATCTTCATCACTTTCAACACGAATACCGGTGAGCTTTTCTGCTTCCGTTTCGTTTGGCGTAATAATGTCCACCAGCGCCAACAGTTCGTCAGGAAGTTCGCGAGCCGGAGCCGGGTTAAGCGCAACGATAGTCTTATTTTGATGGGCGATTTTCGCCGCTGCCATCACACTTTCGAGTGGTGATTCCAGCTGCATTAATAATGCTGAGGCATTCGCAATACGCTCGCGTTGTGCTTCTACCAGCACAGGGGAAAGGGCGGCGTTAGCGCCGGAATGAATACCGATGACGTTCTCGCCTTCACTATTAACAAAAATCAGCGCCACACCTGTTGATTCGCCTTTGATCACGCTGACCGGAGAAATATCAATGTTATCAGTAGCGAGCTGCTGACGTACGCTCTCGCCAATACTGTCATCGCCCGTGCAGGCTATAAACGCGATATTCGCACCGCTACGCCCTGCTGCCACCGCCTGATTCGCACCTTTGCCGCCAAATGCGACTTGATAGTGGTTACCGGTTACGGTTTCGCCTGGAGTAGGAAAAGATTGAAGATTAAGGATATGGTCAGCATTAATGCTGCCAAGAACAACGAGGCTGCCTGCGTTTTGCATATTCGGGATGTCCATAAAATGCGCCACCGGGTTAGGGTGGCGCGTGCCCTGCTTTTCTTTATATTACACGTTCATCTGTCGATGACGTATTGATGCCACTATCAGGTTATAAAACCTGACCAAGACTACTACTGCTTAACAACCAGTTTCAGATCAACCGGATATTTCGCCTGAACTTTTTCGCCTTTCAGAACTTTATCCGCGGTTTCGACACCTTTCGCGCCAATCTGATCGGGTAACTGAGCGATAGTCGCTGCCAGTTTGCCATCATTTACTGCTTTTTCGCCATCAGGTGTACCGTCAAATCCGACGACCATCACATCCGATTTACCAGCAGTTTGCAGCGCACGCAGTGCGCCCAGCGCCATTTCATCGTTCTGCGCAAACACTGCCTGCACATCCGGATGAGCGGTCAGTAGGTTCTGCATTACGTTCAAACCTTTGGTACGGTCGAAGTCCGCCGGCTGGCTGGCAAGGACGTTAAATTTGTGAGCAGCAACAGCCTGCTGGAAGCCTTCGCCACGTTCACGGGCTGCGGATGTACCGGCAATGCCTTGCAGCTCGATAACTTTGGCACCTTCGCCCGCTTTCTTCGCGATGTAATCACCGGCGATTTTGCCACCCAGTACGTTATCAGAAGCAATGTGGCTCACCACTTCGCCTTTCGTGGCCTGACGGTCAAGGGTGATAACCGGGATGTTCGCCTGGTTTGCCATCTTCACGGCGTTACCCACCGCGTCGGAGTCAGTCGGGTTAATCAGCAGAATTTTGGTGCCGCGAACGGTTAAGTCCTGCACGTTCGCCAGCTCTTTCGCCGGGTTGTTCTGGGAGTCCAGCACCACCAGGTTATAGCCGAGTTTATCCGCCTCTTTCTGCGCGCCATCTTTCAGCGATACAAAGAACGGGTTATTGAGTGTGGAAACCACCAGCGCAATGGTGTCTTTTGCCATTGCATTCGCACTAACGGTGGCGCTTAGCGCAACAGCAGAAACCAGGGTAGCCAGTTTTTTCATGTTCATATTCAAGATGTCCTGTAGTCGTTATTACTGCTTTTTGTTGTCTACCAGCACCGCCAGCAAAATCACCACAGCTTTGACGATCATCTGGTAATAGGAGGAAACACCTAACAAATTCAATCCATTATTAAGGAAGCCAAGAATTAATGCGCCGATCAACGTCCCAACAATGCGACCTTTTCCGCCCGCCAGGCTCGTACCGCCCAGAACCACTGCCGCAATAGCATCCAGCTCATAGCCAGTCCCCGCCGTGGGTTGTGCAGAGGAGAGACGCGCCACTTCAATGATCCCGGCCAGCGATGCCAGCAGACCACAAAGAGAATAGACGATGATTTTGATTTTATTGACGTTGATACCAGAAAGACGCGTTGCCGCTTCGTTGCCGCCCAGCGCATAGATGTAACGCCCCAGACGCGTGTGATGCAGCATGTACCAGGCCGCGAGGAAGACAATTCCCATGATCCAGACTGGCGTCGGTACGCCCAGCGGACGACCAATACCAAACCAGCCAAACAGATCGGCGTTCTCAGTAAAGCCGGTATTCACTGGGCTACCGTTGGTATAAACCATGGTCACACCGCGCAGTAAAAGCATCATAACCAGCGTAGCGATAAACGCCTGGACGCGGCCTTTCGCCACAATCACCCCTGTTACCGCACCAATTGCGGCACCTAATGCCAGTGCGGCAGCGACAGCCACCAGCGCATTGACTTCAATGCCGACGATAGACGCAGCAACTGCGCCAGTCAGCGCCAACAGAGAACCGACGGACAGGTCGATGCCCGACGTCAGGATCACCAGCGTCATGCCGACCGCCATAATGGCGTTCACCGAGGTTTGCTGGAGAATATTGAATAAGTTATTGATGGTGAAAAAGTTCGGGCTTAACGTCGAGACAATCGCGATCAGCACCAGCAGAGCGATAAGCGATTTCTGCTCCATCAGCCACGCTTTCGTGAAATAACGGCGACCAGAGACAGTCTGGGTTGTCATTTTTTTACTCCTGATTCACGCGATTAAGCTTGCCCACAGCGGCAGCCATTAACACTTCCTGGGTGGCTTGCTCACGAGTAAATTCCCCGCTGAGATGCCCTTCATGCATGACGATGATGCGATCGCTCATGCCTAATACTTCTGGCATCTCCGATGACACCAGAATGATGCTCAAGCCATCGGCTTTGAACTGGTTAATCAGTTGATAGATCTCTTTTTTCGCGCCGACATCTACACCACGGGTAGGTTCATCAAGGATAAGTACTTTCGGGCGCGTCATCAGACCGCGGGCAATCGCCACTTTTTGCTGATTGCCACCGGAGAGCAGGCCAATTGCCTGTTCCATTGACGGCGTTTTCACATTGAACAGGCGAATAAAATCACTCACAGCCTGTTGTTCATCGGCATGCTTCAAACTGCCGCCAGTACGGCTGAAGTAGCGCAGCGCAGTCAGCGACATATTTTCTTTTACTGACATGCCCAAGACTAAACCGTCGCGTTTACGGTCTTCAGAGATATACACAATGCCGTTTGCCAGGCCATCCTGCGGTGAACGAGTAATAACTTCATGCCCATCCAGCGTGACATAACCGCTGGTGCGCGGTAGTGCGCCGTAGAGCACTTTCATCAGTTCGGTACGACCTGCGCCCATCAAACCAGAGACGCCAAGAATTTCGCCTTTGCGTAAAGTAAAAGAGACATCGTTAACGCCAGGTCCGCAGAGATTATCGACTTTCAGGCGGATATCTCCCGGCGCTTTGTCCAGGTGTGGATACTGCTCTTCCAGCTTGCGGCCCACCATCATCTCAATCAGCGAATCTTCGGTCAGTGATGCCACTTCACGCTCGGCAATAAATTGCCCGTCACGAAAAATGGTAACGTCATCGCAAATCTCGAAGATTTCTTTCATGCGGTGGGAGATATAGACAATGCCGCGCCCTTGCGATTTCAGCTCGCGAATGACGCGGAACAGGGATTCGGTTTCGGTATCAGTCAGCGCATCTGTCGGTTCATCCATAATGATGACTTTCGACTCAAAGCTCAGCACTTTGGCAATTTCAACCATTTGCTGGTCACCGATGGAAAGATCGCCCACCAGCTTGTCGCTTTTAAAGCGCAGGTTAAGTTTAGCCAGCAATTTATCCGCTTCGGCATACATGGTTTTCCAGTCAATTTTGCCAAAGCGATTAACAAACTCACGACCGAGGAAAATGTTTTCGGCAATGGTCAACTGCGGGATCAGGTTCAGCTCCTGGTGGATAATCCCAATCCCGGCTTCCTGGGAAGATTTCGGCCCGGTAAATGTCGTTTCTTTCCCCAGCCATAAAAGCGTACCGGCATCGCGAGTATAGATACCGGTAAGCACTTTCATCATGGTGGATTTACCCGCGCCGTTTTCGCCTACCAGCGCCATCACGCGACCCGGATAGACATTTAACGCGGCGCCCGAGAGGGCTTTTACGCCCGGAAAGGCTTTATCAATGCCTTTAAGCTGTAGTAATGCTTCCATGACGACCTCAGAACGTCACGCCAGCACAGAGAATGATATTCGCATACGGAGAACATTCTCCGCTGCGAATTACCGCCTGACTTTCTGCGGTTAGTTGTTTGAATTGTTCATGCGTGGTGTAACGAATTTCAATGGCGTTTCCCTGGTGTTGTTGCAGCTGCTCAAGGTGAGTGAGCAACGTTTCGTGGAGTTGCGGATTATGTTGTTTGATCTCTTCCGCGATAATGGCTGCCTCAACCTGCATTTCACTCGTAACAACTCCCAGTACCTGCATAAAAGAAGGTACGCCCTGGGTTAATGCCACATCGATACGCGTTGTACTTTTTGGGATGGGTAAACCAGCATCACACACCACCAGCGTATCGGTATGCCCCAGACGGGAGATCACCGACGAAATATCAGAATTAAGAACGGTGCCTTTTTTCATTTTTTTCTCCATCAGCGAAACGTTTCGCTGACCAGCAGTTTAATCCTGACTGAACAGAGAAAACCATCGCAACGTTACTGAAATGTGATCAATATCGAAACGTTTTACATCGTGATTAAGCATGAAAAACAAAAACGCCCCCTTTATGGAGAAAGGAGGCGTCTGGCGTTAGATTTCGACCTGAGTACCCAGTTCAATAACCCGGTTTGGTGGGATTTCAAACTGATCTGGTGCACGCAGTGCATTACGCTGCAACAGCAAGTACAGTTTGCCACGCAAACGTAAGTACCACGGGCGTTTGCCGAGGATCAACGACTCATGGGACATAAAGAAGGAGGTTTCCATCATCCGGCAACTTAACCCTTCCAGGCCACAGCGGTGGAAAACTTCTTCCACGTTTGGCGTTTCTCGCCAACCATAACTTGCCACCACGCGCCAGAAAGTGGGCGACAGTTGTTCAATCTGTACCCGACGGACGTTATGGACATATGGCGCGTCTTCGGTGCGCAGAGTTAACAGAATCACCCGCTCATGCAATACCTTGTTATGTTTAAGGTTATGCATCAGCGCAAAGGGAATGACGTTGATTGCACGCGACATATACACCGCGGTCCCGGGCACGCGAACAGGCGGTGATTTCTCCAGCGAAGCAATCATCGCTTCCAGAGAGTTACCATGTTCATGCATCCGCCGCAGCAAGCGGAAACGCTCGCTCTTCCAGGTGGTCATCACGATAAACATCACCGTACCGAGGCTCAATGGCAACCAGCCGCCGGAGAGCAGTTTATCGAGGTTAGCGGTGAACAATGGAATATCGACACAAAGGAAGGCTATCAGGATCAGCGCAACAAAATACTTATTCCAGTGCCAGTTCTGACGCGCCACGGTAGTCGAAAGAATAGACGTCAGCACCATGGTTCCGGTTACCGCAATCCCATACGCCGCCGCCAGGTTACTGGAGTGCTCAAAGCTGACAATCACAATCACGACCGCGACATAGAGCATCCAGTTCACAAACGGAATATAGATTTGCCCTGACTCCATTTCGGAGGTGTGAATAATGCGCATCGGCGAAAGATATCCCAGACGTACCGCCTGACGCGTCAATGAGAAGACGCCAGAGATAACTGCCTGCGAGGCAATCACCGTTGCCAGTGCAGCGATGATCAGCAGCGGGATCAGCGCCCAATCCGGTGCTAACAGGAAGAACGGGTTCTTAATCGCTTCCGGGTTCTTTAACAACAGCGCTCCCTGGCCGAAGTAATTAAGGGTTAAGGAAGGCAAGACGACAGTGAACCACGCCAGGCGAATCGGGAACTTACCAAAATGCCCCATATCGGCATACAGCGCCTCGACTCCGGTAATCGACAGCACCACCGCCCCTAATGCAATAAAAGAAACCGTTTTGTATTCAAGGAAGAAATGCACCGCCCACACCGGATTTAGCGCATGCAGCACTTCCGGGTTAGCAATAATGCTACGTAACCCCAGCCCTGCCAGAATCAAAAACCAGGTCAGCATGATCGGCGCAAACAGCTTACCGACCATAGCAGTGCCATGTTTTTGAATCATAAACAGTAAAGTAAGAACGATGATTGAGAGGGGAACTATCCAGGTATCCAGTTGCGGGGCGACGATTTCCAGACCTTCAATGGCAGACATCACCGAAATAGCGGGAGTAATGACGACTTCACCATAGAAAAAGCTGCCACCGATTAGCCCCATAATCACTAACATTGAAGTCGTTCGAGCCGACGTATTACGCCCGGCAAGCGACATCAACGTCAGAATACCCCCTTCTCCGGCGTTATCCGCGCGCATCACGAAGGTAAGATATTTGATGGAAACCACAAAGATTAGCAGCCAGAAGATCAGCGATAAAAAGCCAAACACGGCATCGCGTTCAACGCCAAAACCAAACTGGCCGGACAAACATTCACGAAGTGTATATAACGGGCTGGTACCAATATCGCCGTAGACAACTCCAATCGCCGCGAGGGTTATCGCGGGCAACGATTGCTTATTATCAGTGCTCATAGACTAGTCTTTCGTTGAAATATGAAATGTGTGCGTAGTCCCTTGGCCCACAAAAAAGCGCTCAGTATGCACGATTAACGGCAAAATCGTACTCCTAAATGCGGCCACATTAACCTGGCTCAAAGAAAAATATCCCTTCTTTGAGACTATTTTTGCCACCAGCAAGAAACGTCTATACTCGCAATTTACGCAGAACTTTTGACGAAAGGACGCCACTTCATTATGGCTCACCCTCATTTATTAGCGGAAAGAATTTCCCGCCTGAGCAGCGCGCTGGAAAAGGGGCTTTATGAACGTAGCCACGCCATCCGCCTGTGTTTGTTAGCGGCATTAAGTGGTGAAAGCGTGTTCCTGCTTGGCCCCCCAGGTATTGCTAAAAGTCTGATCGCCCGTCGCTTAAAATTCGCCTTCCAGAATGCGCGCGATTTTGAATATCTGATGACCCGCTTCTCCACCCCGGAAGAAGTTTTTGGCCCCCTTTCCATTCAGGCGTTAAAAGATGAGGGACGCTATGAACGCTTAACCAGCGGTTACCTGCCGGAAGCAGAAATCGTCTTTCTGGATGAAATCTGGAAAGCTGGCCCGGCAATTCTTAATACCCTGCTAACCGCTATTAACGAACGTCAATTCCGTAACGGTGCTCATGTCGAAAAAATCCCGATGCGCTTGCTCGTGGCGGCCTCCAACGAGCTGCCGGAAGCAGACAGCAGTCTGGAAGCGTTATATGACCGCATGCTGATTCGTCTGTGGTTAGATAAAGTGCAGGATAAAGCGAATTTCCGCTCCATGCTGACCAGCCAACAAGATGAAAATAACAATCCGGTTCCTGCCGCCTTGCAGGTCACTGATGAAGAATATGAACGCTGGCAGAAAGAGATTAGTGAAATTACGCTGCCCGATCATGTATTTGAGCTGATTTTTATGCTGCGCCAGCAACTGGATAAATTACCAGATGCGCCTTACGTCTCCGATCGTCGCTGGAAAAAAGCGATCCGCTTATTGCAGGCCAGCGCTTTTTTTAGTGGTCGCAGTGCTGTTGCCCCGGTTGATCTTATCTTGCTGAAAGATTGCCTGTGGTATGACGCGCAAAGCCTGAATTTGATTCAACAACAAATTGATTTATTGATGACCGGTCATGCCTGGCAACAGCAAGGGATGTTGACCCGCCTGGGCGCGATTGTGCAACGTCGTCTGCAACTCCAGCAGCAACAAAGCGATAAAACAGCCTTAACGGTAATTCGTCTGGGCGGCATTTTCAGCCGTCGTCAGCAGTATCAGCTTCCTGTCAACGTTACGGATTCCAATCTGACTCTGCTGCTGCAAAAACCGTTAAAACTGCATGATATGGAAGTAGTTCATATCTCCTTTGAGCGTAGCGCGCTGGAACAGTGGCTGAGCAAAGGTGGTGAAATTCGTGGCAAACTGAACGGTATCGGCTTTGCCCAGAAACTGAATCTGGAGGTTGATAGCGCCCAACATCTGGTTGTACGCGATGTAAGTTTACAAGGCAGTATGCTGGCGCTCCCCGGTTCATCGGCTGAAGGTCTGCCAGGTGAAATAAAACAACAACTGGACGAGCTTGAAAGCGACTGGCGTAAGCAACACGTTTTATTCAGCGAACAGCAAAAATGTCTGTTTATCCCTGGCGACTGGTTAGGTCGCATTGAAGCCAGCCTACAGGATGTCGGCGCCCAGATTCGCCAGGCGCAACAATGCTAACACTGGATACGCTCAATGTGATGCTGGCCGTCAGCGAAGAGGGATTGATCGAAGAGATGATCATCGCGCTGCTGGCCTCACCGCAGCTGGCGGTATTCTTTGAAAAATTCCCGCGCCTCAAGGCGGCAATCACCGATGATATTCCCCGCTGGCGTGAGGTGCTGCATAGCCGCCTGAAAGATGCGCGTGTCCCGCCGGAACTCACTGAAGAGGTCATGTGCTATCAGCAAAGCCAGCTTCTCTCCACGCCGCAGTTTATTGTGCAGCTACCCCAGATTCTGGACTTACTGCATCGTCTGAATTCCCCGTGGGCCGAACAAGCCCGACAGCTGGTTGATGCTAACAGCACTATCACTCCGTCATTGCATACGCTTTTTCTCCAGCGTTGGCGCTTAAGCCTGATTGTGCAAGCGACGACCCTGAATCAGCAGTTATTAGAAGAAGAACGCGAACAACTGTTGAGCGAAGTTCAGGAACGCATGACATTAAGCGGGCAGCTCGAACCTGTTCTGGCAGATAACAACACCGCAGCCGGTCGTCTGTGGGATATGAGCGCCGGTCAGCTTAAACGCGGCGACTATCAGTTGATTGTGAAATACGGGGAATTTCTTAACGAACAGCCGGAACTGAAACGTCTGGCGGAACAGCTGGGACGTTCGCGGGAGGCCAAATCAATCCCCCGCAACGATGCGCAGATGGAAACCTTCCGCACCATGGTGCGCGAACCAGCAACCGTTCCTGAGCAGGTTGATGGCCTGCAACAAAGCGATGATATTTTACGCCTTCTGCCGCCGGAACTGGCGACACTGGGCATCACTGAACTGGAATATGAATTTTATCGTCGGCTGGTGGAAAAACAGTTGCTCACCTATCGCCTGCACGGTGAGTCGTGGCGTGAAAAAGTGATCGAACGCCCGGTGGTGCATAAAGATTACGACGAACAGCCGCGCGGACCGTTTATTGTCTGCGTGGATACTTCCGGCTCAATGGGCGGCTTTAATGAACAGTGTGCGAAAGCGTTCTGCCTGGCCTTGATGCGCATAGCCCTAGCTGAAAATCGACGCTGCTATATTATGTTATTTTCCACCGAGATCGTCCGTTACGAGCTTTCAGGCCCACAAGGTCTTGAACAAGCGATCCGCTTTTTAAGTCAGCAGTTTCGTGGCGGCACCGATCTGGCCAGTTGCTTTCGCGCCATTATGGAACGCTTACAAAGTCGGGAATGGTTTGACGCTGATGCGGTGGTGATTTCTGATTTTATCGCCCAGCGGTTGCCTGACGATGTGACGAGTAAAGTGAAAGAGTTGCAGCGGGTACATCAGCATCGCTTTCATGCCGTGGCGATGTCGGCACACGGCAAACCCGGCATCATGCGCATTTTCGATCATATCTGGCGCTTTGATACCGGGATGCGAAGCCGCCTGCTCAGACGCTGGCGGCGATAAACGATTACAGCAGAGAAGGGACGCTCTCGCGAACAGCTGCCGGCCATACACCACACTGAACCTGGCCGATATGCGGCAGTTGCAGCAGCAGCATAGTCAAACGAGACTGGCCGATACCGCCGCCGATGGTCTGCGGCATTTCACCACGCAGCAGTGCCTGATGCCATTCCAGCTGCAGACGATCTTCATCACCGGTCAGCGCCAGTTGATGCTTCAGTGTGTCGGCATCCACGCGGATCCCCATGGAAGAAAGCTCAAACGCATCTTCCAGTACCGGGTTCCATACCAGAATATCGCCGTTCAGACCCGCATGACCCAGCTCTGACGGGGTGCTCCAGTCATCATAATCCGGTGCGCGCACGTCGTGGCGATGACCATCACTCAGCTTGCCACCAATCCCGACGAGGAATACCGCGCCAAGATCTTTCGCAATCGCCCGCTCACGCCCTTTGGCATCGAGATCCGGATAACGAGCCAGTAACTCCTGGCTGTGTACGAAGTGGATCTGATCCGGCAGGAACGGTGCCAGACCAAACTCTTCGCTAACAGCAGCTTCGGTTGCTTTAATTCCCGCCCAGATCGCCTCTACTGTGCTTTTCAGAGTGGAGAATTGACGCTCACCGTCGCCCATTACGCGTTCCCAGTCCCACTGGTCAACATAGACCGAGTGCAGCGGGGAAAGACGGTCTTCATCGGGGCGAAGGGCTTTCATGTGCGTGTACAGCCCCTCGCCCACGCTGAAGTCGTGTTGCCCTAATGTCTGACGTTTCCACTTCGCCAGTGAATGAACCACTTCGAACTGGGCATCAGGCAGAGCTTTCACTTTTACCTGTACCGCTTTTTCACAGCCCGACAAGTTATCCTGCGTGCCATCCCCCACACGGCTAAGAATCGGTGCCTGGACTTCAATCAGCCCTAAGCGTTCTTCCAGTTGACGAGAAAAGTGAGATTTCACGAAGCTAATTTGACGTTGTTTGGCAATGTAAGCGGTTTTCATTTTTTATACTCCTGCGTCCTGTTGCTTATGATTAAGCAACAAAAACCGACACACATGCAATAATCATTCAATAAAAAGCCTAACTCACTTTTGATTCGTCAAAAAAGAAGGCTAAAATAGAATAAATCATCAATACACATAAGAAAATCCTATGGAAAATTATCTGATCGACAATCTGGACCGCGGCATCCTGGAAGCGTTAATGGGCAATGCACGCACCGCTTACGCCGAACTGGCGAAACAATTTGGCGTAAGCCCGGGGACGATTCACGTTCGTGTAGAGAAAATGAAGCAGGCGGGGATCATTACCGGTGCCCGTATCGACGTCAGCCCAAAACAGCTCGGTTATGACGTAGGCTGTTTTATCGGCATTATCCTGAAGAGCGCAAAAGACTATCCTTCCGCGCTGGCAAAGCTGGAAAGTCTCGACGAAGTCACCGAAGCCTATTACACCACCGGCCACTACAGCATCTTTATAAAAGTAATGTGCCGCTCGATCGACGCCCTCCAGCATGTACTTATCAACAAGATCCAAACAATTGATGAAATTCAGTCCACCGAGACATTGATCGTCCTGCAGAACCCGATCATGCGTACCATTAAGCCCTGATCAGCTTTTTTAATCCCATACTTTTCCACAGGTAGATCCCAGCGCGTTCACAGCGTACAATACGCCACTCTTAATAAAGGTGGCGGTTTATGGCAGATATCACTCTTATCAGCGGCAGCACCCTGGGCGGTGCCGAATATGTAGCAGAACACCTGGCTGAAAAGCTGGAAGAGGCGGGTTTTACCACCGAAACGCTGCACGGTCCGCTGTTAGAAGATTTATCTGCCTCTGGGATCTGGCTGGTTATCAGCTCAACCCACGGTGCCGGAGACATTCCGGACAACCTTTCTCCTTTCTATGAAGCATTGCAGGAACAAAAGCCCGATCTTTCTGCGGTGCGCTTTGGCGCAATCGGTATTGGCAGTCGTGAATACGACACTTTTTGTGGGGCCATAGATAAACTCGAGGCAGAACTCAAAAATTCCGGTGCCAAACAGATTGGTGAAACACTGAAGATCAACGTTCTTGATCACGACATTCCGGAAGATCCGGCAGAAGAATGGCTGGGATCGTGGATTAATTTACTCAAATAAGTATACAGATCGTGCGATCTACTGTGGATAACTCTGTCAGGAAGCTTGGATCAACCGGTAGTTATCCAAAGAACAACTGTTGTTCAGTTTTTGAGTTGTGCATAACCCATCATTCTGATCCCAGCTTATACTGTCCAGGATCACCGATCATTCACAGTTAATGATCCTTTCCAGGTTGTTGATCTTAAAAGCCGGATCCTTGTTATCCACAGGGCAGTGCGATCCTAATAAGAGATCACAATAGAACAGATCTCTAAATAAATAGATCTTCTTTTTAATACCCAGGATCCCGGGGCTTTCTCAAGCCGACAAAGTTGAGTAGAATCCACGGCCCGGGCTTCAATCCATTTTCATACCGCGTTATGCGAGGCAATCACCATGTTTTATCCGGATCCTTTTGACGTCATCATCATTGGCGGGGGTCATGCAGGCACCGAGGCTGCGATGGCCGCGGCGCGTATGGGTCAACAGACTCTGCTTTTGACACACAATATCGACACTCTGGGGCAGATGAGCTGCAACCCGGCGATCGGCGGTATTGGGAAGGGACATCTGGTAAAAGAAGTGGATGCACTCGGCGGTCTGATGGCGAAAGCGATCGATCAGGCAGGTATCCAGTTTAGGATACTAAACGCCAGCAAAGGGCCGGCGGTTCGCGCTACTCGCGCTCAGGCGGATCGTGTGCTCTATCGTCAGGCGGTACGCACGGCGCTGGAGAACCAACCGAATCTGATGATCTTCCAGCAGGCAGTTGAGGATCTTATTGTCGAAAACGATCGCGTGGTTGGTGCTGTTACCCAAATGGGACTGAAGTTCCGTGCCAAAGCCGTCGTGCTCACCGTTGGAACGTTTCTCGACGGTAAAATTCATATCGGTCTGGATAATTACAGCGGTGGCCGTGCTGGTGATCCGCCATCCATTCCGCTTTCTCGCCGTTTGCGTGAACTGCCGCTGCGCGTTGGTCGTCTGAAAACCGGGACGCCGCCGCGTATCGATGCGCGCACTATCGACTTCAGCGTGCTGGCGCAACAGCATGGCGATAACCCAATGCCGGTATTCTCGTTCATGGGCAATGCGGCCCAGCACCCCCAGCAGGTGCCGTGTTATATCACCCATACCAACGAGAAAACCCATGATGTGATCCGCAGTAACCTCGATCGTAGCCCAATGTACGCAGGTGTGATCGAAGGTGTCGGCCCACGCTACTGCCCGTCGATCGAAGACAAAGTCATGCGCTTTGCCGACAGAAATCAGCATCAGATCTTCCTTGAACCGGAAGGGCTGACGTCTAACGAAATTTATCCGAACGGTATCTCCACCAGCCTGCCGTTCGATGTGCAGATGCAAATCGTCCGCTCCATGCAGGGGATGGAAAATGCGAAGATCGTGCGTCCGGGTTATGCCATCGAATATGACTTCTTCGATCCGCGCGACCTGAAACCGACGCTGGAGAGTAAGTTTATCCAGGGGCTGTTCTTTGCTGGTCAGATTAACGGCACTACCGGTTATGAAGAAGCCGCTGCGCAAGGTTTGCTGGCCGGTCTTAACGCTGCCCGTCTGTCCGCAGACAAAGAAGGTTGGGCGCCTGCGCGTTCCCAGGCTTATCTTGGTGTGCTGGTGGACGACCTCTGCACGCTGGGTACCAAAGAACCGTACCGTATGTTTACCTCCCGCGCAGAATATCGTCTGATGCTGCGCGAAGATAACGCGGATCTGCGTTTGACTGAAATCGGTCGTGAACTGGGTCTGGTAGATGACGAACGCTGGGCGCGCTTTAACGAGAAGCTTGAGAACATCGAGCGTGAGCGTCAGCGTCTGAAATCGACCTGGGTAACCCCGTCGGCGGAAGCGGCAGCCGAAGTGAATGCTCACCTGACTGCGCCGCTTTCCCGTGAAGCCAGCGGTGAAGATCTGCTGCGTCGTCCGGAAATGACGTATGAAAAATTAACCACGCTGACGCCGTTTTCCCCTGCGTTGACAGACGAACAGGCGGCGGAACAGGTTGAGATTCAGGTTAAATACGAAGGTTATATTGCGCGCCAGCAAGATGAGATCGAAAAGCAACAGCGTAACGAGAACACGCTGCTGCCTGCGACGCTGGATTACCGCCAGGTATCCGGTCTGTCTAACGAAGTGATCGCCAAACTTAACGATCACAAACCGGCCTCTATCGGTCAGGCTTCGCGTATTTCTGGCGTCACACCTGCGGCCATCTCCATTCTGCTGGTGTGGCTGAAAAAACAGGGTATGCTGCGTCGTAGCGCATAACGCATTAAAAATGCCAGGTAAGCACCCGCTTACCTGGCAACGCATCAAGAACAGGTAATCACCGTGCTCAACAAACTCTCTTCACTGCTGAAAGACGCAGGAATTTCGCTTACCGATCACCAGAAAAATCAGCTTATTGCCTACGTAAATATGCTGCATAAATGGAATAAGGCGTACAACCTGACCTCGGTCCGCGATCCTAACGAGATGCTGGTACGCCATATTCTCGACAGCATTGTCGTTGCTCCATATTTGCAAGGTGAGCGTTTTATCGATGTGGGAACCGGACCGGGGTTGCCTGGCATACCGCTTTCCATCGTGCGTCCTGAAGCCCATTTCACGCTGCTGGATAGCCTTGGTAAACGCGTGCGTTTCCTCCGTCAGGTGCAACATGAACTGAAACTGGAAAACATTGAACCAGTACAGAGCAGGGTAGAAGAGTTTCCGTCAGAGCCGCCGTTTGATGGCGTAATTAGCCGCGCTTTTGCGTCTTTGAACGATATGGTGAGCTGGTGCCATCATCTTCCTGGTGAGCAAGGCCGTTTTTATGCGTTGAAAGGTCAAATGCCGGAAGATGAAATCGCTTTGCTGCCTGAAGAATATCAGGTCGAATCAGTGGTTAAACTTCAGGTTCCCGCTCTGGATGGCGAACGTCATCTGGTGGTGATTAAAGCAAATAAAATTTAATTTTTATCAAAAAAATAATAAAAAATTGACCGGTTAGACTGTTAACAACAACCAGGTTTTCTACTGATATAACTGGTTACATTTAACGCCACGTTCACTATTTTGCATCAACAAAGTAACGTGGCTTTTTTTGGTAAGCAGAAAATAAGTCATTAGTGAAAATATCAGGCTGCTAAAAATTGGCGCTAAGAACCATAATTGTCTGTTAAAGTTTTATTAAGAATGTCAATGGGTGGTTTTTGTTGTGTAAATGCTATTTGTGAAAAGAGTATCTGTTTTTAGACTGAAATATCAGAAGCTTGCAAAGGCATCATTTGCCAAGTAAATAAATATGCTACGGGTGAACATGCTCGATATGTGATCTGAAGCACGCTTTACCACTAGTGTTTACGCGTTATTTACAGTTTTTCATGATCCACCACGGTTAGCAGAAAAGTCGCAATTGTATGCACTGGAAAAATATTTAAACATTTATTCACCTTTTGGCTACTTATTGTTTGAAATCACGGGGGCGCACCGTATAATTTGACCGCTTTTTGATGCTTGACTCTAAGCCTTAAAGAAAGTTTTATACGACACGCGGCATACCTCGAAGGGAGCAGGAGTGAAAAACGTGATGTCTGTGTCGCTCTTGAGTCGAAACGTTGCTCGGAAGCTTCTGCTCGTTCAGTTACTGGTGGTGATAGCAAGTGGATTGCTGTTCAGCCTCAAAGACCCCTTCTGGGGCGTCTCTGCGTTAAGTGGAGGCCTGGCAGTCTTTCTGCCTAACGTTTTTTTTATGATATTTGCCTGGCGTCACCAGGCGCATACACCAGCGAAAGGCCGGGTGGCCTGGACGTTCGCATTTGGCGAAGCTTTCAAAGTTCTGGCGATGTTGGTGTTACTGGTGGTGGCGTTGGCTGTTTTAAAGGCGGTATTCTTGCCGCTGATCGTTACGTGGGTTTTGGTGCTGGTGGTTCAGATACTGGCACCGGCTGTAATTAACAACAAAGGGTAAAAGGCATCATGGCTTCAGAAAATATGACGCCGCAGGATTACATAGGACACCACCTGAATAACCTTCAGCTGGACCTGCGTACATTCTCGCTGGTGGATCCGCATAACCCCCCAGCCACCTTCTGGACAATTAATATTGACTCCATGTTCTTCTCGGTGGTGCTGGGTCTGTTGTTCCTGGTTTTATTCCGTAGCGTAGCCAAAAAGGCGACCAGCGGTGTGCCAGGTAAGTTTCAGACCGCGATTGAGCTGGTGATCGGCTTTGTTAATGGTAGCGTGAAAGACATGTACCATGGCAAAAGCAAGCTGATTGCTCCGCTGGCCCTGACGATCTTCGTCTGGGTATTCCTGATGAACCTGATGGATTTACTGCCTATCGACCTGCTGCCGTACATTGCTGAACATGTACTGGGTCTGCCTGCACTGCGTGTGGTTCCGTCTGCGGACGTGAACGTAACGCTGTCTATGGCACTGGGCGTATTTATCCTGATTCTGTTCTACAGCATCAAAATGAAAGGCATCGGCGGCTTCACGAAAGAGTTGACGCTGCAGCCGTTCAATCACTGGGCGTTCATTCCTGTCAACTTAATCCTTGAAGGGGTAAGCCTGCTGTCCAAACCAGTTTCACTCGGTTTGCGACTGTTCGGTAACATGTATGCCGGTGAGCTGATTTTCATTCTGATTGCTGGTCTGTTGCCGTGGTGGTCACAGTGGATCCTGAATGTGCCGTGGGCCATTTTCCACATCCTGATCATTACGCTGCAAGCCTTCATCTTCATGGTTCTGACGATCGTCTATCTGTCGATGGCGTCTGAAGAACATTAATTTACCAACACTACTACGTTTTAACTGAAACAAACTGGAGACTGTCATGGAAAACCTGAATATGGATCTGCTGTACATGGCTGCCGCTGTGATGATGGGTCTGGCGGCAATCGGTGCTGCGATCGGTATCGGCATCCTCGGGGGTAAATTCCTGGAAGGCGCAGCGCGTCAACCTGATCTGATTCCTCTGCTGCGTACTCAGTTCTTTATCGTTATGGGTCTGGTGGATGCTATCCCGATGATCGCTGTAGGTCTGGGTCTGTACGTGATGTTCGCTGTCGCGTAGTAAGCGTTGCTTTTATTTAAAGAGCAATATCAGAACGTTAACTAAATAGAGGCATTGTGCTGTGAATCTTAACGCAACAATCCTCGGCCAGGCCATCGCGTTTGTCCTGTTCGTTCTGTTCTGCATGAAGTACGTATGGCCGCCATTAATGGCAGCCATCGAAAAACGTCAAAAAGAAATTGCTGACGGCCTTGCTTCTGCAGAACGAGCACATAAGGACCTTGACCTTGCAAAGGCCAGCGCGACCGACCAGCTGAAAAAAGCGAAAGCGGAAGCCCAGGTAATCATCGAGCAGGCGAACAAACGCCGCTCGCAGATTCTGGACGAAGCGAAAGCTGAGGCAGAACAGGAACGTACTAAAATCGTGGCCCAGGCGCAGGCGGAAATTGAAGCCGAGCGTAAACGTGCCCGTGAAGAGCTGCGTAAGCAAGTTGCTATCCTGGCTGTTGCTGGCGCCGAGAAGATCATCGAACGTTCCGTGGATGAAGCTGCTAACAGCGACATCGTGGATAAACTTGTCGCTGAACTGTAAGGAGGGAGGGGCTGATGTCTGAATTTATTACGGTAGCTCGCCCCTACGCCAAAGCAGCTTTTGACTTTGCCGTCGAACACCAAAGTGTAGAACGCTGGCAGGACATGCTGGCGTTTGCCGCCGAGGTAACCAAAAACGAACAGATGGCAGAGCTTCTCTCTGGTGCACTGGCACCAGAAACGCTCGCCGAGTCGTTTATCGCAGTTTGTGGTGAGCAACTGGACGAAAACGGTCAGAACCTAATTCGGGTTATGGCTGAAAATGGTCGTCTTAACGCGCTCCCGGATGTTCTGGAGCAGTTTATTCACCTGCGTGCCGTGAGTGAGGCTACCGCTGAGGTAGACGTCATTTCCGCTGCTGCATTGAGTGAACAACAGCTCGCGAAAATTTCTGCTGCGATGGAAAAACGTCTGTCACGCAAAGTTAAGCTGAATTGCAAAATCGATAAGTCTGTAATGGCAGGCGTTATCATCCGAGCGGGTGATATGGTCATTGATGGCAGCGTACGCGGTCGTCTTGAGCGCCTTGCAGACGTCTTGCAGTCTTAAGGGGACTGGAGCATGCAACTGAATTCCACCGAAATCAGCGAACTGATCAAGCAGCGCATTGCTCAGTTCAATGTTGTGAGTGAAGCTCACAACGAAGGTACTATTGTTTCTGTAAGTGACGGTGTTATCCGCATTCACGGCCTGGCCGATTGTATGCAGGGTGAAATGATCTCCCTGCCGGGTAACCGTTACGCTATCGCACTGAACCTCGAGCGCGACTCTGTAGGTGCGGTTGTTATGGGGCCGTACGCTGACCTTGCCGAAGGCATGAAAGTTAAGTGTACTGGCCGTATCCTGGAAGTTCCGGTTGGCCGTGGCCTGCTGGGCCGTGTGGTTAACACTCTGGGTGCACCAATCGACGGTAAAGGTCCGCTGGATCACGACGGCTTCTCTGCTGTAGAAGCAATCGCTCCGGGCGTTATCGAACGTCAGTCCGTAGATCAGCCGGTACAGACCGGTTATAAAGCTGTTGACTCCATGATCCCAATCGGTCGTGGTCAGCGTGAATTGATCATCGGTGACCGTCAGACCGGTAAAACCGCACTGGCTATCGATGCCATCATCAACCAGCGCGATTCCGGTATCAAATGTATCTATGTCGCTATCGGCCAGAAAGCGTCCACCATTTCTAACGTGGTACGTAAACTGGAAGAGCACGGCGCACTGGCTAACACCATCGTTGTGGTAGCAACCGCGTCTGAATCCGCTGCACTGCAATACCTGGCACCGTATGCCGGTTGCGCAATGGGCGAATACTTCCGTGACCGCGGTGAAGATGCGCTGATCATTTACGATGACCTGTCTAAACAGGCTGTTGCTTACCGTCAGATCTCCCTGTTGCTCCGTCGTCCGCCAGGACGTGAAGCATTCCCGGGCGACGTATTCTACCTCCACTCTCGTCTGCTGGAGCGTGCTGCGCGTGTTAACGCCGAATACGTTGAAGCCTTCACCAAAGGTGAAGTGAAAGGGAAAACCGGTTCTCTGACTGCACTGCCGATTATCGAAACTCAGGCGGGTGACGTTTCTGCGTTCGTTCCGACCAACGTAATCTCCATTACCGATGGTCAGATCTTCCTGGAAACCAACCTGTTCAACGCCGGTATTCGTCCTGCGGTTAACCCGGGTATCTCCGTATCCCGTGTTGGTGGTGCAGCACAGACCAAAATCATGAAAAAACTGTCCGGTGGTATCCGTACCGCTCTGGCACAGTATCGTGAACTGGCAGCGTTCTCTCAGTTTGCATCCGACCTTGACGATGCAACTCGTAAGCAGCTTGACCACGGTCAGAAAGTGACCGAACTGCTGAAACAGAAACAGTATGCGCCGATGTCTGTAGCGCAACAGTCTCTGGTTCTGTTCGCAGCAGAACGTGGTTACCTGGCGGATGTTGAACTGTCGAAAATCGGCAGCTTCGAAGCCGCTCTGCTGGCTTACGTCGACCGTGATCACGCTCCGTTGATGCAAGAGATCAACCAGACCGGTGGCTACAACGACGAAATCGAAGGCAAGCTGAAAGGCATCCTCGATTCCTTCAAAGCAACCCAATCCTGGTAACGTCTGGCGGCTTGCCTTAGGGCAGGCCGCAAGGCATTGAGGAGAAGCTCATGGCCGGCGCAAAAGAGATACGTAGTAAGATCGCAAGCGTCCAGAACACGCAAAAGATCACTAAAGCGATGGAGATGGTCGCCGCTTCCAAAATGCGTAAATCGCAGGATCGCATGGCGGCCAGCCGTCCTTATGCAGAAACCATGCGCAAAGTGATTGGTCACCTTGCGCACGGTAATCTGGAATATAAGCACCCATACCTGGAAGAACGCGACGTTAAACGCGTGGGCTACCTGGTGGTGTCGACCGACCGTGGTTTGTGCGGTGGTTTGAACATTAACCTGTTCAAAAAACTGCTGGCGGAAATGAAGACCTGGACCGACAAAGGCGTTCAATGCGACCTCGCAATGATCGGCTCGAAAGGTGTGTCGTTCTTCAACTCCGTGGGCGGCAATGTTGTTGCCCAGGTCACCGGCATGGGGGATAACCCTTCCCTGTCCGAACTGATCGGTCCGGTAAAAGTGATGTTGCAGGCCTACGACGAAGGCCGTCTGGACAAGCTTTACATTGTCAGCAACAAATTTATTAACACCATGTCTCAGGTTCCGACCATCAGCCAGCTGCTGCCGTTACCGGCATCAGATGATGATGATCTGAAACATAAATCCTGGGATTACCTGTACGAACCCGATCCGAAGGCGTTGCTGGATACCCTGCTGCGTCGTTATGTCGAATCTCAGGTTTATCAGGGCGTGGTAGAAAACCTGGCCAGCGAGCAGGCCGCCCGTATGGTGGCGATGAAAGCCGCGACCGACAATGGCGGCAGCCTGATTAAAGAGCTGCAGTTGGTATACAACAAAGCTCGTCAGGCCAGCATTACTCAGGAACTCACCGAGATCGTCTCGGGGGCCGCCGCGGTTTAAACAGGTTATTTCGTAGAGGATTTAAGATGGCTACTGGAAAGATTGTCCAGGTAATCGGCGCCGTAGTTGACGTCGAATTCCCTCAGGATGCCGTACCGCGCGTGTACGATGCTCTTGAGGTGCAAAATGGTAATGAGCGTCTGGTGCTGGAAGTTCAGCAGCAGCTCGGCGGCGGTATCGTGCGTACCATCGCAATGGGTTCCTCCGACGGTCTGCGTCGCGGTCTGGATGTAAAAGACCTCGAACACCCGATCGAAGTCCCGGTAGGTAAAGCGACTCTGGGCCGTATCATGAACGTACTGGGCGAACCGGTCGACATGAAAGGCGAGATCGGTGAAGAAGAGCGTTGGGCGATTCACCGCGCAGCACCTTCCTACGAAGAGCTGTCAAACTCTCAGGAACTGCTGGAAACCGGTATCAAAGTTATCGACCTGATGTGTCCGTTCGCTAAGGGCGGTAAAGTTGGTCTGTTCGGTGGTGCGGGTGTAGGTAAAACCGTAAACATGATGGAGCTTATTCGTAACATCGCGATCGAGCACTCCGGTTACTCTGTGTTTGCGGGCGTAGGTGAACGTACTCGTGAGGGTAACGACTTCTACCACGAAATGACCGACTCCAACGTTATCGACAAAGTATCCCTGGTGTATGGCCAGATGAACGAGCCGCCGGGAAACCGTCTGCGCGTTGCTCTGACCGGTCTGACCATGGCTGAGAAATTCCGTGACGAAGGTCGTGACGTTCTGCTGTTCGTTGACAACATCTATCGTTACACCCTGGCCGGTACGGAAGTATCCGCACTGCTGGGCCGTATGCCTTCAGCGGTAGGTTATCAGCCGACCCTGGCGGAAGAGATGGGCGTTCTGCAGGAACGTATCACCTCCACCAAAACCGGTTCTATCACCTCCGTACAGGCAGTATACGTACCTGCGGATGACTTGACTGACCCGTCTCCGGCAACCACCTTTGCGCACCTTGACGCAACCGTGGTACTGAGCCGTCAGATCGCGTCTCTGGGTATCTACCCGGCCGTTGACCCGCTGGACTCCACCAGCCGTCAGCTGGACCCGCTGGTGGTTGGTCAGGAACACTACGACACCGCGCGTGGCGTTCAGTCCATCCTGCAACGTTATCAGGAACTGAAAGACATTATCGCCATCCTGGGTATGGATGAACTGTCTGAAGAAGACAAACTGGTGGTAGCGCGTGCTCGTAAGATCCAGCGCTTCCTGTCCCAGCCGTTCTTCGTGGCAGAAGTATTCACCGGTTCTCCGGGTAAATACGTCTCCCTGAAAGACACCATCCGTGGCTTTAAAGGCATCATGGAAGGCGAATACGATCACCTGCCGGAGCAGGCGTTCTACATGGTCGGTTCCATCGAAGAAGCTGTGGAAAAAGCCAAAAAACTTTAACGCCTTAATCGGAGGGTGATATGGCAATGACTTACCACCTGGACGTCGTCAGCGCAGAGCAACAAATGTTCTCTGGTCTGGTCGAGAAAATCCAGGTAACGGGTAGCGAAGGTGAACTGGGGATCTACCCTGGCCACGCACCGCTGCTCACCGCCATTAAGCCTGGTATGATTCGCATCGTGAAACAGCACGGTCACGAAGAGTTTATCTATCTGTCTGGCGGCATTCTTGAAGTGCAGCCTGGCAACGTGACCGTTCTGGCCGACACCGCAATTCGCGGCCAGGATCTCGACGAAGCGCGAGCCATGGAAGCGAAACGTAAGGCTGAAGAGCACATTAGCAGCTCTCACGGCGACGTAGATTACGCTCAGGCGTCTGCGGAACTGGCCAAAGCGATCGCGCAGCTGCGCGTTATCGAGTTGACCAAAAAAGCGATGTAACACCGGCTTGAAAAGCACAAAAGCCAGTCTGGAAACAGGCTGGCTTTTTTTTCGCGCGCCGCAGCGAGATTGGTTCTGCTATATCCTGCGCATTTTTATATCCCGCAATTAAACTCGTTTTTATAATTACGCGAAATCCTTCGCTGATTTTCCTGTTTATTCATTGATCGAAATAAGAGCAAAAACATCAGTCTGACGCTTAAATGAAGGTGGTGTCTTACTTTTATGAAGACAAAAGGCGTGACGATGGTCGAAAATGGCTCTTTCGCCAGCGGGGATAATCCGTTATTGAGCAATTTATCCCCTGTCCATTTCACGATGAAAAAAATGTAGTTTTTTCAATGTGAAGCGGTTTAAATTCGTTCTCAAATTACAGTCAGGACGCGTATGTTGAATAATGCTATGAGCGTAGTGATCCTTGCAGCAGGCAAAGGCACTCGCATGTATTCCGATCTTCCGAAAGTGCTGCATACCCTTGCCGGGAAAGCGATGGTTCAGCATGTCATTGATGCTGCGAATGAATTAGGTGCAGCGCACGTTCACCTGGTATACGGTCACGGCGGCGATCTGCTTAAACAGGCGCTGAAAGACGACAACCTGAACTGGGTGCTTCAGGCAGAACAGCTGGGTACGGGTCATGCAATGCAGCAGGCCGCACCTTTCTTTGCCGATGATGAAGACATTTTAATGCTCTACGGCGACGTGCCGCTGATCTCTGTTGAAACACTCCAGCGCCTGCGTGATGCTAAACCGCAGGGCGGCATTGGCCTGCTGACAGTGAAACTGGATGATCCGACCGGTTATGGTCGTATTACCCGTGAAAACGGCAAAGTTACTGGCATTGTTGAGCATAAAGATGCCACTGACGAGCAGCGTCAAATTCAGGAAATCAACACTGGCATTCTGATCGCCAACGGCGCAGATATGAAACGCTGGCTGGCGAAGCTGACCAACAATAACGCTCAGGGTGAATACTACATCACCGATATTATTGCGCTGGCGTATCAGGAAGGACGTGAAATCGTTGCCGTTCACCCGCAACGTTTAAGCGAAGTTGAAGGCGTGAATAACCGTCTGCAACTCTCTCGTCTGGAGCGCGTTTACCAGTCCGAACAGGCTGAAAAACTGTTGTTAGCAGGCGTTATGTTGCGCGATCCGGCCCGTTTTGATCTGCGCGGTACGCTTACTCACGGGCGCGATGTTGAAATTGATACTAACGTTATCATCGAGGGTAACGTTACTCTCGGTAATCGCGTGAAAATCGGTACTGGTTGCGTGATTAAAAACAGCGTGATTGGTGATGATTGCGAAATTAGCCCGTATACCGTAGTGGAAGATGCTAATCTGGCTGCGGCCTGTACCATCGGCCCGTTTGCGCGCCTGCGCCCCGGTGCTGAGTTGCTGGAAGGCGCACACGTCGGTAACTTCGTTGAGATGAAAAAAGCGCGTCTGGGTAAAGGTTCGAAAGCCGGTCATCTGACTTACCTGGGCGATGCGGAGATCGGCGATAACGTTAACATCGGTGCGGGAACCATTACCTGCAACTATGATGGAGCGAATAAATTCAAAACCATTATCGGCGATGATGTCTTTGTCGGTTCCGACACCCAGCTGGTGGCTCCTGTAACGGTGGGTAAAGGCGCGACGATTGCTGCCGGTACAACTGTGACGCGTAATGTTGGCGAAAACGCATTATCTATCAGCCGCGTGCCGCAGTCGCAAAAAGAAGGCTGGCGTCGTCCGGCAAAGAAAAAGTAATTCTGGCTGGGTAAATCCGGCCTCCTGGGATGAGGAGATAACATAATCTCCCTCCCACAAGCAGTAACTATAAAAATAACCCCACTCTCTACAAGGCTCGGGGCGCCCGAAAAAACGGGCATACAGGTTGACCGACAACGATATAAACCGGAATCAAAAACTATGTGTGGAATTGTTGGCGCGATCGCGCAACGTGATGTAGCAGAAATCCTTCTTGAAGGTTTACGTCGTCTGGAATACCGCGGTTATGACTCTGCTGGTCTGGCCGTTGTTGACGCAGAAGGTCATATGACCCGCCTGCGTCGTCTCGGTAAAGTCCAGATGCTGGCTCAGGCAGCGGAAGAACATCCTCTGCATGGCGGCACGGGAATTGCTCATACTCGCTGGGCGACGCACGGCGAACCTTCAGAAGTGAATGCGCATCCGCATGTTTCTGAACACATTGTGGTGGTGCATAACGGCATCATCGAAAACCATGAACCGCTGCGTGAAGAGTTAAAAGCCCGTGGCTATACCTTCGTTTCTGAAACCGACACCGAAGTGATTGCGCACCTGGTGAACTGGGAACTGAAACAGGGTGGCACTCTGCGTGAAGCTGTTCTGCGTGCTATTCCACAGCTGCGTGGCGCTTATGGCACGGTAATTATGGACACCCGTCACCCGGATACCCTGCTGGCGGCACGTTCTGGTAGTCCGTTGGTGATTGGCCTCGGTATGGGCGAAAACTTTATCGCTTCTGACCAGTTGGCTCTGCTGCCAGTGACTCGTCGCTTTATCTTCCTCGAAGAGGGCGATATTGCCGAAGTGACCCGCCGTTCGGTAACTATCTTCGATAAATCAGGCGCGGAAGTGAAACGTCAGGATATCGAATCCAATCTGCAATATGACGCGGGCGATAAAGGTATTTACCGTCACTACATGCAGAAAGAGATCTACGAACAGCCGAACGCGATCAAAAACACCCTTACCGGGCGCATCAGCCACGGCCAGGTGGATTTAAGCGAGCTGGGGCCGAACGCCGACGAACTGCTGTCGAAGGTTGAGCATATTCAGATCCTCGCCTGTGGTACTTCTTACAACTCCGGTATGGTTTCCCGTTACTGGTTTGAATCGCTGGCAGGTATTCCGTGCGACGTCGAAATCGCTTCTGAATTCCGCTATCGCAAATCTGCCGTGCGCCGTAACAGCCTGATGATCACCCTGTCGCAGTCTGGCGAAACCGCGGATACCCTGGCGGGCCTGCGTCTGTCGAAAGAACTGGGTTATCTTGGTTCGCTGGCAATCTGTAACGTTGCAGGCTCTTCTCTGGTACGTGAATCCGATCTGGCGCTGATGACTAATGCCGGTACTGAAATCGGCGTGGCGTCCACCAAAGCATTCACCACCCAGTTAACCGTGTTGTTGATGCTGGTGGCGAAACTGTCTCGCCTGAAAGGTCTGGATGCCTCCATTGAGCATGATATCGTGCATGGTCTGCAGGCGCTGCCGAACCGTATTGAGCAGATGCTGTCTCAGGACAAACGAATTGAAGCCCTGGCGGAAGATTTCTCTGACAAGCATCATGCGCTGTTCCTGGGCCGTGGCGATCAGTACCCAATCGCGCTGGAAGGCGCATTGAAGCTGAAAGAGATCTCTTACATTCACGCTGAAGCCTACGCTGCAGGCGAACTGAAACACGGCCCGCTGGCGCTGATTGACGCCGATATGCCGGTTATCGTCGTCGCGCCGAACAACGAGTTGTTGGAAAAACTGAAATCCAACATTGAAGAGGTTCGTGCGCGTGGCGGTCAACTGTACGTCTTCGCCGATCAGGATGCTGGTTTTGTAGGTAGCGATAACATGCACATCATCGAGATGCCGCATGTGGAAGAGGTGATTGCACCGATCTTCTACACCGTTCCGCTGCAGCTACTGGCTTATCACGTCGCGCTGATCAAAGGCACCGACGTTGACCAGCCGCGTAACCTGGCGAAATCGGTAACGGTTGAGTAAAACAGAACACGCATAATGAAAGGGTTGCCATCTGGCGGCCCTTTTTTTTCATAAATAACATTAATAAAATTATGATTTATATATTAGGCAATATGAATATATTCTGATTTGTTTTTAATGTCTGATTGTACACTTGATTTTATACATTTTTTATAATATTTAAATAATAAATTTATATTCAAATTCAAATAATTAATATTATTTTTAGCTAATTTTATTTCGTTGATGTAGTATGTCCGCGAATCATAAACACACTTATTAATATAAGTGATGATTCAGGTTAAAGGATATATTATATCAATGGAGTTTCTATGAAACGTAATATTATAGGTAGTGCACTCACTCTGGCTTCTTTAATGTTGGCCGGGCATGCACTGGCAGAGGATGGTGTTGTTCATTTTGTCGGTGAAATTGTCGACACTACTTGTGAAGTTACCTCCGATACAGCCGATCAAACCGTTCCACTGGGTAAAGTCAGTAAAAATGCATTTTCAGGTGTAGGTAGTCTAGCGTCACCACAGCAGTTCAGTATTAAACTTGAAAAGTGCCCGGCAACCTACACTCAGGCAGCCGTTCGTTTTGATGGTACCGAAGCGCCTGGCGGAGACGGTGACCTGAAAGTAGGTACACCAATTACTGCGAGCGATCCGGGTGATTATACTGGCACAGGAGCTGCAATAGTTGCTACTGGCGTCGGCATCCGTATTTTTAACCAGTCCGATAATTCGCAGGTTAAACTTTATAACGACTCTGCTTATACCGCTATCGACGCTGAAGGCAAGGCAGAAATGAAGTTTATTGCACGCTATGTGGCAACCAATGTGACCGTAACGGCGGGTACGGCGAACGCTGATTCACAATTTACCGTCGAATATAAGAAATAATTTATCAAGGGCCTTTTTATTCAGTTGGCTTTGGCCAGGGAGTCGTTATGTCCAGAAAAAGTTGTTTAATCAGGCTCTTTAAAACAACAGTTTCATGTAAGTTATTTATCGCTATTATACTAAGCCTTTTTCTAGGCCAGTCAGCATTAACCTATGCAGGTGTTGTCATTGGCGGTACGCGGGTAGTTTACTTAAGTAATAATGCCGATAAATCTATTTCTGTATTTAGCAAAGAAGAAAAAATACCTTACCTCATCCAGGCTTGGGTAGATCCGTTTAATAAAGAGGATAAAAGTAAAGCGCCGTTTACCGTTATTCCTCCGGTATCACGATTAGAACCCGCGCAAGAAAAAGTATTACGCATTATTCACACCAAAGGTGTGTCATTGCCTGATGATCGCGAGTCAGTCTTCTGGCTGAATATTAAAAATATTCCGCCCTCTGCGAGCAACAAAGCGGCGAACTCGCTAGAAATCGCAGTCAAAACGCGTATCAAGCTGTTCTGGCGACCAGCAAATATCCGCCTTATTCCCGAAGAGGCTGCATCGAAGGTGAAGTGGCGCCGGGAAGGGCGAAATCTCATAGCAGAGAATCCCAACCCAATTCATATCAGTGTGATGGATGTCATCGTTGATGGTCATGATGTGCCTCTCAACATGATCCGTCCTTTTGAAACGCTCACGTTACCTTTACCTGCTAATTCTGCGGGAGGTCAAATGACCTGGCGATTTATTAATGATTACGGCGCAGTCAGTGACCCGATAAAAATGATGCTGTAAGCAAGGGATAAGGATAGGCGTATTATGATGACGACCAGAATAGTGGTTGGCCTCACGGCAGGGACGTGTCTGATTTTCTCGCAAAGCCTGATGGCCGAGGTCAGTGTATTCAATCCGGCGCTTCTGGAAATCGACCATAAATCCGAAGTCGATATTCGTCAGTTTAACCGGGCAAATATGATGCCTCCTGGCATTTATAGCGTTGATATTTTTATTAATGGGAAAATGTTTGAACGTCAGGATGTTACTTTTGTTCAGGATAACCCCGATGCCGATCTACACGCCTGCTTTATTGCCATTAAAAAAACGCTGGCCTCTTTTGGCGTAAAAGTTGATGCCTTGAAGTCGCTCAATAACGTGGATGAAACGACCTGCCTTGATCCTGCGCCACGTATTGAAGGCTCATCCTGGCAGTTCGACAGTGATAAATTACAACTGAATATATCCATTCCCCAAATCTACATGGACGCGATGGCTTTTGATTACATAAGCCCCACGCGTTGGGATGAGGGGATTAACGCGCTCACTATCAACTACGATTTTTCTGGTTCACATACCCTGCGTTCGGATTATGGTTCTGAGGAGACAGATACCAGTTATCTCAATTTGCGCAACGGGCTGAATATTGGGTCATGGCGGCTACGTAATTACAGTACCTTAAACACCACTGATGGTCGGGCGGAATACAACTCTATCAGCACCTGGATACAGCGTGATATTGCGGCATTAAGAAGCCAGATTATGATCGGCGATACGTGGACGGCGAGCGATATTTTTGACAGTACACAAATCCGCGGAGCACGCCTGTATACCGACAACGACATGTTACCTGCCAGCCAGAATGGGTTTGCGCCAGTAGTTCGGGGAATTGCAAAATCCAATGCCACTGTCATCATTCGCCAGAATGGCTACGTGATTTATCAATCTGCCGTTCCACAAGGTGCCTTTGAAATCACCGACCTCAACACTGCCAGCACAGGTGGCGATCTGGACGTGACTATCAAAGAAGAAGATGGTAGCGAACAACGATTCACCCAACCTTATGCCTCTTTGGCGATCCTCAAGCGTGAAGGTCAGACTGATGTTGATGTCAGTGTGGGGGAATTGCGCGATGAAGATGGCTTTACCCCTGATGTTCTTCAGGCACAGATCCTTCATGGTTTTCCCCATGGTTTTACATTGTATGGTGGCATACAGGCTGCTGAAAATTATGGTTCTGCCGCTCTGGGCGTGGGTAAAGATCTAGGTTCTCTGGGCGCAATTTCTTTTGATGTGACACATGCCCGCGCGAAATTTAGTCATGATGATACGGAAACCGGTCAGTCTTATCGCTTTCTGTATTCGAAACGTTTTGATGATACGGATACCAGCTTGCGCCTGGTTGGCTATCGTTACTCCACCGAAGGCTATTATACCCTCAATGAATGGGCGTCCCGGCGTAATAATCCTGAAGATTTTTGGGAAACCGGTAACCGCCGCAGCCGTGTGGAAGGAACGCTAACGCAATCACTGGGCAGAGATTATGGCAACTTATATCTGACATTAAGTCGCCAACAGTACTGGCATACCGATGATGTTGAACAATTAATGCAATTTGGCTACAGCAGTAGCTGGAAGCGTCTCTCGTGGAACGTCTCCTGGAGTTATTCCAATACTGCCCGGCAGGGGACGGGTAACAACCATGCCAGTGATAACACCAGTGAGCAGATCTACATGCTCTCTTTATCTGTTCCTTTATCGGGCTGGTGGGGAAATAGTTACGCCACCTATTCTGTTTCACAAAACGATAATTCCGGTAGCTCACATCAACTTGGACTCAGTGGTACGGCTCTGGAGAGAAATAATCTTTCCTGGAATTTAATGCAGTCCTATAACAGCCGTGATGATGAAGTCGGCGGTAATATGTCACTGACCTATGACGGAACTTACGGCACAGTGAACGGCAGTTATAACTACAGCCAAAATTCCCAGCGACTTAATTATGGTATCAGGGGCGGCATTCTGGCGCACAGTGAAGGAGTAACGTTAAGCCAGGAATTGGGTGAAACAATCGCTCTCGTTAAAGCGCCAGGGGCCGCCGGTTTGGAAATCGATAATATGCGTGGTGCAGCAACGGACTGGCGTGGCTATACGGTCAAGACACAGCTAAACCCTTATGATGAAAACCGGGTAGCAATCAGCGATAACTATTTCTCGAAGTCGAATATAGAACTTGATAATACCGTCGTTACGATGGTTCCCACCCGTGGCGCGGTGGTTAAAGCAGAATTTGTTACTCACGTGGGCTATCGCGTTCTTTTCAGAGTAATGAATGCAAAAGGTAAGCCAGCACCTTTTGGCGCTATTGCTTCTGTACAAAATACAAGCTCCGCTGATTCAGGAATTGTCGGTGACCAGGGAGAACTTTATCTCTCGGGCCTTCCTGAAAAGGGGCAGGTGATGCTCTCCTGGGGTGAAAATGCCGTCACTAAATGCACCTTCGATTATTCCCTTTCAATACCAGAAAGTGAGAGCGGCTTAATTGAACAAGGTGTGACATGTCATTAAAAGGATTTTTATGAATAAGTATATTATACAGTGGTGCTTTGCTGTCTTTATCTTCTCCTTTAGTGGCGTGGCACTTGCAGCCCCGAAAGGTATTTGTACCCCTGATAATGGTGTATTTCATAGTGTACTTGATTTTTCAGGTTTTCTGATTACGGCAAACGAGAACAGAGTCGGAACGACATTTAATACCGTAGTGACAAACGGAGACTCTTATCCTGCACATTGTCATTGTGATACAGGAACAGTGGGAGAGTTTCCTTATATATATTATACAGCAAGAATAAACGATGCCTTAAGTTATAAGGGGGTTCACTCTAATGTAAAATACTATGACCTGAATCCTAACCTTGATGTAGGGATATCAATAGACATTCTTGGTGTAGGGTATATTAACGCCCCTTTTGAATATCAGGCCAACAGGCCTTCCGGTAAATACAAATGTGATCGCACTGAACCATTAAATGCTTCCAGCGGGGCAAAAGCGAGAATTTATTTTTATGTCAAGAAAACATTTGCGGGGAAATTGATTGTTCCTCAAACGCTTGTGGCGAAATTGTACGGCACTATAAGTAATGATACGCCGGTTGACTATTCGCAACCGATGGCTGATATTTATATTAGTGGTGATATCACCGCGCCGCAGAGTTGTGAAATTAATAACTTACAGACGATTAATTTTGATTTTAGAAAAATTCCAGCGGCAGATTTTTCATCTGTTGTCGGGAGTACAGTAACAACGCATAAAATTACTAAAACGGTCACTATTGAATGTGAAAATTTAGGCGTATTGAGTACTGATGATATCAGTACCTCTTTTTATGCTACCGAACCCAGTACTGACAACTCAATGGTCGTGACATCAAACCCGAACGTTGGGATAAAAATTTATGATAAAAATAATAAGGAAATCAACGTTAACGGTGGTGAACTGCCGACAGATATGGGTAAATCAACCGTCCTTGGTGAAAAAGACGGTAGCGTCACTTTTTCTGCTGCTCCTGCAAGCCTCACGGGGGCTCGCCCCGCGCCAGGAACATTTACCGCTACTGCAACGATAACGGTTGAGATTGTTCGCTAAACTAACTGGACAACGGCGCTTCCACTCGCCGTTGCCATCTTACGCATTTTTCCCGCTATTCTTTAACATGACATGACAAAAAGATGACATCGTTTTTCTTTTTGTTGGCCATGAAAATCAATAAGTTAATCAATAAATTTGCTTTGTCATAAAACTGTCATATTCCATACATATAACTGTCACCTGTTTGTCCTATTTTGCTTCTCGTAGCCAACAAACAATGCTTTATGAATCCTCCCAGGAGACATTATGAAAGTTATGCGTACCACCGTCGCAACTGTTGTCGCCGCGACCTTATCGATGAGTGCTTTCTCTGTGTTTGCAGAAGCAAGCCTGACAGGTGCAGGTGCAACCTTTCCTGCGCCGGTGTATGCCAAATGGGCTGACACTTACCAGAAAGAAACCGGTAATAAAGTTAACTACCAGGGTATCGGTTCTTCCGGTGGCGTAAAACAGATTATCGCTAATACCGTTGATTTTGGTGCCTCTGACGCGCCGCTGTCTGATGAAAAATTGGCTCAGGAAGGCCTGTTCCAGTTCCCGACCGTGATTGGCGGCGTGGTGCTGGCGGTTAACTTACCGGGTCTGAAATCTGGCGAACTGGTGCTGGATGGTAAAACCCTCGGCGATATCTACCTGGGCAAAATTAAAAAGTGGGATGATGAAGCCATCGCCAAATTGAATCCGGGTCTGAAACTGCCTTCACAGAATATCGCTGTAGTGCGCCGTGCAGATGGCTCCGGGACTTCCTTCGTCTTCACCAGCTACCTGGCGAAAGTGAACGAAGAGTGGAAAAACAACGTTGGTACTGGCTCTACCGTAAAATGGCCGATTGGTCTGGGTGGTAAAGGTAACGACGGTATTGCCGCGTTCGTTCAGCGTCTGCCGGGTGCAATTGGTTACGTTGAATATGCTTACGCGAAGCAGAACAACCTGGCGTACACCAAACTGATCTCCGCTGACGGTAAACCGGTTAGTCCGACCGAAGAAAACTTCGCTAATGCAGCAAAAGGTGCAGACTGGAGCAAAACATTCGCTCAGGATCTGACCAACCAGAAAGGCGAAGATGCGTGGCCTATTACCTCTACCACGTTCATTCTGATCCACAAAGATCAGAAGAAACCAGAACAAGGCACAGAAGTGCTGAAGTTCTTCGACTGGGCGTACAAAACCGGGGCTAAACAGGCGAACGACCTGGATTATGCCAGCCTGCCGGATAGCGTAGTTGAACAGGTTCGCGCTGCGTGGAAGACCAATATTAAAGACAGTAGCGGTAAGCCGCTGTACTAATAAAACTCCAGGCCGGGTACGGTGTTTTACGCCGCATCCGGCATTACAAAATGACTTTGTAAACGCGTTTAACTGAAGAGTAACTTATGGCTGCAACCAAGCCTGCTTTTAACCCACCGGGTAAAAAGGGCGACATAATTTTCAGCGTGCTGGTAAAACTGGCGGCGCTGATTGTGCTATTGATGTTGGGTGGCATTATTGTCTCTCTGATCATCTCCTCCTGGCCGAGCATTCAGAAATTTGGTCTGGCTTTCCTGTGGACCAAAGAGTGGGATGCACCGAACGATATCTACGGGGCGCTGGTGCCGATCTACGGTACGTTGGTAACTTCGTTTATCGCGCTGCTGATCGCCGTCCCGGTGAGTTTCGGTATCGCCCTGTTCCTGACCGAGCTTGCGCCTGGCTGGCTGAAGCGCCCGCTGGGTATCGCCATTGAGCTGCTGGCAGCCATTCCAAGTATCGTTTACGGCATGTGGGGCCTGTTTATCTTCGCGCCGCTGTTTGCTGTTTACTTCCAGGAGCCGGTCGGCAATATCATGTCGAATATCCCGATTGTCGGCGCGCTGTTCTCCGGCCCGGCCTTTGGTATCGGTATCCTCGCAGCAGGCGTGATCCTCGCCATCATGATCATTCCGTACATTGCGGCGGTAATGCGCGATGTGTTCGAACAAACCCCGGTGATGATGAAAGAGTCGGCCTACGGTATTGGCTGCACCACCTGGGAAGTTATCTGGCGTATTGTTCTTCCGTTCACCAAAAATGGGGTAATCGGCGGCATTATGCTGGGTCTGGGGCGCGCGCTCGGTGAAACGATGGCGGTGACCTTTATCATCGGTAACACCTACCAGCTCGACAGCGCCTCGCTGTACATGCCGGGCAACAGTATCACCTCTGCACTGGCCAACGAATTTGCCGAAGCGGAATCCGGTCTGCACGTTGCCGCACTGATGGAACTGGGCCTGATCCTGTTTGTGATTACCTTCATCGTCCTCGCCGCATCGAAGTTTATGATTATGCGCCTGGCTAAGAATGAGGGGGCACGCTAATGGCTATGGTTGAAATGCAAACCACTGCGGCGCTGGCAGAATCCCGCCGCAAAATGCAGGCGCGTCGCCGCCTCAAAAATCGTATTGCACTGACGCTCTCGATGGCGACGATGGCCTTCGGTCTGTTCTGGCTGATCTGGATTTTAATGTCCACCATCACTCGCGGTATCGATGGTATGTCGCTGGCGCTGTTCACTGAAATGACGCCGCCGCCAAATACGGAAGGCGGTGGTCTGGCGAACGCCCTGGCGGGTAGCGGGCTGTTAATTTTGTGGGCCACGGTATTCGGTACGCCGCTGGGCATTATGGCGGGGATTTATCTGGCGGAATATGGTCGTAAATCCTGGCTGGCAGAAGTGATTCGCTTTATTAACGACATTCTGCTCTCCGCGCCGTCGATTGTGGTTGGTCTGTTTGTTTACACCATCGTGGTGGCGCAGATGGAGCACTTCTCCGGCTGGGCGGGTGTGATTGCACTGGCGCTGTTACAGGTGCCGATTGTTATCCGCACCACCGAGAACATGCTGAAACTGGTGCCGGACAGCCTGCGTGAAGCGGCTTATGCGCTGGGTACGCCGAAGTGGAAGATGATCTCCGCGATTACGCTGAAAGCGTCGGTGTCCGGGATTATGACCGGTATCCTGCTGGCGATTGCCCGTATTGCTGGTGAAACCGCGCCGCTGCTGTTTACCGCGCTCTCCAACCAGTTCTGGAGCACGGACATGATGCAACCGATCGCCAACCTGCCGGTAACGATCTTTAAGTTTGCGATGAGTCCGTTTGCGGAATGGCAGCAACTGGCCTGGGCCGGGGTGTTGATCATTACCCTGTGCGTACTGCTGCTGAACATTCTGGCGCGCGTTGTATTTGCGAAGAATAAACACGGTTAACACTTTGCCGGATGCGGCGTGAACGCCTTATCCGGCCTACGGTAAGCCTGATTAGCGAAGTGCATCAGGCACGATGAGGAAAAGATTGCAATGAGTATGGTTGAAACTGCCCCGAGTAAAATTCAGGTTCGTAATTTGAACTTCTACTACGGCAAATTCCATGCCCTGAAAAACATCAACCTGGATATCGCTAAAAACCAGGTTACGGCGTTTATCGGGCCGTCCGGCTGCGGTAAATCGACGCTGCTGCGTACCTTCAACAAAATGTTTGAACTGTATCCAGAGCAGCGCGCGGAAGGTGAAATTCTGCTCGATGGCGACAACATCCTGACCAACACTCAGGATATCGCTCTGCTGCGTGCGAAAGTGGGCATGGTGTTCCAGAAACCGACGCCGTTCCCGATGTCCATTTACGACAACATCGCCTTTGGCGTGCGTCTGTTTGAGAAGCTCTCCCGTGCTGACATGGACGAGCGCGTGCAGTGGGCATTGACCAAAGCCGCATTGTGGAACGAAACCAAAGATAAATTGCACCAGAGCGGTTACTCTCTCTCTGGCGGTCAGCAACAGCGTCTGTGTATTGCGCGTGGTATCGCCATTCGCCCGGAAGTGCTGCTGCTCGACGAACCGTGTTCGGCGCTCGACCCCATCTCTACCGGGCGTATTGAAGAGCTGATCACCGAACTGAAGCAGGATTACACCGTGGTGATTGTAACCCACAACATGCAGCAGGCTGCGCGTTGTTCCGACCACACGGCGTTTATGTATCTGGGCGAATTGATTGAGTTCAGCAACACGGACGATCTGTTCACCAAGCCAGCGAAGAAACAAACAGAAGACTACATCACCGGTCGTTACGGTTGATTCAGGAGTGCGTTATGGACAGTCTCAATCTTAATAAACATATTTCCGGCCAGTTCAACGCCGAACTGGAAAGCATCCGCACGCAGGTGATGACCATGGGCGGCATGGTGGAGCAGCAGCTTTCTGATGCAATCACCGCGATGCACAACCAGGACAGCGATCTGGCGAAGCGGGTCATCGAAGGCGATAAAAACGTCAACATGATGGAAGTGACAATCGATGAAGCCTGCGTGCGCATTATTGCCAAACGTCAGCCGACGGCGAGCGACCTGCGTCTGGTGATGGTGATCAGCAAAACCATTTCCGAACTGGAGCGTATTGGCGACGTGGCGGATAAAATCTGTCGCACTGCACTGGAGAAATTCTCCCAGCAGCATCAGCCGTTGCTGGTAAGCCTGGAATCACTGGGGCGTCACACTATCCAGATGTTGCATGACGTGCTGGACGCGTTTGCGCGCATGGATATTGACGAAGCGGTGCGTATTTATCGTGAAGATAAAAAAGTCGATCAGGAGTACGAAGGTATCGTGCGCCAGCTGATGACTTACATGATGGAAGATTCGCGCACCATTCCGAGCGTACTTACTGCGCTGTTTTGCGCACGTTCAATCGAACGTATCGGCGACCGCTGCCAGAATATCTGCGAATACATCTTCTACTACGTGAAGGGGCAGGATTTCCGTCACGTCGGCGGCGATGAGTTGGATAAATTGCTGGCAGAGAAAGATTCGAAAGCGTAACGCTAAGCGTGCGCTGCACCAGGCACTCTGTCCGGTAAAACTTACCGGACAGAGTAGCATTACGAAAAATCGCCCCACAGTCTCAGCTTGCCGCAGTGGAGACAGCGGAACAGATACCCCTGACAATCACCGCCGTTTTGCAAACATTTAGCTAGATCTGAATTTTTAATACCGAAATTTTCACAATCTTCTTCAAGATTGGCAAATTCATCGAGGCGATCTTTTATCTCATTCCAGCCCACATAGCCGATAAAAGCACAGAAATCGCCACAATGTGCGAGCCAGAATTCCTGCTGCCATCCATGATAACCTGGCGTGCGTTCAACCAACTCTTTCAGCATTTCGTCAGGATATGTGTTCTTAACACCGGCAAATTCGTCCTCTTCATCATACTCAAATTCAACGCCTTCAATGTTTGTATCATCCTGAAAACTACCTGCAAACTTTTCTGCCGCAGAACCGTCCGCAATGCACCACGGACAGAGATATTCAACTTCATCAACACAATAAAAAGGACCAGAGTAATAAACTGACGTCGGTTGTTCACAGCAATCGCACTCTACGGTTTTATCCTGCTTAAATGCGCCTGTTTCCAGTGGTTTTGGATGATATTTGAATAGGGGTAACGGCCTGATATTTTGAGTCATAGAAACATCCTGTCTGCTTTTGAGTAGCTTAAAGATAAAGCATCCCGCTTAGCGTAAAGAGTCTGTTTCAGGATATTAAATACCGAATCCTGGTAGACGCGTGATGCATTACCCGACGTTGAACTGACATATCAAACTCCCTTTGCTTACCTTTGAGCGCCTTGCCGGGCGGGGTAAGTGAAGGGAGTTTGAAGCGTTATGCCGTAATATTCCAGCCTCGTTCCTTCCAGAGCGCAGGTAACTGCGCCAACTCGGTAAAGGTGGTGACTTTCGGATGAACGATCGGCTTATTGTGCGGGTCAGCGCAGAAGTAAAACACTTCCATACCGGCATCGATTCCTGACTGCGCACCGGCGCTGGAGTCATCGACCAGAATGCAGTTTTCAACGTTCACATTCATCGCTTTTGCCGCATGGAACATTAATGCCGGGTCGGGCTTCCAACGCTGAATGTCGTAACCGCTGAACAGTTTTTCCGGGAAATAGTGCAGCATGTTGAGCTTACCAAGCGAATGCTGCATCTTGCTGACCGGGCCGTTAGAGACGACGCACATCGGCACTTTCACACTAGCCAGCAATTCGTTCGCTCCTGCAATCACCTCAAGCTCGCTATCAAACAGGCGCGCCACTTCCGCACGGTAAACGTGTTCGGCATCGGCACGGACCATTTCTACGCCCTGTTCTTTGCTAATGATGTCGATGATTTCGTAGAGTTTTACGCCTTTAAAGCGGGTAAAAATTTCTTCCAGGTCAACGTTAATGCCAAATTCCCTGAACATCGTGACATAGGCTCGAGAGCAAATAACCTCACTGTCGACCAGCGTACCGTCGCAGTCGAAAAATACCGCTTCTATCTGGGACATGTCTTTCCTTTATCGTTAGTTTAACGTTTTCGTCAGGCATATTCGCATGACGCAATCGTTGCCGTATAAGCAAATACAATGAAAAAAAGTTATCTTCAGCCGTCCATATTGTCTCATTTTGGTATACGATAGCGACGTATTTTCCCTCCTTGTTCGGAAATAGATAATGAGTCAACAACACACAACCCAGGCTTCTGGCCAGGGGATGCTGGAACGCGTGTTTAAACTGCGCGAACATGGCACGACGGCACGGACCGAAGTGATCGCCGGTTTTACCACCTTCCTGACGATGGTTTACATCGTTTTTGTTAACCCGCAAATTCTCGGCGTTGCTGGCATGGACACCAGCGCCGTCTTCGTCACCACCTGTCTGATTGCTGCGTTCGGCAGTATTCTGATGGGGCTGTTTGCTAACCTACCAGTCGCGCTGGCACCCGCCATGGGGCTGAACGCATTCTTCGCCTTTGTCGTTGTGCAGGCGATGGGCTTACCGTGGCAGGTCGGGATGGGCGCAATCTTCTGGGGCGCTATTGGTCTGCTGTTACTGACAATCTTCCGCGTTCGCTACTGGATGATTGCCAACATTCCGGTGAGTCTGCGTGTGGGGATCACCAGCGGTATCGGCCTGTTCATCGGCATGATGGGGCTGAAAAACGCAGGTGTGATTGTCGCTAATCCGGAAACGCTGGTGAGTATCGGTAATCTGACTTCTCACAGTGTGCTGCTGGGTATCCTCGGTTTCTTCATCATCGCCATTCTGGCCTCACGTAACATTCACGCAGCGGTGCTGGTTTCTATCGTGGTGACAACGCTACTAGGCTGGATGCTGGGTGATGTGCACTACAACGGCATTGTCTCCGCGCCGCCGAGCGTGATGACCGTGGTGGGGCATGTGGATTTAGCTGGTTCATTCAACCTCGGACTGGCTGGCGTGATTTTCTCTTTCATGCTGGTTAACCTGTTTGACTCCTCCGGTACGCTGATTGGCGTGACTGATAAAGCAGGTCTGGCGGATGAGAAAGGTAAATTCCCGCGCATGAAGCAGGCGCTGTATGTCGACAGTATCTCTTCCGTGACCGGTTCGTTTATCGGTACTTCTTCTGTTACAGCGTATATTGAGTCCTCCTCCGGTGTTTCCGTTGGTGGGCGTACTGGTCTGACGGCAGTGGTTGTTGGTTTGCTGTTCCTGCTGGTTATCTTCCTGTCGCCGCTGGCGGGGATGGTGCCTGGCTACGCCGCGGCTGGCGCGCTCATTTACGTTGGCGTACTGATGACCTCAAGTCTTGCGCGTGTGAAATGGCAGGATCTCACCGAATCCGTTCCGGCGTTTATTACTGCCGTGATGATGCCGTTTAGCTTCTCGATTACCGAAGGTATTGCGCTGGGCTTTATCTCCTACTGCGTGATGAAAATCGGTACAGGCCGTCTGCGCGACCTTAGCCCGTGCGTGATTATCGTGGCGCTGCTGTTTGTGCTGAAAATTGTCTTTATCGACGCCCACTAAAATCGATAGCGCGTTAAAAACCCGCCATGCATGATTGCTGGCGGGTTTTTTATTTAGATCTTAACGCGTTGAATAAACTCGCCAAATGCGGTCAACTGCCCGGTCAGGTGGTCCAGCGTTCCCGGATCAATCACTTCTCCAGTCTGTGGATCGACTTTGTTCTGAATCACGCCGCCCATAAACTCTGGTTTGTTCATTACCATTGCATCCAGGAAGACCAGAATCTGGCGCAGATGATACTGACAGCGTGCGCCGCCAATTACGCCCATTGAGCTGGTCTGAATCAACACCGGTTTACCGGCCAATGGCTGATCGGGCAGGCGGGAAAGCCAGTCGATGGCATTTTTCAGTCCACCCGGCACCGAGTAGTTATATTCCGGCGTCACGATCACCACACCATCCGCCTGACGAATCTGTTCCGCCAGAGCTTCAACCGTTGCTGGAAAACCGTCTTCCTGCTGTACGTCTGCGTCATATAAGGGAATGTCAGCAATAGATGGCAACGCGTTAACTTCCATACCCGCTGGGGCAATTTTCGGCAGGGTACGTGCAACCATGCCATTAAATGAACCTTTGCGCAGGCTTCCCAATAACGTAACCACCTTCAATTTTTCAGACATGATGACTCCTGTGGTTGTCTATCAATTTGGCAAAAATGACTTCACGGTAGAGAGCTGGGCAAAACGCATCATCCGGCTGGTAGGATTATTGGCGCGGCTGTGAATATCCGGCAGGCTTTTCCAGCCTTGCTTGCCATCAAACTCCCAGACATTGAGCTTTTCAATCGCTGGGCTGACCGCCACGGACCATACCAGCACTTCCTCTGCGTCGCATATCGCTTCTACATGATTTACATGGGCACATTTCAGGCGTCCCGCAATGGGCATCAACTGCAGATTTCGCGGGTCGTCATTCAAAACATCACCGGTAAGTTTTAGCACGCTTCGGCGCAGCGTGATGAGCTGCGCTCGCGCTTCGTTAGGATCGTTTTGCTTACTGATCCATAGTGATTCATTGCTGGAAAAAGCATGGTTATCGGGCGCGTGAGGGCTATGAAACCCACGAGTCGCGCGCTGTAGTTCCATATCGAGGCCACATTCACCTTCAGTTGTTAATGCCACTCCGACCATGTTTCCGGCATAGGCTATTGAAAATGATGGTAAATTTCTATCGTGGAAAACCGGCTTTCCTTTTGCCTGGGTGACGATTTCCGGCAATTCACTAATGCCGTACAGCAAGAACATCAGTTCTGCGAGTAAACCTCTGGACGCCAGGAAACGACTTTGACGATGAGGGGGAAGATTTAGGGCTTCTTGATGACACTGGGAGGGTAGACGAACAGATATCAGGTGTCCTTCCGTTAAAATCCCTCGGGCAAAGTGAGTCGCCATTTTTCGCTCCATGCTTAATGGTCCATTATGAATACAGAGTAATCATTTACTGAAATTATGGACAGACTAAAGCGGCGAAAAGTTCGATTCAGACAAATTTATTACATGTTTTTTACATTTTATCGCGAAATATGGTCGCGTTTTATACGATTTAATTATGTCATCGAGGCGTAAAGATTTTTAATGGTTTCCCGTAACCAGACGATCTTCGGGTTATGGCTGTTCCGTTTGTGCCACAGCAGAGTAAACGGCACTTCCAGCTTTTTTTGCTGGATTTCGTCAAACGGGAGAGGGAGTGCAACCAGTGGCAGCTGGTGGAGTTGGTTGTAATACTGACAGTAGCGCGGTGCGGTCGCCAGTAGCAAATTGTCTGGCTGCGCCGCCATAAACAGTGACTGCTCGAATTCCGGCAGACTCATGGCAATCGTGCGTTCGCGCCCTGATTCCTGCAACACATTGTCCAGCGCCCAGGTATCGCTCTGTTCCCAGCAAATGCTGATATGTGGATAACGTAAAAAAGTATCCAGATCCCATTCTTCACGCAGCGCCGGATGATCTTTGCGCAACCAGACGCACGGTAAGTCTGTAAATAATACGTCATAATCAATAGACAACGGCAGAAGACTAAGCTGTTCTCGCGAGCGAGGGTGGCTTTCTCGTCCGGTAAAACCGATATCCACTTCGCCACGAATAATTGCATCCAACGAGTCATAATCCCAGTTGCGCAGTTTAATCGTCGCCTGTGGGTAACGCTGGTAAATATGTTTCGACAGCGCATTAAACATAATCATCATCAGCGGCGATTCTGCTGCCAGCTCAAACTTCAGACCACGTGGCGTTTGGTGGTGCGGTTTATCCAGCAGCAGATTGCTCATTTGCATCCACTCCGCCAGATTTTGCTCCATGCTGACCATCAGCGGCGTTGGCGTCAGGCCCAGCGGTGAGTTCACAAAGAGCAGGTCATCAAACCATATCCGAAGCTTTGCCAGAGATTTGCTCACCGCCGAAGGCGTCACGTTCATCCGCTTCGCCGCTTTGGTCACGCTGCGCTCCTGCATCAGCAGTTGCAGGCAGAGCAGCAAATTCAGATCAAGTGTGGTGATGGATTTCTTCATGAGCGGTAACGGGGCGTCCAGGCGCGACGAGCATAATCAGCAACAGGCTCACTATGCTACAGGCAATCAGAATCCCGATCAGCATATTCCATGCGCCTACGCCGACTACCGCCGCTAGCCAAATCCACAGTGATGAACCGCAAACCTGTGCAATGCCTAATGTCGAACTGGCTACGCCCGCGCGTAATGAAAACGGCCCTAACGCCTGACTCATTGCCACGCCGAATCCCACTGAAAAACCAGCGCAAATCAATGTGATGCCAAACAGCGAAACAGCATGGGAAGGCGAAACTGCAAGAATGATTCCCGCCGCCAGAAATAACACCTGCGAGGTGATCATCAACGTACGTGGCTTAAAAATCCCCAACGCAAATGGCGTGGAGAATGATACGGTCATGCTAACACCTGCGGTCAACGCCATAATGGTGGCGTATTCTCCGCGCGCAAAGCCCATGATTTCCATCATCAATACTGGCGACGTATTCACGAAGGTAAGTATGACTGAGACGCTGAGGGTGGTGATAAGCACTCGGCTGAGGAAAAAGCGGTTAAGCAACGACTCGGTATTTTCTCGTGTTTTGCCCGAAGCGGCAGGTGCCGCAGGGCGGGTTTCTTTTAAAATAAACAATGACAACACGAGTACCGCGACACCCATCAGCGCCATTACCCAGAACAGGCTCTGCCACGGGAACTTAAGCATAATCAGGTGGCCAAGCACTGGCGCTAACACCGGAATGATGCAAGTAATGCCGTTGAGTAATGACAGCACTTTTGCCCGACGTCGATCGTCCAGCGTGTCGCGTAAAATCGCGAATGCCACCACATAACAACAGCCCGCGCCGAGTCCCTGCAGAAAGCGTCCTGCAAGAAATAACGCGCTGGTTTCAGCCAGTGAACAGAGCACAGAGGCGATAATAAATAGCGCCGCGCCGGGGATGGCGACAGGTTTTCTCCCTGAACGGTCGGCCACTTTCCCGGCAAATAACATTGCTGCTGCCATCCCCGCAAGGTAAACGGAGAACGCAATATGCAACTGCGCTTCGCTGGCATTGAGATCGGTGGCGATGCGCGGTAAGCCGACCAGGTACATATCAATACCTGCGGGATAGAGTAAAACCAGAGCAAAACTACAAATTAAAAAGCGGGACATGGGATAAAGCGTCCTGACGGGAAGGTGACGCAAAGCATACGTGGTGAAGGAGAATCAGGCGAGTTGCCATTTGGACAAAAGAGATTTCCTTTCAGGCAAGAAGCCAGCGAATGACCGCTGGCTTCTTTAAGGGCTTAGCCAAATTTAGGTAACACGTTAAATACGTTGCCGAACCAGCACAAAATCACGGTGATACCAAAGAGAATGACAATCGCCGGAATAAGATTGCCGCCCCAGACCGTAAATATCTGATTGGGAAACTTCTTGCGAGCTTTGATTGCCAGCACCGCGGGGATAATGACCGCCCAGATGGTGGCGCACAGTCCGGCACCGCCAATCCCGTAAATAAAGCCATTCGGGAAGACGAGATACAACAAAGCGGGTGGCAGGAAGGTTAACAGCACGGTTTTGAAACGTCCGCCGTGGGAGTTATCAATCTTAAACAGATCCGCCAGGTAATCGAACAGCCCAAGCGTGACGCCAAAGAACGAACTGGCGACAGCTAAGTTGGAGAACACCAGCAGGCAAAATTCGATAATGCCATGCTGTTTGGTGCCGAGGAACGTTTTTACCAGTGAATCAACGTTGCCGCCCGAGGAGATAATCGCTTTAAAACTTTCTCGCGAGATATTCCCCATCGTGCAATAAAGCCAGAAGAGATAAATCACCAGTGCCAGCAGCGAGCCGAAAACTACGCTTTTGATTAGTTTATCTTTCTTTTTGCCATAGCAAATAATCAGACTGGGAATATTGCCGTGGAAACCAAATGACGCCAGACACACCGGCAAAGCCATAAAGATATACGGGAAGTAAGACGTCCCCGCAGTCGTGCTGGTGGAATCGCGCAGAATGGAATAATCGACCTGGAAGAAGAAAGAACCAAACACGATCACAAAGGAGATAATCTTCAGCCCGAGGAACAACGAGGTAATACGACTGGCGGCTAAAGAGCTTATCCACAATACGCTGGCAACGAAAATGGCCGTACAGATCCCGACAATGCGTGGATTAGCGTGATAGCCCAAATTCATCGATATCGTTTCGCTAATGATTGCGCCGTTAGCAGAGATATAAGCATAAGTGAGAATATAGAGAACGAAGGCAACGGTAATACCGCTAATAATGTTCCAGGTGTTGCCAATTAAATCTTTGGTGATGGTGTTAAAACTGGAGCCGACGGGATAATTTAAGTTCGCTTCTAATAATAATAGGCCTGAATGTAACATTGAAAACCAGGCGATAATAAGAATAAAAGCGCCCCAAAAAAACCAGGCACCGGCAAGGTCAACAGGTAAAGCAAACATCCCACCGCCAATTACTGTACCGGCTATAACCATAACACCCCAAAATGCAGAGTGCTTTTTTTCTGATTGATCAGTCATGATGCCACCTTTAGAGGAAGGCTATTTTTGTTATTGAGGGTGTAGGGGAAATAGAGTGGCTAACATCCTTATAGCCACTCTGTAGTGTTAATTAAACTTCTTTCAGTTTTGCGGTGAAGTGACGCAATACTTTTGGTTCGTAGGTAAAGGTTAATCCTTTAATATTTGTCGCGTTCTCTTTCACATGTTTGAAGGCTTCAATAATGAAGTCCATATGTGTTTGGGTATATGTTGCGCGTGGAATGGTTAAACGCAGCAGTTCTGCCGGGCAAGGCAGTTGTTTACCGGTTTTCGGATCGCGACCTAACAGGAAGGAACCAATTTCTACCGCACGGATACCGGCGACTTTATACAATTCGCACGCCAGTGCCTGTGCCGGGAATTGATCTGCCGGGATATGTGGCAACAGTTTACCGGCATCAACGAACGCCGCATGACCGCCCGCCTGCTGGCATACTACGCCAATCTCTTCCAGACCATCGACCAGATACTGCACCTGCGCAATACGATAAGCCAGCCAGTCATGGTTCATGCCGTCATACAGACCCACCGCCAGACGCTCCATCGCACCGCCTTCCAGACCACCATAAGTCGGGAAGCCTTCCTGCACTACGCACAGCGTTCTGCATTCGGTGTAGACATCGAAGAAGCTGTCGTCTTTCACGCACAGCAGGCCGCCCATCGGTACCATCGCATCTTTCTTGGCGGACATCGCCAGCATATCGGCATATTTATAGGTTTCGCGAGTGATCTGCTCGATAGTCCAGTCTTTATATTCCGCTTCACGCTGTTTGATGAAATAGGCGTTTTCGGCAAAGCGCGCGGAGTCCATCACTACCGGAATATCGTATTTCTTCGCAATGCTGTACATCGCTTTCATATTTGCCAGTGAAACCGGCTGGCCACCTGCGGAGTTGCTGGTAATGGTCGCAACGATATACGGCACGTTATTCGGGCCAACTTCTTCAATACCGCGTTCTAATCCTTCGAGGTCAAAGTTGCCTTTAAAGTCGTAACGTACGCCAGTATCGAAGGCTTCTTTGATATAGACGTTACGCACGGTACAGCCGTTAATCTGGCTATGGCCCTGAGTGGTATCGAAGAAATAGTTAGAGAACGCCACCATTTTGCTGCGATCCAGACCTTTTTCCTGCTCGCGTTTTTTAATCAGTACTGGAATATAGATTTGCTCTGCGCCACGGCCCTGGTGGGTCGGAATAGTGTATTGATAACCAAAGATATTTTTTACTGATTCGGCTAACGCATAGTAGCTGCGGCTGCCACTGTAGGCTTCGTCGCCGCGCATCATCGCTGCTTGCATACTTTGGGTTACCGCCCCGGTGCCGCTGTCGGTCAGTAAATCGATAAACACATCTTCGCTATCCAGCAGGAACGGGTTCATACCAGATTTAATAATCGCTTCTTCACGGTAAGCGCGAGTCGTACGTTTTACTGGCTCAATAACACGAATGCGGAACGGTTCAGGGAGATGTTTAAAGTTTTCCATTGCATAATCCTTCATTTATTTTAATTACAGTGATCCCTGTGAATATTGCGTCTGCAATAACCATTAATTCACCATAATTATGTATACGAGTACATTTATTTAGACGAGCAAATAGATAAAGCAATAATGGCTTGTCTAAAAGGTAAAATTAAGGCATGGCAAACTAATAGATCACATTGAATCTAATTGGTTTGACTCTGGTGATAGCTACAGAAGGGCAAATTAAGGGCGGTGATCGACAATCCTGTTGTCAATATTGAACCACTTTGAGGTCACACATATATGTAAGATATTCATAATGCACTTATCCTCGAAAGACATGTTGCTACACTATTACATTAAGATTTTTATATCTATTCCTAAGTTTATTAAATGTGAATCGAATCACAATCGTTCGAGATGCATTATTAAATGTTTTTTTCAGAAAAATACGCTGCATTAAAATTTTAATCTTTATAAGATGAATTGATTAATAAAAAGAATGCAAACAGGAAAACAAAGCCGCATCCTGACTACCAGATGCGGCTTCGTAAGTGCGGTTACTTACCGATACAGAAGCTGGAGAAAATCCGCCCCAGTAGGTCGTCAGAGGTAAACTCCCCGGTAATCTCGCTCAAGTTCTGCTGCGCCAGGCGCAGCTCTTCCGCCAGCAATTCGCCAGCCCATGCGCCCAACAGCTGTGCTTTACCTTGCTGCAAATGCTCCGCCGCCTGTTCCAGCGCCTGTAGGTGACGACGGCGCGCCAGGAAGCCGCCTTCCATGTTGGTGTCAAAGCCCATGCTCTGTTTGAGATGGTTACGCAGCACGTCCACACCTTCACCAGTTCTTGCCGAGAGACGAATTAACGCGTGACCGTTCACTTCGCTCATTCCCAGCGTTTCGCCGGTGATATCGGCTTTATTGCGCACCACGGTGATCGGTAGTTTCGCAGGCAGACGGGCGATAAATTCCGGCCAGATCTCTGCCGGATCAACAGCGTCTGTCGTGGTGCCATCGACCATAAACAGCACGCGGTCGGCCTGTTCAATTTCCTGCCACGCGCGCTCGATACCAATACGTTCCACTTCGTCACTGGCCTCACGTAGCCCGGCGGTATCGATGATATGCAGCGGCATTCCGTCAATGTGGATATGCTCACGCAGCACGTCACGCGTGGTTCCTGCGATATCGGTTACGATTGCTGCTTCACGGCCCGCCAGCGCGTTTAACAGGCTCGATTTACCGGCGTTAGGACGTCCGGCAATCACCACTTTCATCCCTTCGCGCAACAAACTACCCTGACGAGCTTCGGCGCGCACAGCATCAAGATCGGCAATTACATCATTGAGCTGGGCTTCAATTTTGCCGTCGGAGAGGAAATCGATCTCTTCATCGGGGAAATCAATTGCCGCTTCGACGTAAATGCGCAAGTGGGTGAGGGCTTCCACCAGATGGTTGACCCGTGCGGAGAATGCGCCTTGCAGCGAGTTAAGTGCCGAACGGGCTGCCTGTTCCGAACTGGCATCGATAAGATCGGCAATCGCCTCGGCCTGGGCTAAGTCGAGTTTATCGTTAAGAAACGCGCGTTCGGAAAACTCACCCGGTCGGGCAATCCGCAGGCCGGGAATGGTCAGAATACGTTTTAACAGCAGGTCGAGGATCACCGGACCGCCATGACCCTGCAGTTCCAGCACATCTTCGCCGGTGAACGAGTTCGGGCCAGGGAACCATAGCGCAATCCCCTGATCGAGCACGCTGCCGTCGGCGTCTTTAAACGGAAGATAATCGGCGTAGCGCGGCTTAGGCAGTTTACCCAGCACGGTTTCGGCAACTTCACGGGCTTTGAGGCCGGAGATGCGCAGGATGCCAACGCCGCCACGTCCCGGAGGCGTGGCCTGGGCTACGATAGTGTCATTATCGCTCATGATGTTCCTGTTGCTTTGTGTGGCGGATGCGCGGCGCTTATCCGCCCTACGAAAAGAAAAAAGGCGGTCAACTGACCGCCCTTATTTTAGCGAAAACTCACCGAATCAGGATTTTTTCTTCTCGCGGCTATGCAGGCCACGTTTTTCCAGACCACGGTAAATCAGCTGCTGCTGAATAATGGTAACCAGGTTGCTGACGATATAGTACAGCACCAGACCTGACGGGAACCACAGGAAGAACACGGTGAAGATGACCGGCATAAAGGTCATGATCTTCTGCTGCATCGGGTCGGTCACAGTGGTCGGCGACATCTTCTGAATGAAGAACATCGTTACGCCCATCAGGATCGGCAGGATGTAGTACGGGTCCTGTGCAGACAGGTCGTGGATCCACAGTGCAAACGGCGCCTGACGCAGTTCAACGGAACCCATCAGCATGTAGTACAACGCCAGGAAGATTGGCATCTGGATAATCAGCGGGAAGCAGCCGCCCAGCGGGTTAACCTTCTCAGCTTTGTACAGCGCCATCATTTCCTGGCTGATACGCTGTTTGTCATCGCCCAGACGCTCACGCATAGCCTGAATCTTCGGCTGCAGCATACGCATCTTCGCCATGGAGGTGTACTGCGCTTTGGTCAGCGGGTACATGATGCCACGAACGATAAAGGTGATGATGATAATGGAGAAGCCCCAGTTACCCACAAAGCTATGGATCCATTTCAGCAGTTTGAACAGCGGCTGAGAGATGAACCACAACCAACCGTAATCAACGGTCAGATCCAGGTGCGGAGCAACAGCTGCCATTTTGTCCTGAATTTCAGGGCCGACCCACAGGGTGCTGTTCATCGCGCCAGTCTGACCTGGCTGAACCAGTACCGGCTGAGATTTATAGCCGATAGCGGCGATGCCGTTACCCAGATTAGCGGTGTAGAAGTTGTTGGTGCCGTCGTTATGCGGGATCCACGCAGTCGCGAAATACTGTTGCAGCATCGCCACCCAACCACCTTTCGAAGAGATGTTCAGGTTTTCGTTATCGGCAATGGTATCGAACTTGTATTTCTCGTACTTCTCGTCAGGCGTGGAGTACGCCGCGCCACGGAAGGTATGCAGTGCGAAGTTGCTGCTTCCAGTATCGAGATGCGGTGGCAGATTGATGGATTGCTTCAACTGGCCAAAGGTGGAGATCTCCAGCGGTTTTTCGCCAGCGTTCTGCACGTTGTAGTTGACGTTGACAGCGTAATCACCACGTTTCAGGACAAACGTTTTGGTAAACGTGTTGCCTGCCGCGTCGGTATACGTCATCGGCACCTGCAGTTCGTTTTGACCTTCAGCCAGCACATAAGCGTCTTTTTCAACGTTATACAGCGGACGCGGGCCGTTAGCCGGGTTATCCGGGCCATCACGACCGGTCAGACCGCTCTGTGCCTGATAAATAAACTGCGGTGAAGTTTCCAGCAGCTGGAACGGCTGGGTAGAGTTCAGCTCTTTCGGGTAAGCCGGGAGCAGAGCCTGTTCAACATCACCACCACGGGTGTTGATGGTCAGATCAAGCACGTCGGTCTTAACCGAAATCAGTTTCCCCTGGCCACTGGCCGGTACGCCCTGGTCGGCGGCGCTACCCGCTGCGGTGGTCGTTGTCTGCGTGGTCTGTTGGGCCTGAGGTTGCGGGTTTTTATCCTGCTCCCAGGCTTGCCAGATCATGAAAGACACGAACAGCAAAGCGATGACTAAAAGATTGCGTTGCGAATCCATCGTTAGTGTTCTCTGGTATCAAATGGTCCGGGCGGGACGGGATCGTCACCACCAGGGTGTAAAGGGTGGCATTTTAATACGCGTTTCACCGTCAACCAACTGCCTTTTATCACTCCAAACCTGCGCAATGCCTCAATTCCGTAGCTTGAACAGGTTGGAGTGAAACGACAATGCGGCCCGAGTAGCGGACTAATCAGGCGTTGATAGACCCGAATGAGGGCTATCAGGACCCGCGAGCCAGGCGACAGTGGCGGCGCCATAATTTTTCCAACGCTTCCGAGAGAGCACGGTTATCGAGGTCGGCAACCCCTTTTTTCGCCACCACCACGAAATCCATAGCCGGGAGTTCATGTTGGCGCAGACGGAAGCTTTCACGCGTCAGACGTTTAATCCGATTGCGTTCATGCGCGCGTCGAACGTTTTTCTTGGCGACAGTAAGACCGATACGGGGATGCCCCAGCGAATTCAGGCGGCCGAGAATGGTAATTTGCGGCGTGCCAGCCCGTTGTGGCTGCTGGAAGACGAATGTGAATTGACTGGGAGTTAACAAACGTAACTCCCTGGGAAATGCGAGCTTAACCACGCAGGGGTTAGCTATATTACTTAGAAACGGTCAGACGAGCGCGGCCTTTAGCACGACGACGTGCCAGAACCTGACGACCATTTTTAGTAGCCATACGAGCACGGAAGCCGTGAGAACGGTTGCGCTTCAGTACAGACGGTTGAAAAGTGCGTTTCATGGCGATTTCTACCTAAACTTGAATAAATTCAATGGCTTTATTGGATATCCGCCGAAAAATGAAACGATGGACACCGAAGCCATGGGTGATTAAAGAGGCCGGATTGTAATAATTGTACACTCCGGAGTCAATTCTCTTTCCTTATTTACCGCGCTTTTCCGCACCTTTTCGCTGGGAAAATGTACGGCTTCACACCAGTGAAAACCAGCATGGCGCGCCGGGGCGAGGATTATACGGGCTACCGGGTAAAGCGCAAGGATCGTCCAGGATCTTTATTAGATCGATTAAGCCTAATTTTGTCTAAGGTCATTAAATTTTCCAATATGCGGCGTAAATCGTGCTCGCCTTGCGGCAGGATCGTTTACACTTAGCGAGTTCTGGAAAGCCCTGTGGATAAATCGGGAAAATCTGTGAGAAACAGAAGATCTCTTGCGCAGTTTAGGCTATGATCCGCGGTCCCGATCGTTTTGCAGGATCTTGATCGGGCATATAACCGCAGACAGCGGTTCGTGCGTCACCCTCATGCAGGGTCTTTTCGACGTGCGTCAACAATCATGAATGTTTCAGCCTTAGTCATAATCGACTTTTGTTCGAGTGGAGTCCGCCGTGTCACTTTCGCTTTGGCAGCAGTGTCTTGCCCGATTGCAGGATGAGTTACCAGCCACAGAATTCAGTATGTGGATACGCCCATTGCAGGCGGAACTGAGCGATAACACGCTGGCCTTGTACGCGCCAAACCGTTTTGTCCTCGATTGGGTAAGGGACAAGTACCTCAATAATATCAATGGACTGCTAACCAGTTTCTGTGGAGCGGATGCCCCACAGCTGCGTTTTGAAGTGGGCACAAAGCCCGTGACACAAACGCTGAAAGTCCCTGCCAGCAATACAGTTGCACCCGCTCAGGCAGCGCAGGTGCAGCCGCAACGCGCTGCGCCTTCTACGCGCTCAGGCTGGGATAACGTTCCGGCTCCGGCAGAACCGACCTATCGTTCCAACGTCAACGTTAAACATACGTTTGATAACTTCGTCGAAGGTAAATCTAACCAACTGGCGCGCGCGGCGGCTCGCCAGGTGGCAGACAACCCGGGCGGCGCCTATAACCCGCTGTTCCTTTATGGCGGCACGGGGCTGGGTAAAACTCACCTGCTTCATGCGGTGGGTAATGGCATTATGGCGCGCAAGCCGAATGCCAAAGTGGTTTATATGCACTCCGAACGCTTTGTTCAGGACATGGTAAAAGCCCTGCAAAACAATGCGATCGAAGAGTTTAAACGCTACTACCGTTCCGTTGATGCGCTGCTGATCGACGATATTCAGTTTTTCGCCAATAAAGAACGATCCCAGGAAGAGTTTTTCCATACCTTTAACGCCCTGCTGGAAGGTAATCAGCAGATCATCCTCACGTCGGATCGCTATCCGAAAGAGATCAACGGTGTTGAGGATCGTTTGAAATCTCGCTTCGGCTGGGGGCTGACTGTGGCGATCGAACCGCCAGAGCTGGAAACCCGCGTGGCGATCCTGATGAAAAAGGCCGACGAAAACGACATTCGTTTGCCGGGCGAAGTGGCGTTCTTTATCGCCAAGCGTCTACGATCTAACGTACGTGAGCTGGAAGGGGCGCTGAACCGCGTCATTGCTAACGCCAACTTTACCGGACGGGCGATCACGATTGACTTCGTACGTGAGGCGCTGCGCGACTTACTGGCTTTGCAGGAAAAACTGGTCACTATCGACAATATTCAGAAGACGGTGGCAGAGTACTACAAGATCAAAGTCGCGGATCTCCTTTCCAAACGTCGATCCCGCTCGGTAGCGCGTCCACGTCAGATGGCGATGGCGCTGGCGAAAGAACTGACTAACCACAGTCTGCCGGAGATTGGCGATGCGTTTGGTGGTCGTGACCACACGACGGTGCTTCATGCCTGCCGTAAGATCGAGCAATTGCGTGAAGAGAGCCACGATATCAAAGAAGATTTCTCTAATTTAATCAGAACATTGTCATCGTAAACCTATGAAATTTACCGTAGAACGTGAGCATTTATTAAAACCGCTACAACAGGTGAGCGGTCCGTTAGGTGGTCGTCCTACGCTACCGATTCTCGGTAATCTGCTGTTACAGGTTGCTGACGGTACGTTGTCGCTGACCGGTACTGATCTCGAGATGGAAATGGTGGCACGCGTTGCGCTGGTTCAGCCGCACGAACCAGGGGCGACGACCGTTCCGGCGCGCAAATTCTTTGATATCTGCCGTGGTCTGCCTGAAGGCGCGGAAATTGCCGTGCAGCTGGAAGGTGAGCGGATGCTGGTGCGCTCCGGGCGCAGCCGTTTTTCGCTTTCCACCCTGCCAGCGACAGATTTCCCGAACCTCGATGACTGGCAGAGCGAAGTCGAATTTACCCTGCCACAGGCGACGATGAAGCGTCTGATTGAAGCGACCCAGTTTTCTATGGCGCATCAGGACGTTCGTTATTACTTAAACGGTATGCTGTTTGAAACCGAAGGTGAAGAACTGCGCACCGTGGCGACCGACGGCCACCGTCTGGCGGTCTGTTCAATGCCAATTGGTCAATCTTTGCCAAGCCATTCGGTGATCGTGCCGCGTAAAGGCGTGATTGAACTGATGCGTATGCTCGACGGCGGCGACAATCCGCTGCGTGTACAGATTGGCAGCAACAATATTCGCGCTCACGTTGGCGACTTTATCTTCACCTCCAAACTGGTGGACGGTCGCTTCCCGGATTACCGCCGCGTATTGCCGAAGAACCCGGACAAACATCTGGAAGCTGGCTGCGATCTGCTCAAGCAGGCGTTTGCTCGTGCGGCAATTCTCTCTAACGAGAAATTCCGCGGTGTGCGTCTGTATGTCAGCGAAAACCAGCTGAAAATCACCGCCAATAACCCGGAACAGGAAGAAGCGGAAGAGATCCTCGACGTTACCTATAGCGGTGCGGAGATGGAAATCGGCTTCAACGTCAGCTATGTGCTGGATGTCCTGAACGCGCTGAAATGCGAAAACGTGCGCATGATGCTGACCGATTCGGTTTCCAGCGTGCAGATTGAAGATGCCGCATCACAGTCGGCTGCCTATGTTGTCATGCCAATGAGACTGTAATGTCCCTCACCCGCTTGTTGATCCGCGATTTCCGCAATATCGAAACCGCGGATCTCGCTTTATCTCCCGGCTTTAACTTTCTGGTAGGTGCCAACGGCAGTGGCAAAACCAGCGTGCTGGAAGCCATCTATACGCTCGGCCACGGTCGGGCGTTTCGCAGTTTGCAGATTGGTCGCGTTATTCGCCATGAGCAGGAAGCGTTTGTGCTCCACGGGCGTTTGCAGGGCGAAGAGCGCGAGACGGCAATTGGCTTAACCAAAGACAAACAGGGCGACAGCAAAGTCCGCATCGACGGTACTGACGGGCATAAAGTCGCGGAGCTGGCGCATCTGATGCCAATGCAGCTGATAACGCCAGAAGGGTTTACTTTACTCAACGGCGGCCCCAAATACAGAAGAGCATTCCTCGACTGGGGATGCTTTCACAACGAACCTGGATTTTTCACCGCCTGGAGCAATCTCAAGCGGTTGCTCAAGCAGCGTAATGCGGCGCTGCGCCAGGTGACACGTTACGAACAGCTACGCCCGTGGGATAAAGAATTGATCCCGCTGGCGGAGCAAATCAGCACCTGGCGCGCGGAGTATAGCGCCGGTATCGCGGCCGATATGGCTGATACCTGTAAGCAATTTCTCCCTGAGTTTTCTCTGACTTTCTCTTTTCAGCGCGGCTGGGAGAAAGAGACAGAGTACGCTGAGGTGCTGGAACGTAATTTTGAACGCGATCGCCAGCTAACCTACACCGCGCATGGCCCGCATAAAGCGGACTTACGCATTCGCGCCGACGGTGCGCCGGTGGAAGATACCTTATCGCGTGGGCAGCTTAAGCTGTTGATGTGCGCCTTACGTCTGGCGCAAGGAGAGTTCCTCACCCGTGAAAGCGGGCGGCGGTGTCTCTACCTGATAGATGATTTTGCCTCTGAGCTTGATGATGAGCGTCGCGGGCTGCTTGCCAGCCGCTTAAAAGCGACGCAATCACAGGTCTTTGTCAGCGCGATCAGTGCTGAACACGTTATAGACATGTCGGACGAAAATTCGAAGATGTTTACCGTGGAAAAGGGTAAAATAACGGATTAACCCAAGTATAAATGAGCGAGAAACGTTGATGTCGAATTCTTATGACTCCTCCAGTATCAAAGTCCTGAAAGGGCTGGATGCGGTGCGTAAGCGCCCGGGTATGTATATCGGCGACACGGATGACGGCACCGGTCTGCACCACATGGTATTCGAGGTGGTAGATAACGCTATCGACGAAGCGCTCGCGGGTCACTGTAAAGAAATTATCGTCACCATTCACGCCGATAACTCTGTCTCTGTACAGGACGACGGGCGCGGCATTCCGACCGGTATTCACCCGGAAGAGGGCGTATCGGCGGCGGAAGTGATCATGACCGTCCTGCACGCAGGCGGTAAATTTGACGATAACTCCTATAAAGTGTCCGGCGGTCTGCACGGCGTTGGTGTTTCGGTAGTAAACGCCCTGTCGCAAAAACTGGAGCTGGTTATCCAGCGCGAGGGTAAAATTCACCGTCAGATCTACGAACACGGTGTACCGCAGGCTCCGCTGGCGGTTACTGGCGACACCGATAAAACCGGTACGATGGTGCGTTTCTGGCCCAGCCTCGAAACCTTCACCAATGTGACCGAGTTCGAATATGAAATTCTGGCGAAACGTCTGCGTGAGTTGTCGTTCCTCAACTCCGGCGTCTCCATTCGTCTGAAAGACAAGCGTGATGGTAAAGAAGACCACTTCCACTATGAAGGCGGTATCAAGGCGTTCGTTGAGTATCTGAACAAGAACAAAACGCCGATCCACCCGAATATCTTCTACTTCTCCACCGAAAAAGACGGTATCGGCGTTGAAGTGGCGCTGCAGTGGAACGATGGCTTCCAGGAAAACATCTACTGCTTTACCAACAACATTCCGCAGCGTGACGGCGGTACTCACCTGGCAGGCTTCCGTGCGGCGATGACCCGTACCCTGAACGCCTACATGGATAAAGAAGGCTACAGCAAAAAAGCCAAAGTCAGTGCCACTGGCGATGATGCGCGTGAAGGCCTGATTGCCGTTGTCTCCGTGAAAGTGCCGGACCCGAAATTCTCCTCCCAGACCAAAGACAAACTGGTTTCTTCTGAGGTGAAATCGGCGGTTGAACAGCAGATGAACGAACTGCTGGCAGAATACCTGCTGGAAAATCCGGCCGACGCGAAAATCGTGGTTGGCAAAATTATCGATGCTGCCCGCGCCCGTGAAGCTGCGCGTCGCGCTCGTGAAATGACCCGTCGTAAAGGTGCGCTGGACTTAGCAGGCCTGCCGGGCAAACTGGCGGACTGTCAGGAACGCGATCCGGCGCTCTCCGAACTGTACCTTGTGGAAGGGGACTCTGCGGGCGGCTCTGCAAAACAGGGGCGTAACCGCAAGAACCAGGCGATTCTGCCGTTGAAAGGTAAAATCCTCAACGTCGAGAAAGCCCGCTTCGATAAGATGCTGGCTTCCCAGGAAGTGGCGACGCTGATCACCGCGCTTGGTTGCGGTATCGGTCGTGACGAGTACAACCCGGACAAACTGCGTTATCACAGCATCATCATCATGACCGATGCGGACGTCGACGGCTCGCACATTCGTACGCTGCTGTTGACCTTCTTCTATCGTCAGATGCCGGAAATCATCGAACGCGGTCACGTTTACATTGCCCAACCGCCGCTGTACAAAGTGAAGAAAGGTAAGCAGGAACAGTACATTAAAGACGATGAAGCGATGGATCAGTACCAAATCTCCATCGCACTGGATGGTGCTTCCTTACATACCAACGCCAGCGCACCCGCTTTAGCGGGTGAAGCGTTAGAAAAACTGGTGTCTGAGTACAATGCGGCGCAGAAAATGATCGTGCGTATGGAGCGTCGTTATCCGAAAGCAATGCTGAAAGAGCTTATCTATCAGCCAACGCTGACGGAAGCCGACCTTTCCAACGAGCAGACCGTTACCCGCTGGGTGAACGCGCTGGTCAGCGAACTGAACGACAAAGAACAGCACGGCAGCCAATGGAAGTTTGATGTCCACACCAATGCCGAGAAAAACCTGTTCGAGCCGATTGTTCGCGTGCGTACCCACGGCGTGGATACTGACTACCCGCTGGATCACGAGTTCATCACTGGTGGCGAATATCGTCGTATTTGCACGCTGGGTGAGAAACTGCGTGGCTTGCTGGAAGAAGATGCGTTTATCGAACGTGGTGAGCGTCGTCAGCCGGTAGCCAGCTTCGAGCAGGCGCTGGACTGGCTGGTGAAAGAGTCCCGTCGCGGCCTCTCCATCCAGCGTTATAAAGGTCTGGGCGAGATGAACCCGGAACAGTTGTGGGAAACCACGATGGACCCGGAAAGCCGTCGTATGCTGCGCGTTACCGTTAAAGATGCGATTGCCGCCGACCAGCTGTTCACCACGCTGATGGGCGATGCCGTTGAACCGCGTCGTGCATTTATCGAAGAGAACGCCCTGAAAGCGGCGAATATCGATATTTAATGGCGTTAACAATGCGAGCGTGCCTGATGCGCTACGCTTATCAGGCCTACAAGACTTATGCAATGTATTGAATTTTCATGATTTTGTAGGCTGGAGAAGGCGTTAACGCCGCATCCGGCAAGAAGCTTTAAGAAAAGGGCGGAGATTATCTCCGCCCTTTTTATTTCTGCAATCCGCAATTATCATCCCGCAGAACTATACTTTTTGAGTCAACACGTAACGCTTTACAGGTGATTATCATGGGGCTTTTTGATGAAGTTGTCGGTGCCTTTCTGAAAGGCGATGCGGGGAAATATCAGGCGATTTTAAGTTGGGTTGAGGAGCAGGGCGGCATTCAGGTGCTGCTGGAAAAACTGCAAAGTGGCGGCTTAGGTGCCATTCTCACATCCTGGTTGAGTAACCAACAAAGTAATCAACCGGTGAGCGGAGAACAACTGGAGTCGGCGCTCGGCACAAATGCGGTGTCCGATCTTGGACAAAAACTCGGTGTTGATACCAGTGCTGCTTCCAACATGCTGGCGGAACAATTGCCGAAGATTATTGATGCTCTATCGCCGCAGGGCGAAGTTTCGCCACAAGCCAATAACGATTTGCTTTCCGCAGGCATGGAATTGCTGAAAGGAAAACTTTTCCGCTAAGCAAAAGGGGAGCACGCAACGCGCGTTGCATCCCCGTTTTCCATCAGGTGTTGTACTGATTTTTGAGCGCAATCGCGTTAGCATGGGTCAGGAAACAATCTACCTGGGGAACTCATGGCTATCAAACTCATTGCTATCGATATGGATGGCACCCTTCTGCTGCCCGATCACACCATTTCACCCGCCGTTAAAAATGCGATTGCCGCAGCTCGCGCCCGTGGCGTGAATGTCGTGCTAACGACGGGGCGCCCTTATGCAGGCGTTCACAACTACCTGAAAGAACTGCACATGGAACAGCCCGGCGACTACTGCATTACTTACAACGGCGCGCTGGTACAGAAGGCTGCTGATGGCAGCACCGTGGCGCAAACAGCATTGAGCTATGACGACTATCGTTTCCTGGAAAAACTTTCTCGCGAAGTCGGTTCTCATTTTCACGCCCTGGACCGCACCACGCTGTACACCGCCAACCGCGATATCAGCTACTACACGGTGCATGAATCCTTCGTTGCCACCATTCCGCTGGTATTCTGCGAAGCGGAAAGAATGGACCCCAATATACAGCTCCTGAAAGTGATGATGATTGATGAACCCGCCATCCTCGACCAGGCTATCGCGCGTATTCCGCAGGAAGTGAAAGAGAAATACACCGTGCTGAAAAGTGCGCCGTACTTCCTCGAAATCCTCGATAAACGCGTTAACAAAGGCACTGGTGTGAAATCATTGGCCGACGTGTTGGGCATTAAACCGGAAGAAATTATGGCGATTGGCGATCAGGAAAACGACATCGCAATGATTGAATATGCAGGTGTTGGTGTGGCAATGGATAACGCTATTCCTTCGGTGAAAGAAGTGGCGAACTTTGTCACCAAATCCAACCTTGAAGATGGCGTGGCATTTGCTATTGAAAAGTATGTGCTGAATTAATCAGTGGACGGGCAAACAGCATGAATGCGTTTGCCCGCTTACTGATTATTGGTTTACTGCATATACAACCAGAAATTGCAGCGGTGCAGTGATGATGTCCAGCGTAACAGTCACTGGCAGTAATGCTGCGGTAACACCATCCGGAATGCCACTGGATGAATAGTATTCATAAAATCGCACTTTAAATGGATGGTAGAAAGCCATCACCTTTGAGTAATCCATGTTTTTATTTTTCTCATGGATTGTGCCTTTGAGGTTTTCCAGTGACTTGGTACAGTGTTGAACACCACAGGCAAAACCATAATGCGTTGCCAGTGCCTTTTCTTCTTCGTTATTCCAGTAGTAGTAAAGCGATAACGTGCCGGTAAATTTCTTTTTCCCCGCGTTTAAAACAAATCTTGCGTCGTCAGCAACCTGAATATTATGCCTGTTTAGTGCTGGATCATTGAGCATCTTAACGATGTCATCGGCGCCGTCAGTGATAAGGTAATCCAGAGATTCCCCCACAAAAACATAGCCTTTTGTTCCGTTACTATCTTTTGCCTGCGATAGCCCCGTGATGGTGTCTGACTGCGATTGATACTTTCCTGAAGTACCCTTTGCGGTATGGGAAACCAGGGCATACGAGATACAGCCTGAAAGCATCAGCGCCAGTGGGAATAAACCGGCAGCCTTAAAAAATCCCTTAAAATTCAACTTCATGATTAATCCTTTAAACAAGAGTGCTAAGCCGTTGAAAGCATACTCTTATTTCCCTCCTGATTAGCGCCCGACATCCCTTTTCAGATTTCTGCCCGGCGCATGTCATTTTTCATGCATTGTTCTTTTTGTGATCTAAATTGTAGTACAACAATATAACTTTGTACTACATTACACGCACAGTAAACGCGAACGTCATCACGCTGGTACTACAAAGTTGCCGCGTTATGCATCGATCGGGGTAAAGTAGGGAAGAACATACAGAGCACAAGGACTCTCCATGACTCTCAATAAAACCGATCGCATCGTCATTACGCTGGGTAAACAGATCGTTCACGGCAAATACGTGCCAGGCTCGCCGCTTCCGGCCGAGGCGGAACTCTGTGAGGAGTTTGCAACCTCGCGCAACATCATCCGTGAAGTGTTCCGTTCGCTGATGGCGAAGCGACTGATTGAAATGAAACGTTATCGCGGGGCGTTTGTAGCACCGCGTAACCAGTGGAATTACCTCGACACTGACGTACTGCAATGGGTGCTGGAAAACGACTACGACCCACGGCTTATCAGTGCAATGAGCGAAGTACGAAATCTGGTGGAACCTGCGATTGCCCGCTGGGCGGCGGAGCGCGCGACCTCCAGCGATCTGGCGCAGATTGAGTCCGCGCTGAACGAGATGATTGCCAACAATCAGGATCGCGAGGCGTTTAACGAAGCGGATATTCGCTATCACGAGGCGGTGTTGCAGTCGGTGCATAACCCGGTGTTACAGCAACTTAGCATTGCGATCAGTTCGTTGCAGCGAGCGGTTTTTGAACGAACCTGGATGGGCGATGAGGCCAACATGCCGCAAACGCTCCAGGAACATAAGGCGCTGTTCGATGCGATACGGCATCAGGACGGCGATGCGGCAGAGCAGGCGGCGCTTACCATGATCGCCAGCTCGACACGAAGGTTAAAGGAAATCACATGACAGTGTGCTACATCGCAATTGACTGGGGAATATCTCTATAATCCCCAGCGTGTGCCTCTCTCATGACGATAACCACAATGATATGCGTGGTGAAGAAACCCAATTGCACGGCGCGCAGGCACCGGGCAATCCGTAGAACGTACCACGTAGCAGGCAGCAGCATTTGTTAAGGCGTATCGAGAGGCAGTGCAATGAAAATCACCAAAATTACCACGTATCGTTTACCTCCCCGTTGGATGTTCCTGAAAATTGAAACCGATGAAGGCGTGGTCGGTTGGGGCGAGCCCGTGATCGAAGGCCGCGCCCGTACGGTGGAAGCGGCAGTTCACGAGCTGAGCGACTATTTGATTGGTCAGGATCCATCGCGCATCAACGACTTATGGCAAGTGATGTATCGCGCCGGATTTTATCGTGGCGGTCCAATCCTGATGAGCGCCATCGCCGGGATCGACCAGGCGTTATGGGATATCAAAGGCAAAGTGCTGAATGCGCCAGTCTGGCAACTGATGGGCGGCCTGGTTCGCGACAAAATCAAAGCCTACAGTTGGGTCGGCGGCGATCGTCCGACGGATGTTATCGACGGCATTAAAACCCTGCGTGAAATTGGCTTCGATACCTTCAAACTGAACGGTTGTGAAGAACTGGGGCTAATTGATAACTCCCGCGCGGTAGATGCGGCAGTCAACACCGTGGCACAAATTCGTGAAGCTTTTGGCAATCAGATTGAGTTTGGTCTTGATTTCCACGGTCGCGTCAGCGCGCCGATGGCGAAAGTACTGATTAAAGAACTGGAACCGTATCGCCCGCTGTTTATTGAAGAGCCGGTGCTGGCGGAACAAGCCGAATACTATCCGAAACTGGCGGCACAAACGCATATTCCACTGGCGGCGGGTGAGCGCATGTTCTCACGCTTCGATTTTAAACGCGTGCTGGAGGCGGGCGGTATTTCGATTCTGCAACCGGATCTCTCCCACGCAGGCGGTATTACCGAATGCTACAAAATTGCCGCAATGGCAGAAGCCTATGATGTGACCCTTGCGCCGCACTGTCCGCTTGGACCGATTGCACTGGCGGCTTGCCTGCATATCGACTTTGTTTCCTATAACGCGGTACTTCAGGAACAAAGTATGGGCATTCATTACAACAAAGGCGCGGAGTTACTCGACTTTGTGAAAAACAAAGAAGACTTCAGCATGGTTGGCGGCTTCTTTAAACCGCTAACGAAACCGGGCTTAGGCGTGGAAATCGACGAAGCTAAAGTTATTGAGTTCAGTAAAAATGCCCCGGACTGGCGTAATCCGCTCTGGCGTCATGAAGATAACAGCGTAGCAGAGTGGTAATTCCTGCCACGTAAGCCCCTCATCGGGCACTAAAACAGCAATACAAAAATATAACCCTCTGTACATTACAGGGCATGGTGAGCGGCTTCGCTATGCCCAAAATCTGGAGACAGCTCGCTATGGATATTCCCGTTAATGCAGCAAAGCCGGGGCGTCGGCGTTATCTGACGCTGGTGATGATCTTTATTACGGTGGTCATTTGTTATGTTGACCGCGCTAACCTGGCCGTGGCTTCCGCCCATATTCAGGAAGAGTTCGGTATTACCAAAGCGCAAATGGGCTATGTATTTTCGGCCTTCGCCTGGCTTTATACGCTATGTCAGATCCCCGGCGGTTGGTTTTTAGATCGCGTAGGTTCTCGCGTGACTTATTTTATTGCGATATTTGGCTGGTCAGTGGCGACTTTATTCCAGGGCTTTGCCACGGGATTAATGTCATTAATTGGTCTGCGCGCAATAACCGGTATTTTCGAAGCGCCCGCTTTCCCGACCAATAACCGGATGGTGACCAGCTGGTTCCCGGAACATGAACGCGCTTCCGCCGTTGGTTTTTATACGTCTGGTCAGTTTGTCGGTCTGGCGTTTTTGACTCCGCTGCTGATCTGGATTCAGGAAATGTTGAGCTGGCACTGGGTGTTCATTGTCACCGGTGGTATCGGCATTATCTGGTCGCTGATTTGGTTTAAGGTTTATCAGCCGCCGCGCCTGACCAAAGGCATCAGCAAAGCTGAACTGGATTACATTCGTGATGGCGGCGGTCTGGTGGATGGCGATGCGCCGGTGAAAAAAGAGGCGCGTCAGCCGTTAACAGCCAAAGACTGGAAACTGGTGTTCCACCGTAAACTGATCGGCGTCTATCTTGGGCAATTTGCGGTGGCTTCTACACTGTGGTTTTTCTTAACCTGGTTCCCGAACTATTTAACCCAGGAAAAAGGAATCACCGCGCTGAAAGCAGGCTTTATGACCACGGTGCCATTCCTTGCGGCATTTGTCGGCGTCCTGCTCTCTGGCTGGGTCGCGGATCTGCTGGTACGTAAGGGCTTTTCACTGGGCTTTGCGCGTAAAACGCCGATTATCTGCGGCTTGCTGATCTCCACCTGCATTATGGGCGCTAACTACACCAACGATCCGATGATGATTATGTGCCTGATGGCGCTGGCATTCTTTGGCAACGGTTTTGCTTCGATTACCTGGTCGCTGGTTTCTTCTCTGGCACCGATGCGCCTGATTGGTTTAACCGGCGGCGTGTTTAACTTTGCCGGTGGTCTGGGCGGCATCACCGTTCCGCTGGTGGTGGGGTACCTGGCGCAGGGTTACGGTTTCGCACCTGCACTGGTTTATATTTCCGCCGTCGCGTTGATTGGCGCACTCTCTTACATCCTGCTCGTGGGCGATGTGAAGCGCGTTGGATAATCTTTCAACTGTGGAATATGCGCCACACCACTGCGCATAATCCACTTTCTTGAAGCCGGTGCGGTCAGGCATCGGCTTTTTACTATCTTGCCGAAGAGTTTTAAACGCAGTTTGCGGGTGGCGCGCCAGTAGGCGGCGTTGCTCTTCTCCGGCTGCTTCAGTAACACCGAACGCAGAATGTCTGCACTATCCAGCGCATAGCTAATCCCCTCCAGCGAGCTGGCGCTGATAAATCCCGCCGCTTCGCCAATCAGAAAGGCGTTGTCCTTACCGCAGACAAAATCCTGCCAGCGTGAGGGAAACAGCACCGTGCATTTTTCGCTTTTCACCGCCTTACCAAACTGGAACTGAAAGGCGCTCATTTTCTCTTTCAGCGTCGTGAAACGCGTCTGACCATCTTTCATTGGATAAGCACCGCCAAAGATAAAATAACCGTCTTTGCTAATACTCCATGAATAACAGTCAGTTATCGCATTATCAAAGATGCAGGAGTAGAACGGCACCGGATGTTTCTCTGCGAACCACTGCTGGATAGCGACATATTTACGAATTTGATGGTCCGGGTAGAGATGTCGCCGCACCATCGAGTTGGCACCATCGGCACCGACCAGATAGCGGGCGGTAATATGCTGCTCCCAGCCGTCTGCGCGAAAAATGACATGCCATTTATCATCCTCACGCCAGATTTTTCGGCACAGGCTATCGTGGTAAACCTCAACGCTGGCGGGGATCAGCGATTTCATCCACAAGTCGAAAGCATGGCGATTAATATTGATATAGCTTCGCTGGTAGTTACGCGTGAGCGATGCGGCGACGTCGACGGTTTTGACGCTGAAAATCTGCGGGTTGGCGATCACATCGACAGGAAGCGTCAGTCCATCGCGAATAAAAGAACGCTGCGCGTCCGGTGCCAGCAGACCGCCACAAGGCTTGCTGAAACCTTCAGTACCGCACTGGTGCTTTTTATCCAGCGCGATCACCTGCATTTTGCCTGCTAACTTTCGCGCCAACGCCGACCCTGCCGGGCCGAGGCCAATAATCGCCACGTCAAAATGTTCCATCTTTTCACTCACATTCATCACGATGGCAAAAGACTAATGTCTGAAAGTGAAGTCCTTGTGAAGTATGATGGCGGGAACCGTTTTGTATCAGGACCGCGCCATGAAACAGATAACCTTTGCTCCCCGTAATCACCTGCTCACCAATACCAATACCTGGACGCCCGACAGCCAGTGGCTGGTGTTTGACGTGCGTCCTTCTGGCGCGTCGTTTACCGGTGAGACCATTGAGCGTGTGAATATCCATACCGGCGAGGTCGAGGTTATCTACCGCGCGTCACAGGGCGCGCACGTCGGCGTGGTGACCGTTCATCCAAAGTCAGAGAAGTATGTCTTCATCCACGGCCCTGAAAATCCTGATGAAACATGGCATTACGATTTCCATCACCGTCGCGGCGTGGTTGTTGAAGACGGCAAGGTGAGCAATCTCGATGCAATGGATATTACTGCTCCGTACACCCCAGGGGCGTTACGCGGCGGCAGTCATGTACATGTCTTTAGCCCAAACGGTGAAATGGTGAGTTTTACCTATAACGACCACGTGCTGCATGAACGCGATCCAGCGCTGGATTTGCGAAACGTCGGGGTGGCAGCGCCGTTTGGTCCGGTCAATGTGCAAAAACAGCATCCGCGTGAATACAGCGGTAGCCACTGGTGCGTGCTGGTGAGTAAAACAACGCCCACGCCGCAGCCTGGCAGCGATGAAATCAATCGTGCTTATGAAGAAGGATGGGTAGGAAACCACGCTCTGGCGTTTATTGGCGATACGCTTTCGCAAAAGGGCGAGAAAGTGCCGGAGCTGTATATTGTTGAATTGCCGCAAGATGAAAACGGCTGGAAATTGCCGGGCGACGCGCCGTTAAGCGGAACGGAATCAACTCTGCCCGCGCCACCGCGTGGCGTCGTGCAGCGACGTTTAACCTTTACCCACCATCGGGCTTATCCGGGGTTAGTCAACGTCCCGCGCCACTGGGTGCGGTGTAACCCGCAAGGAACGCAAATCGCGTTTTTAATGCGTGATGATCACGGTATTGTGCAACTGTGGCTTATCTCGCCACAGGGCGGCGAACCGCGCCAGTTAACCCATAACAAAACGGATATTCAGTCAGCATTCAACTGGCATCCATCGGGAGAATGGCTGGGCGTTGTGCTGGATAACCGTATTGCCTGCGTACACGCGCAAAGCGGCGAAGTTGAGTATTTAACCGAAAATCACGCCAACTCACCTTCAGCGGACGCGGTGGTCTTCTCGCCGGATGGTCAATGGCTGGCGTGGATGGAAGCCGGCCAGTTGTGGATAACCAAAACTGGCCGCTAAATCAGTTCACGGGCATTCTGGCTGGTGGAATGACGGCATTGATGGCTTGCGCGTCGGCTTCGCTTTTTTCCACGCGCGAGCGCACTGAACTGTCTTTGCGGAACGCATCCCATGGCAGAAGTAGCGTATCCATGACTGCGGTAAATGGCATATCGAGAATTGCCAGCGATTTGGTTCCCCAGTTTGTTGTGTCATCACCAATCATGGTGGCACTGGCGCGGGTGCCGGGATACGTTCCCTCCTTCCCCCCGGTATGGGACATTACGCTGGAGCATCCTCCGAGTAATGCCATTCCGCTGCATATCATGAACGCTAACAACACATTTCTTATCATAATAAATTCATCTATTGATCGTGGGTGTTGGCATGATGTGTTATAGCGATCCCTTGCTGAAAATAACATCATCATTACGTCGCACTGTGGCGGCTATCGCACTTTAACGTTTCGTGCTGCCCCCCAGTCTATGCAATAGACCACAAACTGCAAAAAAAAGTCCGTCGAAAAGACTTGAAAAGTGCATATCCAGACCCATTTTTACATCGTAGCCGATGAGGACGCGCCTGATGGGTGTTCTGGCTACCTGACCTGTCCATTGTGGAAGGTCTTACATTCTCGCTGATTTCAGGAGCTATTTATTATGCGTAACTTTGATTTATCCCCGCTTTACCGTTCTGCTATTGGATTTGATCGTTTGTTTAACCACTTAGAAAACAACCAGAGCCAGAGTAATGGCGGCTACCCTCCGTACAATGTTGAACTGGTAGACGAAAACCATTACCGCATTGCTATCGCGGTGGCTGGCTTTGCCGAAAGTGAACTGGAAATTACCGCCCAGGACAATCTGCTGGTGGTGAAAGGTGCTCACGCCGACGAACAAAAAGAGCGCACCTATCTGTACCAGGGCATCGCTGAACGCAACTTTGAACGTAAATTCCAGTTAGCTGAGAACATCCATGTTCGTGGCGCTAACCTGGTAAATGGTTTGCTGTATATCGATCTCGAACGCGTGATTCCGGAAGCGAAAAAACCGCGCCGTATCGAAATCAACTAATTCCCTAAGGCCGCAGTGCGCGGCCTGACATGTGATGCTCGCCGTCAGGGAGCATATGCGAATCTTCGGATTTGCAGGTACTTACTCGCTTCTTAGAAGGAGAAATGACTATGCGTAACTTCGATTTATCCCCACTGATGCGTCAATGGATCGGTTTTGACAAACTGGCCAACGCACTGCAAAACGCCGGTGAAAGCCAGAGCTTCCCGCCGTACAACATTGAGAAAAGCGACGATAACCACTACCGCATTACCCTTGCGCTGGCAGGTTTTCGTCAGGAAGATTTAGAGATTCAACTGGAAGGAACGCGCCTGAGCGTAAAAGGCACGCCGGAGCAGCCAAAAGAAGAGAAGAAATGGCTGCATCAAGGGCTTATGAATCAGCCGTTTAGCCTGAGCTTTACACTGGCTGAAAATATGGAAGTCTCTGGCGCAACCTTCGTTAATGGTTTACTGCATATTGATTTAATTCGTAATGAGCCTGAACCCATCGCAGCGCAGCGTATCGCTATCAGCGAACGTCCCGCGTTAAATAGCTAATTAGCTATTCTCTTTGCCCCGCCAGTTTGGTGGGGCTTTTTTTTGCCTGCAATCTTCAACAATGTTTTAATTTTCGCCAATTTAAGATGTTCCGGCACTTTCTTTACCGTGATAATGTGCGCCATAAGGCAAATCTGCTTCACCGATTCAGCCATAATCCGTAGCAATTAAAATGTTATTTCAAGAGAAATGGACGATGAGTGATATAGCATTAACGGTCAGTATTCTGGCTTTGGTGGCGGTCGTCGGGTTGTTTATCGGCAACGTCAAGTTTCGTGGTGTTGGATTGGGCATTGGCGGCGTGCTGTTCGGTGGGATCATCGTCGGCCATTTTGTTTCACAGGCGGGGATGACATTAAGTAGCGACATGCTGCATGTTATCCAGGAATTTGGTCTGATCCTGTTCGTTTATACTATCGGTATTCAGGTGGGGCCGGGCTTCTTTGCCTCGTTGCGTGTCTCCGGATTACGCCTCAATTTGTTTGCTGTTTTGGTTGTCATCCTCGGTGGTCTGGTCACCGCCATCCTGCATAAACTTTTCGATATTCCACTTCCCGTGGTACTGGGGATTTTCTCCGGCGCGGTCACCAATACGCCTGCGCTGGGGGCAGGGCAGCAGATCTTGCGTGACCTGGGGACACCGATGGAGATGGTCGATCAAATGGGGATGAGCTATGCGATGGCGTATCCATTTGGGATTTGCGGCATTTTGTTCACTATGTGGATGCTGCGGGTTATTTTCCGCGTCAATGTTGAGACGGAGGCGTTGCAACACGAGTCCACGCGGACTAACGGTAGCGTGCTGATCAGGACCATTAACATCCGTGTTGATAACCCTAACTTACATAATTTAGCGATTAAAGATGTACCGATTCTCAATGGCGATAAAGTTATCTGCTCGCGATTGAAACGAGAGGAAACCCTCAAAGTACCTTCTCCGGAAACCATTATTCAGTTGGGCGATTTGCTTCATCTGGTGGGGCAGCCTGCGGATTTACATAATGCGCAATTGGTGATTGGTCAGGAAGTGGATACCTCGCTGTCGACGAAAGGCACCGATCTGCGCGTCGAACGCGTGGTGGTCACCAATGAGAATGTGCTTGGTAAACGTATTCGCGACCTGCACTTTAAGGAGCGCTATGACGTCGTTATTTCGCGCCTGAACCGTGCTGGCGTTGAATTAGTTGCAAGTAGCGATATTAGCCTGCAATTTGGCGATATTCTCAACCTGGTTGGACGCCCGTCCGCGATTGATGCCGTTGCTAATGTATTAGGTAATGCGCAGCAAAAATTGCAGCAGGTACAAATGTTACCGGTGTTTATTGGTATTGGGCTTGGCGTATTGTTGGGCTCCATTCCGGTGTTTGTGCCTGGATTCCCGGCTGCGTTGAAGTTGGGGCTGGCGGGTGGTCCGCTGATTATGGCGCTGATCCTCGGGCGTATCGGTAGCATTGGTAAGCTTTACTGGTTTATGCCGCCAAGTGCCAACCTGGCGCTGCGCGAACTGGGTATCGTACTGTTTCTCTCGGTAGTTGGCCTGAAATCCGGCGGCGATTTTATCCATACACTGGTGGATGGCGAAGGGTTAAGCTGGATAGGCTATGGCGCATTGATTACTGCAATTCCGCTGATCACGGCTGGCATTCTGGCGCGGATGTTAGTCAAAATGAATTATCTCACGATGTGCGGGATGCTCGCGGGTTCAATGACCGATCCTCCGGCGCTGGCGTTTGCCAATAATCTTCATCCTACCAGTGGCGCGGCAGCGCTCTCTTACGCCACGGTGTATCCATTAGTCATGTTCCTGCGCATTATCACACCGCAGTTACTGGCGGTGCTTTTCTGGAGCATCGGCTAACTCCTTTTTGGGTGGAGTTACCGTCAATGGTACTCCACCTGGTATTCACAATGCATTTCTGAACATTACCGCGTTGCTTAAACCAGTGAACCGCCGGTCAGGAAGGAAAAGATAAGGAATATCAGCAAAATGCTGCACACGATGCCGATACCAAAAAGCAAGGTATGGAAAGCCAGCGTCCCGCCGCCAAATACCAATGCGCCTCGAATGCCCCAGCGATTTTCCTTACGCATACCGCCAATAAATGCGCAAAGTAGCGCAGCAATGGCCAGTGCGATACCGCTTTGATCGAGGATTTTATCGACATCAACCGTCTCTTTTTTCTCCACCGTAGTAATTTTTTCACCTTTTATTCCGGCGAGGAGACCTCTTTTAATTTCAGCCGTTTTGTCCGCCACGATGCTTTCCAGCGTTGGTGGTGGCGCGGCAAAAGGGCCGAATGAAAAGTGGATAATACCCATCAATAAAGCGATGGCACCGAACAGCATGCCCAGTGAACTGCTTTTATTTTGCGCTATGATACCCATCAGACCTCCTTGTAATGGATGGCAAAAGCATATCAGGAAACGGGCGGACGAAATTCTTAAAAATAACCGCTAAATGCAGAGCGTTAGTGAAAGTGCAAAGGAGCAACAATGAAAATATCCCGCCTCGGAGAAGCGCCTGATTACCGCTTTTCGTTGGCTAATGAACGTACATTTCTGGCATGGATCCGTACCGCGTTGGGATTTCTGGCGGCGGGCGTCGGGCTGGATCAACTTGCGCCAGACTTCGCCACGCCCGTCATTCGTGAGCTGCTGGCGTTATTGTTATGCCTGTTTTCCGGCGGGTTAGCGATGTATGGCTATCTGCGCTGGTTACGCAATGAAAAAGCGATGCGTCTGAAAGAGGACTTACCCTATACCAACAGCTTATTAATCATCAGTTTAATATTGATGATCGTAGCGGTAATAGTCATGGGGCTGGTGCTGTATGCCGGATAGTCGCAAAGCCAGACGCATTGCTGATCCCGGACTTCAGCCAGAACGGACATCGTTGGCGTGGTTTCGCACCATGCTGGGCTATGGCGCGCTGATGGCGCTGGCAATTAAACACAACTGGCATCAGGCCGGCGCGTTGTTCTGGATTTCTATTGGCATCCTCGCCATTGTGGCATTAATACTTTGGCGCTATACCCGTAATCGTAATTTAATGGATGTGACTAATAGTGATTTTTCTCAATTTAACGTAATCCGTGACAAATTTATGATCTCCCTCGCGGTGTTATCTCTTGCAATACTGTTTGCTGTAACGCATATACATCAACTAATCGTATTGATTGAGAGAGTCGCATGACAGGAAGTCAGGTTGTAAATGCTGAAGAGGACAGGCATAAATTGGTTGTAGAGTATAAAGATGCGCTACAACCTGCCGATTTTTATCAGAATTTCAAACAGCGGGGTCTTCGCTCCGTGCAAATTATTCCCCATATAGAATTTGATGACCGGGGCGAGCTGACAGCTTCTTCGGTGACGGCTGAACTGTGGGGACAATTTTTAATCGCACTGTTCGAGCATTGGGTGCGTGCAGATATTGGTCGTATATCAGTCGAACTTTTTGACGCCACGCTGCAAAAATGGTGCGGGAGCGAAAACGTACAACTTCGGCGGGAGTGTCAGGAGTGCGACTGGCATCGCTTGTGCCGGCATTCCCAGGAGGATTCTCCTGGCAACGTGCTTTGTGTTGGCTATCAAGCTTTTTATTCCCACTCTGCGCCGCACATGCGGGTGATGCGTGACCTGATAAAGCAGCATCGTTCTCCCATGGAGTTGATGACGATGCTGCGGTGACGTGAGCTTAAACAGGCTGCCCCTGATGCGACATCCGCGTCGCCAGCGGTAGCCAGCACAGCACGATCAACAATCCCATTAAGGTCATCAACAACCCCAGGCTGCTCTGACCGGTTTGCGGCAGCATCGCGGAGAGCGACGCCAGCACGCCGGAACCAATGTTTTGCAGGCCGCCGACCAGCGCACCAGCCGTGCCAGCCAGGAAGGGGAATGGCTCCATTGCGCCACTGGTTGCGAGCGGAAACAGCATCCCGGCACCGAAAAAGAACAGCGCGGCGGGAACGAGCAACGTCCAGACATTCATCACGCTAAACCAGCCGGGGATCCACATCATCATTCCTGCCAACAGGCAGCAGATAACCGACTGCCACATTAACGTAGAGAAGCGTTTATTCGGTCGACCAGCAAACCATGCGCCGAAGAATGCCGCTGGAATTGGCAGAATAAACAAAATACTGACTGTCATGCTGCTCAACCCTAACACTGCCCCCATCAACACACCGGAACAGGCTTCGAAAGCGGCAATCCCTGCCAGACCACCAATTAACATCAGCAAATAGCAGTTAAAGCTGCCATTGCCAAAGAGTGTTTTATAACTGGTGAGCAGGCGCGTACGCGGCGCATCGACAGGGCGTGTTTCCGGCATCCAGCGCGCCATGCTGAACGTCACACTGGCACAAAGCACCAGTAAAAACAGATAACAGGCCCGCCAGCTCCACAGGGTATTCAGCAGGCCGCCAATGAGTGGTGCGAGCAACGGACTTACGAGAATCCCCATATTTAACATGCTATTAGCGTGACGAAGCTGTGTCCGTTCATATAAATCACGCGGCAATGTACGCGCCATTACGCCGCCGACCCCGGTCCCCATCCCCTGAATCGCACTGGCGGCAATTAACACCGTCAGGCTGGAAGTGGTGACTGCCACCAGTGTCGCCAACATAAAAATGGACATTCCGACGAGGATTACCGGGCGGCGTCCCACTCTGTCGGAAATTGGGCCATAAAATAGTTGTGAGATACCGTAGGTCAGCAGATAAGCGCCCATTACGCTCTGCACCGCCCCTTCACGGACGTTGAGATCTTGTGCCATATCGGCAATAGCAGGAATATAAATAGTTTGTGCCATCTGACCGACGGCCACGAGTAATACCAACATCAATAATAAATTGACGTTTCTATGCCTTTTCATTATCACGGACGCTTTTAAAAATATATTTAGAATAAGTTACTACGCATTCGAATAAATGCAGGAGAGGAATCTATCACATTGATAAATGTTAGCCAGATATATATACGGAATGATGAATAACAAAACGGCAGAAAATATAAACAACAGCGGCAATAAATGTTGCCGGAAGGACTTTGGCTTAAATAAATACTGTGGGCCGGATAAGATGCGTCAGCATCGCATACGACACCAATCTGCCAGCAGAATATGAAAGGGGAGCGGTTTCCCGCTCCCCTTTAGTGCGGCTTGAATCTGAATCACTTCAGGTATTTCAGAACAGCATCAAGCAGTTGCAGTGCAGCAACAATGAGTTTGAGGATAAGAATGGCAATATCCACCAGGCTCATACGCGTCTCCTGTGGTTCAGGAGCACTGCCAGCTGACGTACCTTTCCGCTGCCTGTTGCCAGCTGTTGCGCACGCAGCTTCTTCAGAAGAAACGTTGTGCTTGTTGACATAACACAGTGTGCTCACGCGGGGTTAAGGCGCTGACGGCACCACCCGTTTCAGCCAGGACTTAGTGCGCCGGGTAACGATGCGGCCCCGCATAACACATTGCGTACAGTGATATTATAGAATTATACTGTATAAATAAACAGTAAAAATTAGACAAAATCAAAACTGTGATCGATACTCAATTATGCGCTAAATAAGTCAAAATTCGTGCCGAAATTGCGCGTTCTGCGCGGAACACGTATACTTTCAGTGTTGACATAACACAGTGTGCTTTGCGGTTACCAACCGCGGGCGGCTGACAAAACCTCGCTCCGGCGGGGTTTTTTGTTACCTGCGTTTCAGTACAAAACGTGATCGACTCCCCAATTATTCCTTGATGAAAAATTTTCCATTGTCTCCCCTGTAAAGCTGTGCTTGTATAAATATTGTTAAACACAAAACCAACAAGGTCCCCAATGATTACTTCCATGCTCAACGCGAAACTACTACCAACTGCGCCATCCGCCGCAGTGGTCGTCGTGCGTGTGGTGGTGGTCGTCGGCAATGCGCCGTAGGGACTGGAACAACACACGATTCCAAAACCCCGCCGGCGCAAACCGGGCGGGGTTTTTCGTTTAAACACCTCCCGGAAAGTCGGCCCAGAAGAAAAGGACTGGAGCATGGCAAGTTCGGGCACAACATCGACACGTAAGCGTTTTACTGGCGCAGAATTTATCGTTCATTTTCTGGAACAGCAGGGCATTAAGATTGTGACGGGGATTCCGGGCGGTTCGATTCTCCCTGTTTACGACGCCTTAAGCCAAAGCACGCAAATCCGCCATATTCTGGCCCGTCATGAACAGGGCGCGGGCTTTATCGCCCAGGGAATGGCGCGTACCGACGGCAAACCGGCGGTCTGTATGGCCTGTAGCGGGCCAGGTGCGACTAACCTGGTGACCGCCATTGCCGATGCGCGGCTGGACTCCATTCCGCTGATTTGCATCACCGGCCAGGTTCCCGCCTCGATGATCGGCACCGACGCCTTCCAGGAAGTGGACACCTACGGCATCTCTATCCCCATCACCAAACACAACTATCTGGTCAGACATATCGAAGAACTCCCGCAGGTCATGAGCGATGCCTTCCGCATTGCGCAATCAGGCCGCCCTGGCCCGGTGTGGATAGACATTCCTAAGGATGTGCAAACGGCGGTTTTTGAAATTGAAGAACAGCCCGCGGCGGCAGAAAAAACCGCCGCGCCCGCCTTTAGCGAAGAAAGTATTCGTGACGCTGCGGCAATGATTAACGCCGCCAAACGCCCGGTGCTTTATCTGGGGGGCGGTGTCATTAACGCACCCGCGCGGGTGCGTGAACTGGCTGAGAAAGCGCAGCTGCCCACCACCATGACCTTAATGGCGCTGGGCATGTTGCCAAAAGCACATCCGCTGTCGCTGGGCATGCTGGGGATGCACGGCGTGCGCAGCACCAACTATATCTTGCAGGAGGCGGACCTGCTGATTGTTCTCGGTGCGCGTTTTGATGACCGGGCAATTGGCAAAACTGAAGAGTTCTGCCCGAATGCCAAAATTATTCATGTGGATATCGACCGCGCGGAGCTGGGTAAAGTTAAGCAACCGCACGTGGCGATTCAGGCGGATGTTGATGATGTGCTGGCGCAGCTGATCCCGCAGGTGGAAGCCCGGCCGCGTACAGAGTGGCACCAACTGGTGGCTGATTTACAACATGAATTCCCGTGTCCTATTCCGAAAGCGTGCGATCCATTAACACATTACGGGCTGATTAATGCCGTTGCCGCCTGTGTCGATGACAATGCGATTATCACCACCGACGTGGGTCAGCATCAGATGTGGACAGCGCAGGCCTATCCGCTCAATCGACCACGTCAGTGGCTGACTTCTGGTGGGCTGGGAACGATGGGCTTCGGTTTACCCGCAGCGATAGGTGCGGCGCTGGCTAACCCGGATCGCAAAGTGTTGTGTTTCTCCGGCGACGGCAGCCTGATGATGAATATTCAGGAGATGGCGACCGCCAGTGAAAACCAGCTGGATGTCAAAATCATCCTGATGAATAACGAAGCACTGGGACTGGTGCATCAGCAACAGAGTCTGTTCTACAAGCAGGGAGTTTTTGCGGCCACCTATCCGGGAAAAATCAACTTTATGCAAATTGCGGCCGGGTTCGGCCTCGAAACCTGCGATTTGAATAATGAAACCGATCCGCAGGCGGCATTACAGGAAATTATCAATCGCCCTGGTCCGGCGCTGATCCATGTGCGCATTGATGCCGAAGAAAAAGTGTACCCAATGGTGCCGCCAGGCGCGGCAAATACTGAAATGGTGGGGGAATAAGCCATGCAAAACACAACTCATGACAACGTGATTCTGGAACTCACCGTTCGCAACCATCCCGGTGTAATGACCCACGTGTGTGGGCTTTTTGCCCGTCGTGCTTTTAACGTCGAAGGCATTCTTTGTCTGCCGATTCAGAACAGTGATAAAAGCCACATCTGGTTACTGGTCAATGACGATCAGCGACTGGAACAAATGATAAGCCAAATCGACAAACTGGAGGATGTGGTGAAAGTGCAGCGTAATCAGTCCGACCCGACAATGTTTAACAAGATAGCCGTATTTTTTCAGTAACCGCTCAAGGCTTGAACAGTGGCGCGCTTATCGTTAAGGTAAGCGCGTTTTTTTTACCCGCCAGGACAAGACCATGATAACCGTTGCCCTTATAGACGATCACCTTATCGTCCGCTCCGGCTTTGCGCAGCTGCTGGGGCTGGAACCTGATTTGCAGGTAGTTGCCGAGTTTGGTTCCGGGCGTGAGGCGCTGACTGGCTTACCTGGGCGCGGTGTTCAGGTGTGTATTTGCGATATCTCAATGCCGGATATTTCCGGGCTGGAGCTGTTAAGCCAGCTACCGAAAGGTATGGCGACAATTATGCTCTCCGTTCACGATAGTCCGGCGCTGGTTGAACAGGCGCTTAACGCGGGGGCGCGCGGCTTTCTCTCTAAACGCTGTAGCCCGGACGAGCTGATCGCTGCCGTGCATACGGTTGCAACTGGCGGCTGTTATCTGACGCCGGATATCGCTATTAAACTGGCATCGGGCCGTCAGGACCCGCTAACCAAACGCGAACGCCAGGTGGCAGAAAAACTGGCGCAAGGGATGGCGGTGAAAGAGATTGCTGCCGAACTGGGGTTGTCGCCAAAAACTGTGCATGTACATCGTGCCAATCTGATGGAAAAACTGGGCGTCAGCAACGACGTTGAACTGGCGCGCCGCATGTTTGATGGCTGGTGATGAAGACATTTTTCTCCCGCTTAAATACTGTAGTTTCCTGCTTTTTTATCTTCTCTGCCGCATGGTTTTGCCTGTGGAGTATCAGCCTGCACCTGGTTGAACGACCGGATCTGGCGGTATTGCTGTTTCCGTTCGGTCTGCGACTGGGGCTGATGTTGCAATGCCCGCGCAGATACTGGCTGGTGCTGATGGGCGCAGAATGGCTGCTGATTTACTGGCTGACGCAGGCGGTTGGGTTAACGCATGAACCGTTATTGATGATCGGTAGTTTGCTGACGTTACTTCCTGTGGCGTTGATTTCTCGTTATCGCCACCAGCGCGACTGGCGCACGTTGCTGTTACAGGGCGCGGCACTGACGGCGGCGGCGTTATTACAGTCATCCCCCTGGCTTTGGCATGGGTACGGAAACGAGCCCTGGAACGCCCTACTGATGACCTTAACCGGCGGCCTGACGCTGGCCCCCATTTGCCTGGTGTTCTGGCACTATCTGGCGAATAACACCTGGCTGCCGCTGGGGCCATCGCTGGTTTCCCAGCCGATCAACTGGCGTGGGCGGCATCTGGTCTGGTATTTGCTGTTGTTTGTTATCAGCCTGTGGTTGCAACTGGGGCTGCCGAACGAACTTTCGCGCTTTACCCCGTTTTGTCTGGCGCTGCCGATTATCGCCCTGGCCTGGCACTATGGCTGGCAAGGGGCGCTGATTGCGACGCTGATGAACGCCATCGCGCTGATCGCCAGTCAAACCTGGCGCGATCATCCGGTCGATTTATTGCTTTCACTGCTGGTGCAAAGCCTCACTGGCCTGTTACTGGGCGCAGGCATCCAGCGGTTGCGTGAACTTAACCAGTCGCTGCAAAAGGAACTGGCGCGTAATCAACATCTTGCCGAGCGGTTGCTTGAAACCGAAGAGAGTGTGCGTCGCGACGTAGCGCGTGAACTGCACGATGATATCGGCCAGACCATCACCGCCATTCGTACTCAGGCTGGCATTGTCCAGCGGCTGGCGGCGGATAACGCCAGTGTGAAACAGAGCGGGCAGTTAATTGAACAGTTGTCGCTGGGCGTTTACGACGCGGTGCGCCGCTTGTTAGGGCGGTTACGTCCGCGCCAGTTGGATGATCTGACCCTGGAGCAGGCCATCCGTTCATTGATGCGGGAAATGGAGCTGGAAGGGCGCGGCATTGTCAGTCATCTCGAATGGCGGATAGATGAATCAGCGCTAAGTGAAAACCAGCGCGTAACCCTATTTCGTATCTGTCAGGAGGGGCTGAACAACATTGTGAAACATGCAGATGCCAGTGCGGTTATCCTGCAAGGCTGGCAGCAGGATGAGCGTTTAATGCTGGTGATTGAAGACGATGGTAGTGGTCTGCCGCCAGGCTCCGGGCAGCAAGGTTTTGGCCTCACCGGAATGCGCGAGCGCGTCACCGCGCTGGGCGGCACCTTGACCATCTCCTGCCTGCACGGCACGCGTGTCAGTGTCTCTCTACCTCAACGTTATGTTTAAGGCTTGATGATGTTGCCGTTTCTGAAAGCGCCTGCCGACGCACCGCTGATCAGCGATAAAAGTGAAATTGATGCTCGCTACCGCTACTGGCGTCGGCATATTTTGCTGACCATCTGGCTGGGCTATGCGCTGTTTTACTTCACGCGTAAAAGTTTTAACGCCGCCGTACCAGAAATCCTTGCCAACGGCGTGCTCAGTCGTAGCGACATCGGCCTGTTAGCAACGCTGTTTTACATTACCTACGGCGTATCGAAATTTGTCTCCGGCATTGTCAGTGACCGCTCTAATGCCCGTTATTTTATGGGGATTGGGCTTATCGCCACTGGCATCATCAACATTCTGTTTGGCTTCTCCACCTCGTTGTGGGCGTTTGCCGTGCTGTGGGTGCTGAACGCCTTTTTCCAGGGCTGGGGTTCGCCGGTTTGTGCGCGTCTGTTGACTGCCTGGTATTCTCGTACCGAGCGCGGCGGTTGGTGGGCGCTATGGAATACGGCGCATAACGTCGGCGGTGCGCTCATTCCCATTGTGATGGCAGCGAGCGCGCTGCATTACGGCTGGCGTGCCGGGATGATGATTGCCGGTTGTATGGCGATAGTCGTGGGGATTTTTCTTTGTTGGCGGCTGCGCGATCGCCCGCAGGCGTTAGGTTTACCGGCGGTCGGAGAATGGCGGCACGATGCGCTGGAAATCGCCCAACAACAAGAAGGGGCGGGGCTGACGCGTAAAGAGATCCTCACCAAATATGTGTTGCTGAATCCGTATATCTGGCTGCTTTCGTTCTGTTATGTGCTGGTCTATGTGGTTCGTGCGGCGATCAACGACTGGGGCAACCTGTATATGTCCGAGACGCTGGGCGTCGATCTGGTCACGGCGAATACGGCAGTAACGATGTTTGAACTGGGCGGGTTTATCGGTGCGCTGGTTGCAGGTTGGGGCTCGGACAAACTGTTTAACGGCAACCGTGGGCCGATGAATTTGATTTTTGCTGCGGGGATTTTGCTTTCCGTCGGCTCGCTGTGGTTGATGCCATTTGCCAGCTACGTGATGCAGGCAACCTGCTTCTTCACCATTGGTTTTTTTGTCTTTGGCCCGCAGATGTTAATCGGTATGGCAGCGGCAGAGTGTTCCCACAAAGAGGCGGCAGGTGCGGCGACGGGGTTTGTCGGCTTGTTTGCTTATCTGGGGGCGTCGCTTGCCGGTTGGCCGCTGGCGAAAGTGCTGGATACCTGGCACTGGAGTGGTTTTTTCGTGGTTATCGCCATTGCCGCCGGGGTCTCGGCACTGTTGTTACTGCCCTTTTTGAACGCCCAGGCTCCACGCGAAGCGTGATGCATCTCACTTTTCTACCTCATATCCGGCAAAACTAAGAAATTTTCCTGGTTTTGCCTGGACGCTATCTCAAGCCTGATTTGCTGAAGGTTTTTACAATGCCATCATTCGTTAATTCTTTCCCAAAATAATTCAAGTTGCAGGAACGCGAGCAGCTAAGGCACCTGCGGCCTGAAGTATGAAGGGAAATCAGGAGTAACCCATGCTGGCTTTCTTAAACCAGGTTCGCAAGCCGACCCTGGATCTTCCGCTCGAAGTGCGGCGCAAAATGTGGTTCAAACCGTTCATGCAATCCTATCTGGTGGTCTTTATTGGCTACCTGACGATGTACCTGATTCGCAAGAACTTCAACATCGCACAGAACGACATGATCTCGACCTACGGGTTGAGCATGACGCAGCTGGGGATGATTGGCCTGGGCTTCTCCATCACTTACGGCGTGGGTAAAACGCTGGTTTCCTACTACGCCGACGGCAAAAATACCAAACAATTCCTGCCGTTCATGCTGATCCTGTCTGCTATTTGTATGCTGGGCTTCAGCGCCAGCATGGGCAGCGGCTCGGTTAGCCTGTTCCTGATGATTGCCTTCTACGCCTTAAGCGGTTTTTTCCAGAGCACCGGCGGTTCATGCAGTTACTCCACGATTACCAAATGGACGCCGCGTCGTAAGCGCGGGACCTTCCTCGGTTTCTGGAACATTTCCCACAACCTCGGCGGCGCGGGGGCGGCGGGTGTGGCGCTATTCGGCGCAAATTACCTGTTCGACGGTCACGTGATCGGCATGTTTATCTTCCCGTCGATTATCGCGTTGATTGTCGGTTTTATCGGTCTGCGTTATGGCAGCGACTCCCCTGAAGCGTATGGTCTTGGCAAAGCTGAAGAACTATTCGGTGAAGAGATTAGCGAAGAGGACAAAGAGACGGAATCCACCGATATGACCAAGTGGCAGATCTTTGTCGAATATGTTTTGAAAAACAAAGTGATCTGGCTGCTGTGCTTCGCCAATATCTTCCTGTACGTGGTACGCATTGGTATCGACCAGTGGTCAACCGTGTACGCTTTTCAGGAACTGAAACTTTCTAAATCGGTGGCGATTCAGGGCTTTACGCTGTTTGAAGCCGGTGCTCTGGTTGGCACGCTGCTGTGGGGCTGGCTCTCTGACCTGGCGAACGGGCGCCGTGGCCTGGTGGCGTGTGTTGCACTGGCGCTGATTATCGCCACGCTTGGTGTGTATCAACACGCCAGCAACCAATATATCTATCTGGCTTCTCTCTTTGCATTAGGTTTCCTGGTATTTGGTCCGCAACTGTTGATTGGCGTGGCGGCTGTTGGCTTCGTACCGAAAAAAGCGATCGGCGCTGCCGATGGGATTAAAGGCACTTTCGCCTACCTGATTGGTGACAGCTTTGCCAAATTAGGTCTGGGAATGATTGCCGATGGTACGCCAGTGTTCGGCCTCACCGGCTGGGCTGGCACCTTCGCCGCACTGGATATCGCCGCTATTGGCTGTATCTGCCTGATGGCGATAGTCGCGGTGATGGAAGAACGAAAAATCCGCCGCGAGAAAAAATTCAGCAGTTGACAGTGGCATAAACGTAACTGGTGACTTTTGCCCGGCATGACGCCGGGCTTTTTTTTATTATTCAGAGATTTCCAGCGCGGTGAAGGCAAACTTCTCGCCATCAAACAGCCCCTGACTGGTCAGTTTCAGTGCGGGGATCACCGGCAGGGAAAGAAACGCCATCTGAATAAATGGTTCATCGGGTAACGGACCACATTCACGGGCAGCGACTTTTAACGCGTCAATTTGCTCCGCCAGTGACTGCGCCGTGTCGGTGCTCATCAGCCCGGCAATGGGCAACGGCAGATGACTCTGTACCTGGCCGTTACGGACCACGCACAGCCCGCCGCCATCCTGAATCACCTGATTGACCGCCAGCGCCATCTCTTCTGCGCTACGACCGATCACCACAATATTATGGCTGTCATGGCTGACTGTCGCTGCCAGCGCGCCTTCATTCAGGCCAAAGCCGCCGAGCAAACCACAGGCCGGAGCCAGACGTTGCCCGTAACGCTCAAGTACGGCAATAAAGCACACATCATCGAGATCAAAACCATTTTCGCTGTAGACGCTGGAGCGGGAGTGCGTGATCAGTTCGTTATGGATGACATCAATGACGCGATAGCGTTTTCCGGGGGTAAATTGCAGGGCAAAGTCGCTGGCGGAAACTGGCTGGCGATCAATGGTATTGCCATATGGCGGGGCGGATTGTGCCAGTCTCGCCGACTCTTCTGCCTGCAAGGTTTGTGCGTCAATCGGTTCGCCTTTCACCAGTACCTGTTGCACTGTGACTTTACGCGCGTCACTTAATAGGACAATGTCGGCCTGCTTGCCGGGAGCCAGTAAACCGAGATGATTCAGACCAAAATGGCGCGCCGTCGACCAGCTGGCTACGCGATATGCCACATGCAACGGAACATTGTGTTGTTCAATCAGGCGGCGAATTAAGGCGTCGATATGCCCTTCGTGAGCGATTTCCCACGGGTTACGGTCATCAGTACAAAGCATGCATTGTGGGCTGTTAAATTCGTTGATCAACGGAGCCAGCGCGTTGAGATTGCGGGCAGCGGACCCTTCGCGGATCATCAACGACATGCCGAGTTGTAATTTTCGGCGTCCTTCTTCCAGCTGATAACTTTCGTGGCAGTTTTCAATACCCGCGGCAATATAGGCGTTAAGTTCTTTACCGCTTAGACCGGGGCAGTGACCATCCAGTGTCAGATGGCGAAAGGCGTCCAGTTTATCGAGCAGCGCATTTTGTCCGCTAATTACGCCAGGGTAGTCCATCATTTCGGCCAGACCAGTAACCTGAGGATGGTCGCGCCAGGCGAGCATCTGTTCGAGGGTAAAACTGGCACCGTTAACATCGCAGCCTTCCAGGGCGGGTACGCAAGAGCTGACCTGCAAATACTGGTTTTGCTTTGCCTGTTCGGCACAGCGAGCAAACCAGGCAAACCCGGCTTCGCCCATCACGTTGACGATTTCATGAGGGTCGCAAATAACAGTCGTCAGGCCGCGTGGCAGAGTGGCGGTTTCAAAGGTGACTGGGGTCATCATGCTGGATTCAATATGCAGGTGAGCATCAATAAACCCCGGTACTGCCGTTGCGCCGTGGGCGTCAATTCGGCGCGAAGCCGGAGCATCAGCGTATTCTGCGCCGACACCGGCAATGTAACGTCCTTTAATCACGATTGGGCCGGGAATTTCTCCGCCATTGATTAGATCCAGAATAGAGACATTATCAATAATATAATCGGCAGCGGCTTCGCCACGGGAAACGGCTAACAATTCCTGGTATTCTACCCGACTAATGTGATGAAATTTATGGCTAATAGAATTGTTCATATTTTTTCTCATTTTGATTTTATCAATTTGATTATTATTTATCATAAAGAAACGTCGCGAGATTATTAAAGAATATCCATTAATGTGCAATTGAAATGTGATAATTATCACTGAACCGTTGTTGTCATTTGTTTTACAAAAGCAAGGGATTAAATCTCCTCCAATGGACAAAAAAATGAATAATGACAATACCGATTACGTGAGTAATGAATCAGGGACGCTTTCGCGATTATTTAAACTACCGCAACACGGGACAACCGTTCGCACAGAATTGATTGCGGGTATGACTACTTTTTTAACTATGGTGTACATCGTTTTTGTTAACCCACAAATTCTTGGTGCAGCGCAAATGGACCCAAAGGTGGTGTTTGTTACTACCTGTTTGATTGCGGGCATTGGCAGTATTGCGATGGGAGTTTTTGCTAATCTTCCCGTCGCGCTGGCGCCTGCGATGGGGCTGAATGCGTTTTTCGCCTTCGTGGTGGTGGGGGCGATGGGTATCACCTGGCAGACGGGAATGGGCGCTATTTTCTGGGGCGCAATTGGGCTATTTTTGCTGACTCTTTTTCGTATCCGTTACTGGATGATCTCCAACATTCCGTTAAGTTTACGTATTGGTATCACCAGTGGTATCGGGCTATTTATTGCCTTAATGGGATTAAAAAATACCGGTGTTATTGTCGCCAATAAAGACACGCTGGTGATGATTGGTGATTTAAGTTCCCACGGCGTGTTGTTAGGTATTTTAGGTTTTTTTATTATAACCGTGTTGTCATCGCGTAATTTTCATGCGGCGGTGTTGGTTTCTATCGTCGTCACTTCCTGCTGTGGATTATTTTTCGGAGATGTTCATTTCAGCGGAATCTATTCTATTCCACCTGATATTAGCGGTGTTATTGGCGAGGTTGATTTGAGCGGGGCATTATCGCTTGAGCTTGCCGGTATCATTTTCTCCTTTATGCTGATCAACCTATTTGATTCATCAGGAACATTAATTGGTGTAACTGATAAAGCTGGCTTAATAGATAGTAACGGTAAATTCCCTAACATGAATAAGGCGCTATATGTTGATAGCGTGAGTTCGGTGGCTGGCGCGTTTATCGGAACTTCCTCTGTTACTGCCTATATTGAAAGTACTTCTGGCGTGGCGGTCGGCGGTCGCACGGGGCTGACTGCGGTTGTTGTTGGCGTTATGTTCCTGTTAGTTATGTTCTTCTCGCCGCTGGTGGCGATGGTTCCACCTTACGCAACCGCCGGGGCGTTAATCTTTGTTGGCGTGTTGATGACATCGAGCCTTGCACGCGTTAACTGGGATGATTTTACCGAATCGGTACCCGCATTTATCACCACGGTGATGATGCCCTTTACGTTCTCGATCACTGAAGGGATTGCGCTCGGCTTTATGTCTTACTGCATCATGAAAGTGTGCACCGGGCGCTGGCGCGATCTGAATCTGTGTGTGGTAGTTGTAGCGACATTGTTTGCGCTGAAAATCATCCTGGTGGATTAGTATCTGATAAGTGTTTCCAGATATCATGAGTGCCGGTTACGCAGGAGAACTCATGATCTGGATAATGCTCGCTACGCTGGTGGTGGTGTTTGTGGTTGGTTTTCGGGTGCTGACATCCGGGGCCAGAAAAGCGATTCGCCGCCTCAGCGATCGGCTGAATATTGATGTTGTACCCGTTGAGTCAATGGTCGATCAAATGGGAAAGTCAGCCGGTGACGAATTTTTACGTTATCTGCATCGCCCGGATGAGTCGCACCTGCAAAATGCCGCGCAGGTGTTGCTTATCTGGCAGGTTGTCATTGTCGATGGTAGCAAGCAGAACCTGCTGCAATGGCATCGGATTTTACAAAAAGCCCGCCTTGCCGCGCCGATTACCGATGCTCAGGTCAGGCTGGCGCTGGGTTTTCTGCGCGAAATAGAGCCTGAAATGCAGGAGATTAATGCATTCCAGATGCGCTACAACGCATTTTTTCAGCCTGCTGAGGGCGTTTACTGGCTGCATTAAAACCGCTTTGCCTGATGCGACGCTGGCGCGTCTTATCAGGCCTACAGACCGAGTACGGATAAGGCGTTCACGCCGTATCCGCTATCGGATCTGACAGTAGACGGACGCATTCTCTACGTTCTATTTACAGCAGCACCTCTAGCCCGTGTTTTTGCACAATACTAAGTAGTTTTAATGACATGCCGCTGGGGCGTTTAGCGCCACTTTCCCATTTTTGTACAGTTGAAACGCTGGTATTGAGATAGTGAGCGAAGACGGGTTGACTCACTTTTAATTTTTCCCGTAGTGCTTTTATCTCAACAGGTTGTAAGTCTGGTACGCTGGTCAGGCAGGCTTTGTCAAAAGTACGCATTGTTTCGGCAGAAATGGCATCAACGCTGGACAATCCAGCAGCCGCGCTGTGAATGGCCTCAAATGCAGGGCTTTTGAATTTAGTTTTTGCAGTCATAGCAGATCTCTGTCAGTTCTTTACTGTTAATCATTGCTGTCAGTTGGGCTTTCGTCAGGAAGGCATAATGCTTTGCGAGTTCACGAAATCCAGACAGTTCCTGACTACTGATGTTCGACATATCCTGTTTTGCATATAAAAACGTGTAAAACCAATTGCTACCCCCTTTCGCCAGAATAATCGCACGCTCACGATTTTGGTGAAGGCGCTTTTTAAAAACGCCACCACCAAGCGCATCAGCTTTACCCTGATCTGTTTCTAAAATGGCCCGGCATAACTCTTCATCTGTTATTGCATGAGACTTGGCTTCCCTTGCAAACCATTTGGTTTTAAACACACGCATATCGTTGATGTCCTGTTATTAAAGCATATCACTAAGTGCGATACTTTATCCCTTGTTTCCAACGAAATCGCGTCAATGCATATCACCTTGCCATATGATTTTTATTTCCTCGAGCAGCCTCGAATTTTTCCCACAACACTGTAAAAGTTGCAAAAACGTTAAATGCATCACACATTTCAATGTTAGACTGGTCGGCTTTTCCCCTGAAACATGCCACGGGTAACACCATGAGTGAATATATCGAAGAAAACCGCGGCGCGGACGCCATTACCCGACCGAACTGGTCAGCCGTTTTCTCGGTGGCGTTTTGCGTCGCCTGTCTGATTATCGTTGAGTTTTTGCCCGTCAGTTTGTTGACGCCGATGGCGCACGATTTAGGCATTTCGGAAGGGGTTGCCGGGCAATCGGTGACCGTAACCGCTTTTGTGGCGATGTTTGCCAGTTTGTTTATTACCCAGACCATTCAGGCCACTGACCGCCGCTACGTTGTCATTCTGTTCGCCGTTTTGCTGACGCTTTCCTGCTTGCTGGTTTCCTTTGCCAACTCATTCAGTCTGCTGTTAATCGGTCGCGCCTGTCTGGGGCTGGCGCTGGGTGGATTCTGGGCGATGTCGGCGTCGCTGACCATGCGCCTGGTACCGCCTCGTACAGTGCCGAAGGCGCTGTCGGTGATCTTCGGCGCGGTGTCCATTGCGCTGGTAATTGCCGCGCCATTGGGCAGTTTTTTAGGCGAGCTTATCGGTTGGCGCAATGTCTTTAATGCGGCGGCGGTGATGGGCGTGCTGTGTATTATCTGGATTATCAAATCATTGCCTTCGCTGCCTGGCGAACCGTCACATCAGAAACAAAATGCCTTTCGCCTGTTGCAGCGTCCGGGGGTGATGGCCGGGATGATCGCCATCTTTATGTCCTTCGCCGGACAGTTTGCTTTTTTCACTTATATTCGCCCAGTGTATATGAATCTGGCGGGATTCGGCGTTGATGGCTTAACGCTGGTGCTGTTGAGTTTTGGTATCGCCAGTTTTGTTGGTACATCGCTTTCGTCGTTCATTCTCAAACGTTCGGTGAAACTGGCCTTAGCGGGCGCACCGTTTGTGCTCGCCCTGAGCGCGCTGGTACTGACGCTGTGGGGAAGCGATAAAATTGTTGCTACCGGTGTGGCGATTATCTGGGGGCTGACCTTTGCTTTAATTCCTGTTGGCTGGTCAACGTGGATCACTCGCTCATTGGCCGATCAGGCAGAAAAGGCTGGGTCTATTCAGGTGGCCGTTATTCAGCTTGCCAATACCTGCGGTGCGGCAATCGGCGGTTATGCGTTGGATAACATTGGTCTGACTTCGCCGCTGATGTTGTCCGGCACATTGATGTTGCTGACTGCATTGTTGGTTACTGCCAAGGTGAAAATGAAGAAATCCTGATATCAGGTAAAGAAGCGTTGGTCAGTGGTTGTTGCCGTTCTTACATATCCGGGCATTCTACCTTACCCAACGCTTCCCAATAATTGCTCTGATTATTACGTTCCATCGCCACGATGGCCTCGCGTATATGTTGTTTATTGTTTTCATCTGACAACATTAACTTTTCCCACGCTTCATCTGACAACGATGCCTTCGGGGTGCAAATTTTCCGCAAATCCTCTAATACCGTATTTTTCTCTTTTGCGGACTGCAGTGAGCTAAAAGGCGACTCGGCGTATACGATGCCTGGCATAGCGAAAAAAGTGAAAATAAGCAGTAGTGTCGTTGGTTTCATGGATTCAACCTTTTACAAATGTGTATCGAATGAAGCATAAGTGTAGTTTGCTTTCATCGCTCTCATCATGCTGTACGAAACGCGCTTGCGTGGTCAGTAAGAAGTGCCAGACCTTATATTCCACTTTTATTCCTTTTTATTCTTATCGATAGCGTTTCGTTTTTTAAACCGCAGCGACCTTACCGCTATAGTCAGGTAATCATTAATAAAAGGATAAAAAAATGAAACTGACAACACATCATCTACGGACAGGGGCAGCATTATTTCTGGCGGGGATCCTGCTGGCAGGCTGCGACCAGCAAAACAGCGATGCAAAACACATTAAAGTTGGCGTCATTAACGGTGCCGAACAGGATGTGGCAGAAGTCGCTAAAAAAGTGGCCAAAGAGAAGTATGGTCTTGAAGTTGAATTGGTTGGATTTAGTGGTTCGTTGTTGCCGAACGATGCAACTAATCAGGGTGAACTGGATGCCAATGTCTTCCAGCATCGTCCTTTCCTTGAACAGGATAATCAGGCGCACGGTTACAAACTGGTGGCGGTAGGAAATACCTTTGTCTTCCCCATGGCTGGCTATTCGAAAAAAATTAAAACAGTCGATCAGCTAAAAGAAGGAGCGACTGTAGCGATTCCGAATGATCCGACCAATCTGGGGCGTGCGCTGTTACTGTTGCAAAAAGAGAAACTTATTACCTTAAAAGAGGGGAAAGGTTTACTGCCAACGGCGTTGGATATTACTGAGAATCCACGCCATTTGCAGATAATGGAGCTGGAAGGGGCACAGTTGCCACGTGTACTGGACGACCCGAAAGTGGATGTAGCGATTATCAGCACCACTTACATCCAGCAAACAGGACTTTCTCCGGTGCACGACAGCGTATTTATTGAAGATAAAAATTCACCGTATGTGAACATTCTGGTGGCGCGGGAAGATAATAAGGATGCAGAAAACGTGAAGGCGTTTCTGCAATCTTATCAGTCACCAGAAGTTGCTAAAGCGGCAGAAACCCTCTTTAACGGTGGCGCGGTGCCTGGCTGGTAATGATCAACCGTACCGCGCCGGACGATTACATTTTTCTGGCGCGGCGGCGGGAATCCATTGAAATCAAAATCACCGATGACAGAATCAGCAGCGTTCCCAGCCAATCTGGTAATGTGAAGGTGATCCCCAGCAACAGCAAAGAGAGCAGTGCGCTACTTAATGGTTCTGCACAACTCAAAATACTGGCTTTCGGCCCGCCAATTAACTGTGCACCTTTCAGATACAGACTAAAGGTCAGCGAAGTTCCAATTACCACCAGATAGAAAAAAGCCAGGATCAGGCTGCCATTAACCACGAAATTTGTTCCTTGCCCGGCATAAAAGGGCAGCAGGACCATCCCACCAATGAGCATACTCCAGCCGACGACGGGCAGCGTGCCGTAACGGGCAATGAGCGTTGAGGGGTATGTCGTATAGAATGCGGCAGCAAAGGCTGAAGCAACCCCCCAGAACAGCGCAGCAGGAGAGATCGACAACGATGTTGGATTACCGTGGGTGACCAGCAAAAATGTGCCTATCAGGGAGGTCAAAATCGCGGTAAATACCAGAATACCGGGGCGCGATTTTCGTACCAGTGAGAACCAGGCCACGATAATCGTTGGTGATAAAAATTGCAGCACCGTTGCTGTAGCTGCATTGGATTTTTCAATCGTCAGTAAGAAAGTTAGCTGGACGGTCAGGGCGCCAACAATGGAAAAAATAAGCAGGCTGATGGCATCTTTATGATTCTTAATGATTGAGAAGACTTTATCGCCGTGGACAAAAGAGAGCGTCAGTAGAATAAATCCGGCAAATATCAGCCGCGTCATGGTCAGAAACTGCGATGACATCTGACTTTGTTCCATGATGTATTGCGCGCAAACGCCTGAACTTCCCCATAATACGGCGGCAATCAGAACGTTTATCATCCCCTTTCTGGTGGAACCCATTTTTCCCTCTGCATGCTGTTTTGTCGTTTATGTATGCAGGCATGATAGCAAAAATGGTGAGAATGACCCCTTCAGGTAAACCCGTCATTTGATGGGGCGAGCATTTATGAAACGAGTGAAATACTTGTTAAACCGTCAGGTTATGACGTTATCATTTTGTTCTGACAGCGTGCTACTGTTCGCTTTTTAAACGCGAAGAATGTTATGCAAATCCATAAAGTAGTAACCCCCGAGTTTGTGAAGAAGTTTGCCTGCGTCGGCCCCAACTGCCTGATTTCCTGCTGTCAGGGATGGCAGATACACATCGACAAGAAAACCCATCATACTTACCTCAACGAACAACACCCGAAAATTGCCCAGTTGGCGAAAGAGAATTTATTACGGGTGAGAAATGGTAAAAGCCGCTATTCGATAATCAAACTGGACGCGCAGGGTCAGTGTCCGTTTCTCGATGAAAATAAATTCTGCCTGGTCCATCGCGATCTGGGAGAAAAAGCACTTTCAGAAACCTGTTCTACTTATCCACGTAGCAAAAAGTACTACGCGGATACAACTCGCCATTCGATGGTGCTCTCATGTCCAGAAGTAGCCCGACTGGTATTGTTTGATGCCGACAGCATGTTAGTGTACGAACAGGATGATCTGTTGGCGAAGGCGAAAAACACCTTCACCGCCAGGCAGCCGGTTAATCAGATCCACCAGATTGTGCATCTCTTTGCCTGGCACCTCCTGCAGGCGCCATCGTTGAACGTTGAAGAAAACCTGATGGCGCTGGCACAGTTTATGGTTTACCTGCAGCGCATTGAGTTCGATCTGCACAACCATTTTGCGCAGGCTGAACAGTACCATCAGGAGCTATTAAGCGAGCTGGCGGCCGGTATTAGCCTGATGAGTCAATCAACGCCTACGGAGTCGGTGGGATTGAAGGTGCGTGCGCTGACGGTATTGGGGTCGCTTGTCGCGAATAAGAGCAGCAGGGATCGTATTATTGCTGACGCGCATCGTAAGATGGCGGTGTATTTAGACGTGGCAAACAGCCCGGATAAGCAGGCTCTGGCTGATAAGTTTGCTGTCCTGAATAAACAGTGGCAGCAGCTTTGCCAGGATTCTATCCTTAGCGCCCCGCATGTATTGCGCAATTTACTGACCTACAAAATTTACCACTGCCATTTTCCGGATGCTGATTTCTCAACGGTCATGCGCCAGGTTTACCGTTTAATTCTCGACTATTTCTATATTAAGCATTTGTTGAGTCTGACATCGCTGGAAGCAACTCTGGATGAGGCAACGGTACTGAAAATTGTGGCGAGCCTTGCCGAGTCAACCTTGCATTCGTCAACGATAAACCAGCGAATGAATGAAGCGATCGACATGATCAATGCCGGGGACGATCTCTCCTGCCTGCTGTTGATTCGTTAAATTCGCCTGTCGGGGACTGGGTTAAGCGTTTGTCTGACATCTCGCTTCCGCTGTAATAAATATTAAGAACAACTTCGGTAAAGCAGGTTGAATCATGAACAGAAGAAATTATCTGCTTTAAACGGTATTACAAGGGATTGGTGAACGTCAGAAGAGGCATTTTGGCGGAAGATCACAGGAGTCGAACCTGCCCGGGACCGCTGGCGGCCCCAACTGGATTTGAAGTCCAGCCGCCTCACCGGAGACGACGATCTTCCGCGCCTCGATTGCTACATGGAGGCGGGGCGCATTATAGCTACTTCCTCGCCTTATCACATCCCCCATCACACTTTTTTCCGCTTCGTTTCGCCTTGCCATGATCCTCTTCACAGAAACTCTCGGCAAATCCATAAGTTACACTTTGGCACAACCGCGCTCCCAGAAAAAAGAAACGTAAGTTGATAACAAAAAATAGCAATATCCGTATTCTTAAGGATGGTTTACGCCGTGCAATGAGCGGGAACGAACATGGTAATTGGATACTCTACTGTTTGTTATTTATTGAAAAAATGCCGGGTACGGCTGTGTCGTACCCGGTGAGATTGATTTTTACTGCACTGGCTCCGTTGACGTAACTTCGCCACTGGAAACTACGCCAGCATTCATGGTTTGGGTTACCTGCTGCTTTTCAGCGTTCACAGCATGGAGTTGCCCGCTAACCGTGGGTTTTAGCGGTGCATCGGCCTGAATATCGCCGCTGGCGGTAAGCTGAATATTGCCGTCGCCAGTCAACGGTAATTCAGGCCATCCCCACTGTTGCAAAATATTCACCGGCACACCGCGTCCATTCAGGCTGATATGAGTCTGGCGCTGCGGCGTTTGTGAAACACTGGCAGTGGCTTCCAGAATGCCTTTCTCGGTAAACGCGCTAAGTTCGCTGATATTCACCGTGCTGCTGTTGGCGGCCAGTGCCAGCGACGGACGGCGAACATCAACACGATTGAACGTCGCGGCGGCGGCATTCAGATTCGCTGTGCCACTCCAGACGCCCCATTGGTGATTGGCAACCAGTGTCAGATTCGCGCCATAGCCATCGAGCGCGGTGAGTTGCCATGGAAAGTCAGGGTCGATATCAATGATCAGGTTGCGGCTGGCGCTAAATCTCTTCAGTTGCAGACTGTTTAACCAGCCGGGTGTTGTTTCCATCCATAACTGTTGCCAGTTTTTTGGCAGGGTATATTCCAGCCCGACAATTGCCGCATCATCGAGGATCAGCGTTTTCCCGTCGCGTTGCCAGTTTCCTGACGTTCTCACCATGCCACCTTCCCAACGGCTGGTAAACTGGCGCAGCGCCACGCCCTGCGGGGAAAATTCTGCGTTCATAATCGGGTCAAACAAATGTAGCGAACCATAAATAAACTCGCTGGCATTCATCGACAGCTTTCCTTCCTGTGTCTGCCAGTCATCTTTACTGAAGGTCATGTTGCGTAAGCTGAGATCGAGATCGGTCACCGCCCAGTCCGGGCCTTGCAGGCGAGCATCTATCACTTCCAGGCGACCAATCTGTAACGAAGGCACAGAGCGCAATGGCGCAAAGAAATCAGTCAGCGATTTTTCGCTTTGCAGACGGATATCCGCCATGCGCAGGTTTTCCACCTGCCAGCTACCGTCGGCGTTACGCTGCGCGTTTCCGGTTAATGTACCGCGCGCGATATCGGCACCCAGATTGGTCAGCGTAACGCGATCGTTATCAATACTGCCTTCAACCAACACATTGGTGGCAGGAACATCATTGAGCGACAGGGAGCCAGCACTGAACTGAATCTGCGCTTTCGTTCCCAACACTTTACCGGCTTCTGGCGACCACGGAATGACGCCGCCATTTACCCGCTGAGCACTTAATTTCCACTCGCTATTTGGGCTATTAAATGCCATATCGCGCAGTTGCAGGCGATCGGCTTTGAACGGTAGCGGGGCGGTCTGGTCGGTGAGATTCAGCGTCCCGTTTTCCAGCAGAATGGAATCGACATGGCGCGGTTCGGTCAGTTGCCGACTACTCAAGGCGATATCAACACTTTTTGCCACCAGGGTAGCGGGCTGTCCATCACGACCAAACGTGACGTTCTCCAGTATGATATGAGACGGCGCGGAAAAGCGGTGATCCATTGCCCCGAAGACCAAATGGTAGTCGCTATTTTCGGAAATCCATGCGCTGATATGCTCCGCACCCCAACGGGTTTGCAGAAGAAAATAGAGGCCAGTTATCACTACGAGTAGCGCGACGAAAATGTAGAGAAGCAGCTTCCCAATAAATTTCATAGTCTTCCATCCCGCGAAATACACATAAGGGAGTTATGCACGATTTACGCGCATTCCTCAAGGCGGGAATGGTGAAAGAGGGGCGCTGCGGCGGTAAAGAAACTTACCGCCGCTAAGTGAATTACGGTTTTTCCGGCGGGAAAATCAGGTTCAGCACAATGGCAGTAATACCGCCAGCGGCAATACCTGAAGAGAGCAGGTTTTTCAGCCAGTCAGGGGCAAATTGCAAAATCAGCGGCTGCTGAGAAACGCCCAGGCCGACGGCCAGCGACAGTGCAATAATCAGAATTGCCCGACGGTTCAACGGCTCGCGGGAAACGATGCGTACACCGGATGCGGCGATGGTGCCAAACATCACAAGCGTAGCGCCGCCCAGAACTGGCTCTGGGATGTGTTGCACGAAACCACTCACTGCCGGGAACAGGCCCAGCACGATCAACATCAGCGCCACCACAAAACCGACATAACGGCTGGCAACACCCGTTAACTGAATTACACCGTTGTTCTGTCCGAAGCAGGAGTTCGGGAAGGTGTTAAATACTGCCGAGACAAACGAGTTCAGGCCGTTTGCCAGCACGCCGCCTTTCAGACGTTTCATGTACAGCGGGCCGGAAACCGGCTGTTCGGAAACGTCAGAGGTCGCGGTGATATCGCCAATGGTTTCCAGTGAAGTGATCATAAAGACCAGCATCAGCGGCAGCAGTAGGCTCCATTCAATACCAAGACCGTAATAGAGCGGCGTTGGTACCATAATCAGTTCTTGCGTCATCGGTTCGTTGCTTTCTGGCAACATACCCATAAACCACGCCAGCGCATATCCGGCCGCCATCGCAATCACCAGCGAGGCCACGCGTAAGTAAGGGTTACGTTGGCGGTTAAGCAGGATAATTAAGGCTAAGACCACACCCGCCAGCAGCAGGTTTTTCGGTGCGCCAAAGGTGTTGTCGCTCATGGCCGCATAGCCGCCACCAATGGACGTTAACCCAACCTGAATTAGTGACAGGCCGATAATCATCACCACGACGCCAGAAACCAGCGGCGTAATAATGCGGCGCGCCAGATGCAAAACGCGGGAGATCACCATCTCCGTGCAGCTTGCTAACATCAGCGTACCGAACAGTGCCGCCATCATGGTGGGAACATCAGCACCACCGGTCTTCAGCGCCGTGCCGCCCATAATCAGCGGGGCAACGAAGTTGAAACTGGTCCCCTGAATCGACAACAACCCGGAACCTACCGGCCCCCAGGCTTTAATCTGAATAATCGATGCCACACCGGAGGCAAACAGCGACATACTAATAATGTGTTGTGTGTCCTGTGCCGGTAAACCTAGCGCCTGGCAGATGAGAAGCGCAGGGGTGATAACCGCGACAAACATCGCCAGCAGGTGCTGACAGGCGGCAAACAGAGTTTGAGCAAGCGGTGGACGATCTTCAAGACGATAAATCAGTTCGCTGTTTTGAGTCTGCGCAACCGGTTGCGCATTTTCTGACTCGAGGGTGGAAACAGACATCGAAAACAATCCCGTGGTAGCAAAGCGGGCATTTTAGCTGACCGAAGGGCAAAAGCAAACGTTTGCCATGCATTCTTCTAAATATTTAAATGCGATAAATGCACTTTTTTATATAACTTTTGGTTGTTTTCTGCTTAAAATCCATGCCATTTTTTTATTTTCAGCTAAGAATTCGAACCGGGAAAGCATGACTCGAAACTCGTCATAGTGCACCTTACAGTACATGTGCGATGCAGTATGACGAGTATGAAAGAGTGGTGCGGATACAAAGGAGCTATCTATGTTTCATCTCGACACTTTAGCAACGCTTGTTGCAGCAACGCTGACGTTGCTGCTCGGGCGCAAATTAGTTCACTCTGTCTCCTTTTTGAAGAAATACACCATACCGGAACCTGTTGCGGGTGGTTTGCTGGTGGCGCTGGCGCTGCTGGTGCTGAAAAAAACCATGGGCTGGGAAGTCAACTTTGATATGTCGCTGCGCGATCCGTTGATGCTGGCTTTCTTTGCCACCATCGGCCTGAACGCCAACATTGCCAGCTTACGTGCCGGTGGCCGTGTGGTGGGTATTTTCCTGATTGTGGTTGTTGGTCTGTTGGTGATGCAAAACGCCATCGGTATTGGTATGGCCAGTCTGTTAGGTCTTGATCCGCTGATGGGGCTGTTAGCAGGGTCTATTACGCTTTCTGGCGGTCATGGGACTGGCGCGGCGTGGAGTAAATTGTTCATTGAACGTTACGGCTTTACTAATGCGACGGAAGTCGCAATGGCCTGTGCAACGTTCGGTCTGGTGCTGGGCGGGCTGATTGGTGGCCCGGTGGCGCGTTATCTGGTGAAACACTCCACTACACCGAACGGTATTCCGGATGACCAGGAAGTCCCGACGGCGTTCGAAAAGCCAGATGTAGGGCGCATGATCACCTCGCTGGTGCTGATTGAAACTATCGCGCTAATTGCTATCTGCCTGACGGTGGGGAAAATTGTTGCGCAACTTTTGGCTGGCACTGCTTTTGAATTACCAACCTTCGTTTGTGTGCTGTTTGTAGGCGTGATTCTGAGCAACGGTCTGTCAATGATGGGCTTTTATCGCGTCTTTGAACGTGCGGTATCGGTGCTGGGTAACGTAAGTCTGTCGTTGTTCCTGGCGATGGCGCTGATGGGCCTGAAGCTGTGGGAGCTGGCTTCGCTGGCGCTGCCGATGCTGGCGATTCTGGTGGTACAGACCATTTTCATGGCGTTGTATGCCATCTTCGTCACCTGGCGCATGATGGGCAAAAACTACGATGCGGCGGTGCTGGCTGCGGGTCACTGTGGCTTTGGTCTTGGCGCGACACCAACGGCAATCGCCAACATGCAGGCGATTACTGAACGCTTTGGCCCTTCACATATGGCGTTCCTGGTAGTGCCGATGGTCGGTGCGTTCTTTATCGATATCGTTAACGCCCTGGTGATTAAGCTGTATTTGATGTTGCCGATTTTTGCGGGGTAACCGATGAAGCGGCGGTGTAAGCGCCGCTTCAACAAAGACAAATGCCTGATGAGCTTCGCTTATCAGGCCTACATATTGATTCACAATTTATTGAGTTCGTAAGTTTCTGTAGGCCGGATAAGGCGCTCACGCCGCATCCGGCAGGAAGGTAGATCAACCTGAAACGGCGGTCTTCTCACCGCCGCCTTTTACGCATTCGAGTAACGTTCAGTCTCCGGCATCCAGCGCTCTATCAGGGCTTTTGCCTGCTGTGGGTAACGTTCGTGAATATGTCGCGCCAGGCGCTGAACTTCCGGGATCATCGCCTGATCGCGCAGTAAATCCGCCACTTTAAATTCGGCATTACCCGTCTGACGTGTGCCTAACAGTTCACCCGGTCCACGTATCTCCAAATCTTTCTGCGCAATCACAAAACCGTCGTTGCTGTCGCGCAGTACTTGCAAGCGGATTTGCGCCGTTTTGGAGAGCGGTGTTTTGTAGAGCAGGACACAGTGAGAAGCCACCGCGCCACGACCTACACGCCCGCGAAGCTGGTGTAACTGCGCCAGACCGAGACGCTCCGGGTTTTCGATAATCATCAGACTGGCGTTAGGCACATCAACGCCGACTTCAATAACAGTAGTGGCAACCAGCAGGTGTAGCTCACCTTGTTTAAACGATGCCATCACCGCCTGTTTCTCGGCTGGTTTCATCCGCCCGTGCACCAGACCGACATTCAACTCTGGTAGCGCCAGTTTCAACTCTTCCCACGTGGCTTCCGCCGCCTGCGCTTCCAGTAATTCCGATTCTTCAATCAACGTACAAACCCAGTACGCCTGACGGCCTTCCGTTATGCAGGCGTGGCGCACGCGGTCGATAATATCGTTACGGCGCGTATCAGGAATTGCCACTGTCGTCACTGGGGTACGTCCTGGCGGCAGTTCATCAATGACCGAGGTGTCGAGATCGGCATACGCGGTCATTGCCAGTGTGCGGGGGATCGGCGTGGCGGTCATGATCAACTGATGTGGATGGAAGCCCTGTTGCTGGCCTTTCTCCCACAATGCCAGACGCTGATGCACGCCAAAGCGATGCTGTTCGTCGATAATCACCAGCGCCAGGCCGTTAAACTGCACCTGTTCCTGGAAAATGGCATGAGTGCCAACAATCATCTGCACCTGACCGCTGGCGATGGCTTCTTGCTGAGCCAGTCGCGCTTTACCTTTCTGCTTACCGGCGAGCCAGCCCACTTCGATACCGAGCGGTTCAAACCAGTTGCGGAAGTTATTGGCGTGCTGCTCGGCAAGTAATTCGGTTGGTGCCATCAGCGCCACCTGTTTGCCGTGCGCAATCGCACGCAGCGCGGCGAGGGCGGCGACCAGCGTTTTACCGGAACCTACATCGCCCTGTACCAGACGCATCATCGGCACATCCAGCGCCATATCGCGCTCGATCTCCGCCACTACTCGTGCCTGTGCGCCCGTTGGCTTGAACGGTAAGGCGGCGAGGAGTTTATTTTTCAGCGCGTCATTGGCGTTAAGCGGCTGGGCATGGAAACGTTGCGCTCCGGCGCGTAACGCCAGCATGCTAAGGTTGTGCGCCAGCAGTTCTTCCAGAATCAGACGACGTTGCGCCGGATGCTGCCCGGTTTCCAGATCGCTAAGTTGCAGCGTTGGCGGTGGGCGATGCAGAGTGCGCAACGCTTCCGGTAACGTCATCATTCCTTGTGACAGCTCCGGCGGCAGGAGTTCTTCAATGGCGCAGGTGTCGAGCAGATCCAGCGCCTGATCGGTTAATTTACGCAGCGTCGCCTGCTTTACGCCTTCGGTGGTTGGGTAAACCGGCGTGAGCGTTTCCTGCAACTCTGGCGTACTGAGATCGCCCTGCACGCGGTATTCCGGGTGGATCATCTCCGCGCCATATTTGCCGCGCTTTGCTTCGCCATAGGCCAGCACGCGGCGGCCCGTCGCCAGGCTATTTTTCATCGCCGCGCTGAAATTGAAAAAGCGCATGGTGAGAATGCCGGAACCGTCGCTAATCTGGCAGGTCATCATTCGCCGACCGCCGAAGGAGATATTGCAGTTCAGCACTTCGCCTTCCACCGTGGCATAAACGCCCGGCAGTAGCTCACCGATGGGGTAGAGATGGGTGCGATCTTCGTAGCGCAGGGGAAGGTGTAAGAGTAAATCCTGCACGGTATGCAGATTGATTTTCGCCAGTTTGTTACTTTGCGCTGCGCCCACGCCCGTTAGGGAACTGAGCGGGACAGCATCTAACAGGCGACCTTTCATGGCACTTACCCTGCAGCCTGCATAGTGGCCCACCAGTCGGCATCGGCTTCAATTTCGCCTTGCTGATTGACGTGGGGGTAAGGCAGGCCTTTGCGTTTTGCGACTTTCGCCAGCACCGGATAGCCGCCTTCAAATAACAAACGTTGTTGCTCTGCTTCCGGCAACATACTGTTTTCACGCAGGTACATGCCTGCGTTTTGCCGCTGGCGCTGGGCTTCGTAAAGAATGAGGGCTGAGGCAACGGAAACATTCAGCGACTGCACCATGCCGATCATCGGAATGATGATGTCCTGATCCGCCAGGGCTAATGCTTCCTGAGTGATGCCCGTTTTCTCCTGACCCATCAAAATACAGGTCGGGCGGGTGTAATCAATTTCGCGGAAATCGACAGCGCTATCAGAAAGATGGGTTGCCAGAATCTGCATGCCCTGGCCTTTCAGATGGGCGACGGCATCGCCAATGGTACGGTGCGTTTTCACCTGTACCCAACTGTTGCTGCCAGCCGCAGCTGAAGCCATAGTGCGCATCCGGCTGCCAGGCCAGACGGCGTGGACTTCGTGTACGCCAACGGCATCTGCGGTACGAATGATCGCAGAAACGTTATGGGGTTTGTGGACCTGCTCCATGCAGACGGTCAGATCAGGCTGCCGCCTGGCGAGCATTTCGCAGATACGTGCATAACGTGTTGGGTTCATAAAACATTAATTTCGGTTTCGGGTGACTTTAATCACGTCTGGCATCACGCGGATTTTGCGCATGATATTCGCCAGATGCACACGGTCACGGGCGGTCAGACGAATAAAGGCGCTGTAGACGCGACCATCCTTTTCTTCTGTATTCAAACTTTGAATATTGGAGTTGGTCGTATTGATCGCTGCCGTCAGGTTTGCCAGCGCGCCCTGATGATTGAACATCTCCACCTTGATTTCGGTGATGAACTCTTGCGCCGTCTCTTTATCCCATTCCACAGCCATAAATTTCTCTGGCTCTTTCTGGTAGCCACGGATGTTACGACAGGATTCATGGTGGATCACCAGACCTTTACCGGGGCTGACGTGAGCGATAATTGGATCGCCAGGAATAGGACGGCAGCATTTCGCAAAGGTGATCAGAACGCCATCGGCACCTTTAATTGGCAGATGTCCGTGACTTTGGGTCGCCGGAGGAATGGAAGCGTCTCCATGTTGCAGATTTTTCGCGACCACCACGCTCATCGCGTTGCCAAGGCCGATTTCAGCCAGCAGATCGTCAAGCGTTGCCAGCTTCATGCGGTCCAGTTCGCGCTGAATATTTTCCTGCGGGATTTCATTGAGCTTACGGCTACCACCCAACGCATGGTTGAGCAGACGGCGGCCCAGGCTTACAGAATCATCACGCTTGAGGTTTTTCAGCAACTGACGAATTTTGGCGCGCGCTTTCGAGCTGACGACAAAGTTCAGCCACGCGGCATTCGGGCGAGCGCCAGGTGCGGTAATGATTTCAACGGTTTGACCACTGGTAAGCGGCTGCGACAGCGGGTAAGGCTGACGGTCGACGCGCGCGCCCACGCAGGCATGACCGATATCGGTATGCACCGCATAAGCGAAGTCGACGGGCGTTGCACCGGCAGGCAGTTCGACAATGCGCCCTTCCGGTGTGAAAACGTAAATCTCATCCGGGAAGAGATCGGATTTAACGCTCTCGATAAATTCGAACGAGCTACCGGCGCTCTGTTGCAGCTCCAGCAGGCTTTGCATCCAGCGCTGGGCGCGGATCTGCGCGGTAGTGCTGGTTTCGCCGTGCTCTTTATAAGCCCAGTGTGCGGCAACACCCATCTCTGCCATCTGATCCATATCTTCGGTGCGGATCTGGACCTCAACCGGCACGCCGTGCGGGCCAATCATCGAGGTGTGCAAAGATTGATAGCCGTTCGCTTTGGGAATGGCGATGTAGTCTTTCACGCGACCCGGACGCGGCTTATACAGGCTGTGCATCTGGCCGAGCACGCGATAACAGGTGTCGGAATCATTGACGATCACGCGGAAGGCGTAGATGTCCATGATCGAGTGAAAACGCTGCTCTTTGAGCACCATTTTGCAGTAGATCGAATAAAGATGCTTTTCGCGACCACTGACGCGGCACGGTATTCCCGCTTCCTGCAAACGCCCTTCGATTTCCGAGAGGATTTTTTGGATCATCTCTTTACGGTTGCCGCGCGCGGCCTTCACCACTTCTTTGATTACGCGATAACGGTTGGGATACAGCGCTTCAAAACCCAGCTCTTCGAGTTCGGTTTTAATGTGGTGGATACCTAAACGGTGCGCCAGCGGGCTGTAGATTTCGAGAGTTTCACGGGCGATGCGGCGACGTTTGTCCGGGCGAAGTGAGCCCAGCGTGCGCATGTTGTGGGTACGGTCTGCGAGTTTGATGAGAATGACGCGGATATCCTGCACCATCGCCATAATCATCTTGCGAAAGTTTTCGGCCTGCGCCTCTTTCTTATCGCGGAACTTGAGCTTATCAAGCTTTGATACTCCCTCTACTAGTTCGGCGACGCTTTTACCAAAAAGCTGTTCCATGTCCTGGTAGGTGGCGGGAGTATCTTCAATCACGTCATGCAGCAGCGCTGCCATTAGCGTTTCATAGTCGAGTTTCATCTCGGCCAGAATGCAGGCAACCGCGACCGGGTGCGTGATATAGGGTTCACCGCTTGAACGTGTTTGCCCCTCGTGAGCATCACGTGCAACGAGATACGCCTGCCGCAGACGTTTGATTTGGTCTTCCGGCAGGTAGTTTTGAATCAGTTGATTCAGGCTTTCAAACAGATACAAGGGCGACCCGCTTTGTGATTAACGACGACCTTCAGCAATAGCGGTAACGGCTTGTAATTCAGCGGCTTCCTGCTCTTGCTGTTCCTGGCGTTCGCGCACGTCGAGGATCTGGTTGTTGATCAGACCTTCTTCGATTTCGCGCAACGCGATTACTGTGGTTTTATCGTTTTCTTCCGGTACCAGCGGATCCTTTCCGCCTACCTGCATCTGACGAGCGCGACGCGCGGCGACCAGTACCAGGTCAAAACGGTTACCAATTTTCTCTACAGCGTCCTGAACAGTTACGCGTGCCATACTTAAAAAGCTCCACAGGTGAAGAAATGACTGGGCATGATACTGAAAGAAGGTTCAGTCTGCCAACAATTTGCTGATTAAAGCGTCATGACGCTGCTTTTGGCGGCTCATGCGCAAGCGTTCGGCGCGAATGATAGTCTTTAGATCACCCAGAGCGGTGTCGAAATCATCATTCACTATTAAATAATCATATTCGGCGTAATGGCTCATTTCTGCAACTGCTTGCGCCATACGCTTTGCAATGACCTCTTCGCTGTCCTGACCTCGACCCCGTAAACGGCGGTCTAACTCAATTTTTGACGGCGGTAGAATAAAGATACTCCGCGCATGCGGCATTTTCTGGCGAATTTGCTGTGCGCCCTGCCAGTCAATATCCAGAAAAACATCCACGCCGCTCGCCAATACTTGCTCAATGGCCTCGCGTGAAGTGCCATAGTAATTACCGAACACTTCCGCGTGCTCAAGGAATGCATCTCTGCTAATCATCTCTTTAAATTCATCATGATTAACAAAGAAGTAGTGTTCGCCATGTACTTCACCCGGACGCGGTGCGCGCGTGGTGTGTGAAACAGAAACCTGAGTGTCGTACAACGGTTGGGTTTTTAATAAAGCCTGAATCAGGCTGGATTTACCCGCGCCACTGGGGGCAGAAACAATATAAAGCGTGCCTTGAGCCATGAGTATCTTTCGTATGTGATTAAGCGAAATAAAGCCTACATACGGGCTTATTATACACGGCGCGGCCATGTGACGTAGCCCTTGCTCACACTTTTTGCGCAAAGTTGTTGCGTTTTGCGTACCTGTTTCCGCAATTCCCGGTCATTTACTGCAACAAAGACGATTCTCTGGAAGCGTCATCTCACACTTTATTTTTGCCTCTCGGTTTTGCATTCATCTCGTTGTATATCTGCCCGCCTGACTACAGCGGAGGTGACGATGAAAGTATGGATTGCAGTGTTAATGAGTATTTTGTGCTGGCAATCATCAGCGAAGGCGGTCTGCCCGGCCTGGTCTCCAGCCAGAGCGCATGAAGAAATCTCCCGCCTACAACAGCAAGTAAAACAGTGGGACGATGATTACTGGAAAAAAGGGAAAAGTGACGTGGAGGATGGGGTTTACGATCAGTTAAGCGCCCGCCTTGCACAGTGGCAACGCTGTTTTGGCGAAGAGACAACGGGTGACGCTATGCCGCCGCCGTTGAGTGGCACGGTTATCCATCCGGTTGCGCATACGGGGGTACGTAAGTTAGCGGATAAAAATGCGTTACGTCTGTGGATGCATGAGCACAGCGATCTTTGGGTGCAGCCAAAAGTTGATGGCGTTGCGGTAACACTGGTCTACCGTGATGGAAAACTGATTAAAGCGATCAGTCGTGGCAATGGGCTTAAAGGTGAGGACTGGACGCAGAAAATACGCTTGATTCCTTCTGTTCCGCAATCTGTTAGCGGATCTTTGGCCAACAGCACCCTGCAGGGTGAGATATTTCTCCAGCGTGATGGGCATATCCAACAACAAATGGGAGGAATGAATGCCCGTTCAAAGGTCGCCGGCATTTTGATGCGCCAGGACAATAGCGACACGCTGCATTCACTGGGCGTGTTTATCTGGGCATGGCCGGATGGACCACAGTTGATGGCCGAGCGATTACAGCAGCTTGCTACTGCGGGCTTTACTTTGACGCAGAAGTATACCCTTGCGGTGAAAAGCGCAGACGAGGTTGAGCGAGCACGTAATGAGTGGTGGAAAGCGAAATTGCCCTTCGTCACCGATGGCGTGGTGGTGCGAGCGGCTAAGGAACCCGAATCCCGTCATTGGCTACCGGGTCAGGCGGACTGGCTGATAGCGTGGAAATATCAGCCTGTGGCCCAGGTTACTGAAGTAAACGCGATACAGTTTGCTGTCGGTAAGAGCGGAAAAATCTCGGTGGTGGCATCACTCGCGCCTGTCATGCTGGATGATAAAAAAGTTCAGCGGGTGAACATTGGTTCCGTCAGACGTTGGCAGGAGTGGGACATTGCACCTGGCGATCAAATCCTTGTGAGTCTTGCCGGTCAGGGTATTCCACGCATTGATGAAGTGGTCTGGCGCGGTGCAGAACGCACAAAACCGACGCCGCCAGAAAACCGTTTTAACGCGTTGACATGCTACTTCGCTTCTGATGTTTGTCAGGAACAATTCATATCGCGATTAGTTTGGCTGGGATCAAAACAGGTTTTGGGGCTGGAGGGTATCGGTGAATCTGGCTGGCGCTCGCTACATCAGACGCATCGCTTTGAGCATATTTTTTCCTGGCTTTCATTAACGCCAGAGCAATTGCAGCACACGCCGGGGATCGCGAAGAGTAAAGGTGAGCAGTTGTGGCATCAGTTTAACCTGGCACGTCAGCAGCCTTTTACTCGCTGGGTGATGGCTATGGGAATACCGTTAACCCAAACGGCGCTTAATGCCAACGACTTCAGCTCCTGGGCGCAACTTTTGCAGAGAAGCGAACAGTATTGGCAGCAACTACCGGGGACAGGGCTGCGTCGCGCAAGTCAGGTTATGGAATGGAAGAATAATGCGCAAATCAAGATGCTGGGCAACTGGCTGGCTGCCCAGCAGATCACAGGTTTTGTGCCTTAGTGGCCTTCGTGGCTGTAATAAAAAACCGGTAATCCCAGTTTAAGACGCAGCGCCAGCAAGCGAGCGAAAAAGCCGAATACCAGGGTGGAGATAATCACCACATCATGGTTAGAAACATAGTGTTGCAGCGCGATGTACAGCACGGCGGAGGCAAATGAGACACCGGCATATAACTCTTTTTGAAAGACCAGCGGAATGCGTTTACAGAACATATCGCGCAAAACGCCGCCAAACACGCCAGTCGTCACAGCCGCGACAACGGCAATGATCGGGCCGTGTCCCATATCCAGCGCGACCTGTGCGCCAATGATAGAAAAAACCACCAGTCCGAGTGCATCGAGCACCAGAAAGACTTTACGCAGGTAAGGCATCACGGGAGCAACGATTGTGGTGAACACGGCGGCGGTGGCGACGATAATCACATACTCCGGGTGTTTGACCCAGCCAAGCGGATAGTGGCCCAGCAGAATATCACGTACTGATCCTCCGCCAATTGCGGTGGCGGTAGCAATGATAATTACGCCAAATGTATCCATGCGCCGCCGTCCGGCCGCCAGCGCCCCTGTCATGGCTTCGGCAGTAATGCCAACCAAATACAAAATGTGTAACAGCATGGTTCTCTCCCTAAAAATCTGCCTGGCAGGGTAGCGATTTGTGTGCATTGTCACGATTGAGATTTTTTAAGGAGAGAATGGATTGATAACTTGTAGTTATGTGAAATTGCTATTTTCTGTAGTAAGAATGCATTTTTCTGATTTTGTGATAAGTAAAATGCATTAGAAAAAGTATGGAGTAAATAAATATGAGGACGAAACTATATGCGTAGCGCCGCTGTAATCAACAACGGCCTACGGAGATATGTCGCTTACTCGATGTTCTGAATCTGCTCGCGCATTTGCTCGATCAACACTTTCAGCTCGATGGCGGAGTTTGTTACTTCGGCATTGATAGATTTCGACGCAAGAGTGTTCGACTCGCGGTTAAATTCCTGCATCATAAAGTCCAGACGACGGCCAACCGCTTCTTTTTTCTTCAGAATGTTGTACGTTTCTTTAACATGCGCTTCGAGGCGGTCCAGCTCTTCGGCAACGTCAATTCGTTGTGCCAGCAGAACCAACTCCTGCTCCAGACGGTTGTTTTCCAGTTGCACCTGGGCATCTTCCAGCTTCGCTACCAGACGCTCACGCTGCCATTGCAGGATTTCCGGCATATGGGCGCGGACTTTGACCACTTCGGCGGTGACGCCTTCCAGACGCTGCTCGATCAATGCTTTCAGCGCCTGACCTTCGGTTTCACGCGCGATGATAAAGTCGTCCAGGGTGCCATCCAACGCCGCAAGAATTTCAGCAGCAATGGCGTCGAGATCCTGCTCCTGGGCTGCCATCACGCCTGGCCAGCGCAGAATATCAACCGGGTTGATTTCCCCTTCGTCGCTCTGCATTTTTACCCAGTTCGCGGCAGTTACCAGCTGTTTAGCCAGTTTTTCGTTGAGGATCAGCTCACCTTGCGCGCTGACATCTGGCTCATAGCGCAGGGTACATTCCACTTTACCGCGCGTCAGGCGAGAACGAATACGCTCGCGAACGACAGGTTCAAGGCTACGGAACTGCTCCGGCAGACGAAAGTAAGTTTCCAGATAACGCTGGTTTACCGAGCGCATTTCCCAGGTTGCGCTCCCCCATTCACCCTTGATTTCACGCCGGGCGTAGGCGGTCATACTGCGGATCATAGACGTTCCTGTTTATAAAAGGAGAGGTGGAAGGATTATAGCCATCGATGCCTTGTCAGGATAGGAATAACCGCCGGAAGTCCGTATAATGCGCAGCCACATTTGTTTCAAGCCGGAGATTTCAATATGCGTCCAGCAGGCCGTAGCAATAATCAGGTGCGTCCCGTTACCCTGACTCGTAACTATACAAAACATGCAGAAGGCTCGGTGCTGGTCGAATTTGGCGATACCAAAGTGTTGTGTACCGCCTCTATTGAAGAAGGCGTGCCGCGCTTCCTGAAAGGCCAGGGGCAGGGCTGGATCACCGCAGAGTACGGTATGTTGCCACGTTCTACCCATACCCGTAACGCTCGTGAAGCAGCGAAAGGTAAGCAGGGTGGACGCACAATGGAAATCCAGCGTCTTATCGCCCGTGCTCTTCGCGCGGCGGTAGATTTGAAAGCCCTCGGTGAGTTTACTATTACGCTGGATTGCGACGTACTTCAGGCCGATGGCGGCACCCGCACTGCTTCTATCACCGGTGCTTGTGTTGCACTAGCTGATGCCCTGAATAAACTGGTTGAAAATGGCAAGCTGAAAACCAATCCAATGAAAGGTATGGTGGCCGCGGTTTCTGTCGGTATTGTTAACGGCGAAGCGATTTGCGATCTGGAATACGTTGAAGACTCAGCGGCTGAAACGGACATGAACGTAGTGATGACCGAAGACGGGCGCATCATTGAAGTACAGGGGACGGCAGAAGGCGAGCCGTTCACCCATGAAGAGCTGCTCACCTTGTTGGCGCTTGCCCGAGGGGGAATCGAATCCATTGTAGCGACGCAGAAGGCGGCGCTGGCAAACTGATTTTTAAGGCGACTGATGAGTCGCCTTTTTTTTGTCTGTAGAAAAGTAAGATGAGGAGCGAAGGCATGAAACCATATCAGCGCCAGTTTATTGAATTTGCGCTTAGCAAGCAGGTGTTAAAGTTTGGCGAGTTTACGCTGAAATCCGGGCGCAAAAGCCCCTATTTCTTCAACGCCGGGCTGTTTAATACCGGGCGCGACCTGGCACTGTTAGGCCGTTTTTACGCTGAAGCATTGGTGGATTCCGGCATTGAGTTCGATCTGCTGTTTGGCCCTGCTTACAAAGGGATTCCGATTGCCACCACAACCGCCGTGGCGCTGGCGGAGCATCATGACCTGGACCTGCCGTACTGCTTTAACCGCAAAGAAGCAAAAGATCACGGTGAAGGCGGCAATCTGGTTGGTAGCGCGTTACAAGGGCGTGTGATGCTGGTGGATGATGTGATCACCGCCGGGACGGCGATTCGCGAGTCGATGGAAATTATTCAGGCCAATGGCGCGACGCTTGCTGGCGTGTTGATTTCGCTCGATCGTCAGGAACGGGGTCGCGGCGAGATTTCGGCGATTCAGGAAGTTGAGCGTGATTACAACTGCAAGGTGATCTCTATCATCACCCTGAAAGACCTGATTGCCTACCTGGAAGAGAAGCCAGAAATGGCGGAACATCTGGCGGCGGTTAAGGCCTATCGCGAAGAGTTTGGCGTTTAAAAATATGCGCTGCGCAGGTTTTTTACTGTGCGCAGCGTGATGCGTTTTAAGATATCGTGTTAATCTGCTTTCGCCAGCAGTGGCAATAGCGTTTCCGGCCTTTTGTGCCGGGAGGGTCGGCGAGTCGCCGACTTAACGCCAGTAGTATGTCCATATACCCAAAGCCGCTTCATTGTACTTAAGTACGCTTCGCGTACGTCGCGCTGACGCGCTCAGTACAGTTACGCGCCTTCGGGATGGTTTGATGGTATTGCCGCTGTTGGTGCCTCTTTTGGCCGCCGTGATGTGGAGAGTGGAATGGATGCTACCCGGATAACCCTTCTGGCGCTCGATTTGTTCGGCTCGCCGGGCTGGAGTGCCGATAAAGAAATACAGCGGCTGTATGCGCTCAGTAATCATGTCGGACGCCATTACCGACACATTATTCTTTCTAAGCGCCACGGTGGTCAGCGGATGCTGCTAGCCCCTGATTACTTGCTCAAAACCGTACAGCGCAACATTCTTAAGAACGTACTTTCACAATTTCCACTTTCCTCTTTTGCTACCGCCTACCGGCCAGGTTGCCCAATCGTCAGCAACGCGCAGCCACACTGCCAACAGCCGCAGATCCTGAAACTCGATATCGAAAACTTTTTCGATAGCATTAGCTGGTTACAGGTCTGGCGTGTGTTTAGCCAGGCTCAGTTGCCACACAATGTGGTAACCATACTGACCTGGCTTTGTTGCTATAACGACGCGTTACCGCAGGGGGCGCCAACTTCGCCTGCCATTTCCAATCTTGTGATGCGCTGTTTTGATGAGCGCATAGGGGAATGGTGTCAGACTCGGGGAATTACCTACACCCGCTACTGCGATGACATGACCTTTTCCGGTCACTTCAATGCCCGCCAGGTTAAAAATAAAGTGTGCGGATTGTTAGCGGAACTGGGCCTGAGCCTCAATCAACGCAAAAGCTGCCTGATAGGTGCCTGTAAGCGCCAGCAGGTAACCGGGATTGTTGTTAATCACAAACCACAGCTTGCCCGTGAAGCGCGCCGGGCGCTGCGTCAGGAGGTGCATTTGTGCCAAAAATATGGCGTTATTTCGCATCTTAGTCATCGTGGTGAACTTGATCCTTCTGGCGATCTCCACGCACAGGCAACGGCGTATCTGTATGCTTTGCAGGGAAGAATAAACTGGTTATTGCAAATCAACCCTGAGGATGAGGCCTTTAAACAGGCGAGGGAAAGTGTAAAGCGAATGCTGGTGGCATGGTAAGAAAAGCGTCAGGCAGACGTTTCTGCCTGAACGTTTAGGGGAGAATTACTGCAACTGCGCAGCAATTAGTGGCCAGCGGGCGTCAAAATCATCCGTCGGGCGGTATTTAAACTCGCTGCGGACAAATCGTGACAGCATACCTTCACAAAATGCCAGCAACTGGCTTGCCAGCAGCGTTTCATCGGTGGTGTAACCTTCACCCTCACGCATTCTCTTTTCACGCAATACCTGACGCAACTGCGCTTCAATACGCTCGAACAGTTGGTTGATGCGCCCTTGCAGGCGGTCTTGTTCAAACATCAGCGCATGCCCGGTAAGGATGCGGGTCAGGCCAGGATTACGCTCACCAAAACCGAGGAGCAACAACACAATCAGACGTAGGCGCGTTGTGGTGTCCTTCTCATCTTTCAGAATCAGATTGATGCGAGTAATCAGGCTATCTTCGATAAACTCAATCAGGCTATCGAACATGCGGGTTTTACTGGGGAAGTGGCGATACAGAGCCGCTTCGGAAACGCCGACGGAGGCGGCCAGTTTCGCTGTCGTGATACGTTGGCTTCCATCGCTGGATTCCAGCATCAGCGCCAGAGACTGAAGTATTTCTTCGCGACGGTTCCTTTTCGCAGTTTGTTTTTCTGCCATGTTACAAAATACCCCTGAAAATAAGCACTTGCCAGGCGGCACCCACGCTATGACCGCAAACGAAATGTTTGCGGCAATGTTATGACGTTATTCGGATGCGTATGTGTTACTGACGACCAGAGTGACCAAAGCCGCCTTCACCGCGGTCGGTGGCGTCAAAATCTTCCACCAGATTAAATTCGGCCTGTACCACCGGAACAAAAATCATCTGCGCGATACGTTCGCCTGGTTGAATGGTGAAGCTGTCCTGGCCACGGTTCCACACGGAAATCATCAACTGGCCCTGATAGTCAGAATCGATCAATCCCACCAGGTTACCGAGCACGATGCCGTGCTTATGGCCCAGCCCGGAGCGCGGCAGCATCATCGCCGCCAGTGAAGGGTCGGCAATATGAATCGCCAACCCGGTAGGTACCAGGGTGGTGTCGCCCGGCGCCAGTTCTACGGCGTCGTCGAGACAGGCGCGCAGGTCAAGTCCGGCAGAACCAGAAGTGGCATAAGTCGGGAGCGGAAATTCCTTCCCAACGCGCGGGTCCAGAATCTTAACGTCGATTTTTTTCATCATAACGGGTCACGATCTCGTCGAGTAATAATTGGCCAAGGAGCTCTTTGCGCTCAAGCGGTAAGACTTTATCTCCGTCTTGCCAGAAAAGGTGTAATGCATTGCTGTCGCTGTTAAATCCTTGAGTTGGCCGGGAAACATCGTTCGCGCAGATCAGATCAAGGTTTTTACGAATACGTTTTTGCCGGGCGTATTCTTCCACATTATTTGTTTCGGCCGCAAATCCAACAACATAAGGCCTTTGGTCTTTTAGTGCGGCAACTCCAGCGACGATATCAGGGTTTTTGACCATTTTTATTGTTAATTCATCCCCCTGAGTCGCCTGCTTTTTGATTTTTTCACTGGCGACAGCGGCTGCGCGATAATCAGCCACGGCGGCGCAACCGATAAAAATATTTTGCTGCTGTACAGAGGCCTTCACAGCGGCTTCCATCTCCAGTGCGGTCATCACATCAACACGTTTAACAAACGGCGGTGTCGGTAGCGAAACCGGTCCGGAAACCAGTGTAACGTTCGCTCCGCGACGGGCAGCGGCAGCGGCGATAGCAAAGCCCATCTTGCCGGAGCTGTGATTAGAGATATAACGCACGGGATCGAGCGGTTCACGCGTCGGGCCGGCGGTAATCATAATGTTCAGATGTTTCAGATCGTTGACGGGCGAAAAATGCGCTACCGCCATATCTACAATGGTTAATGGATCGAGCATTCGCCCAGGGCCGATATCACCACAGGCCTGACTGCCGCTATCCGGCCCCCAGATCAACAAACCACGTGAGGCAAGTACCTCTAAATTATGTTGGGTAGCCGCAGCACGATACATCTGCTGGTTCATGGCTGGCAGTACGGCAACAGGCGCAGGCGTGGCCAGGCAAATCGTTGACACCAGATCATTCGCCATCCCGGCAGCTACGCGGGCAATCAAATCAGCGGTGGCTGGGGCGAGAATTACTAAATCAGCCCATTTACCCAGCTCAATATGACCCATAGCCGCCTCGGCTGCTGGATCCAGCAGACTATCGGAAACGGGATACCCAGAAACCGCCTGCAAGCTAAGTGGGGTGATAAAGGCTTTTGCCGCTTCGGTCATGGCTACGCGGACGTCTGCTCCGCGATCGCGCAAACGACGCACCAGCTCAGGGGTTTTATAGGCAGCAATACCGCCGCTGACGCCGAGAACGATTTTTTTACCGGCCAGGCTCATGATGATTTTTCCTGTAGGGGGACACCAGAAGTTGGCGATTTTATCACAATACTTTTGTTGTCGTGCTTTCACCTGAGAATCACTTTGCGAGGCGCTTTCCAGGATTGAAAACTGGCCGTCGATTTAACCAAACGACTATGACAGGATGCGCCCTCCACAAAGGAGGTGAAGGTGAAAAGCAATGTAGAATTGTTGATGCCACGCGAAAAAATGCTGAAGTTGGGCATTGGCGCGTTAACGGATGTTGAACTGCTGGCGTTATTTCTGCGAACGGGTACGCGCGGTAAGGATGTGTTAACCCTGGCGAAAGAGATGCTGGAGAATTTTGGGTCGCTTTACGGCTTGTTATCCTCTGAATATGAACAATTTAGTGGCGTTCATGGAATTGGTGTGGCGAAATTCGCCCAGTTAAAGGGAGTTGCGGAACTGGCGCGGCGTTACTACAACGTGCGGATGCGCGAAGAAAGCCCGTTGCTCAGCCCAGAGATGACGAGGGAGTTTTTACAAAGCCAACTTACGGGAGAGGAACGAGAGATCTTTATGGTGATCTTTCTCGATTCCCAACACCGGGTCCTTACTCACAGCCGACTCTTTTCCGGCACGTTAAATCATGTGGAAGTCCATCCACGAGAAATTATTCGTGAAGCGATAAAAATAAACGCCTCGGCGCTGATCCTTGCCCATAATCACCCTTCTGGTTGTGCTGAACCCAGTAAAGCGGATAAACTCATTACCGAACGGATAATAAAAAGTTGTCAGTTCATGGATTTACGCGTGCTCGACCATATCGTGATTGGGCGTGGAGAATATGTTTCTTTTGCCGAACGCGGCTGGATTTAATCCGCTATGCGCGATCCTTCGGGATCTTTGTCTGTTCGGGACTTGAGCACATCGCCGAGTCAGCGTATACTACGCCACCTTTGAGAATCTCGGGTTTGGCATTTGGGCCTGGCAATCGAGAGTTCACATAGAACTGCGATGACCGGGCTGTAAAGCCTGACGAGGCGCCAATACCCCATACGAAGCTCGAGCTAATTTGATTTTTGGAGAATAGACATGTCCCGAGTCTGCCAAGTTACTGGCAAGCGTCCGGTGACCGGTAACAACCGTTCCCACGCACTGAACGCGACTAAACGCCGTTTCCTGCCGAACCTGCACTCTCACCGTTTCTGGGTTGAGAGCGAGAAGCGTTTTGTCACCCTGCGCGTATCTGCTAAAGGTATGCGTGTAATCGATAAAAAAGGCATTGATACAGTTCTGGCTGAACTGCGTGCCCGTGGCGAAAAGTACTAAGTACTTAGAGGAAATAAATCATGGCTAAAGGTATTCGTGAGAAAATCAAGCTGGTTTCTTCTGCTGGTACTGGTCACTTCTATACCACTACGAAGAACAAACGTACTAAGCCGGAAAAACTGGAACTGAAAAAGTTCGATCCAGTTGTTCGCCAGCACGTGATCTACAAAGAAGCGAAAATCAAATAATTTTCGCTTTGATGTAACGAAAAACCTCGCTACGGCGGGGTTTTTTGTTATCTGCCTGCCCCCATATTGACTGCATCTGTTCATTCCTGGAGATGCTATGCCTGAATTACCCGAAGTTGAAACCAGCCGTCGCGGCATAGAACCGCATCTCGTTGGTGCAACCATTCTTCATGCGGTGGTGCGCAACGGACGCTTGCGCTGGCCGGTTTCGGAAGAAATCTACCGTTTAAGCGATCAACCAGTGCTAAGTGTACAGCGCCGTGCTAAATATCTGCTGCTGGAGCTGCCCGAGGGCTGGATTATCATTCATTTGGGGATGTCTGGCAGCCTGCGCATCCTTCCAGAAGAACTTCCCCCCGAAAAGCATGACCATGTTGATTTGGTGATGAGCAACGGCAAAGTGCTGCGCTACACCGATCCGCGCCGCTTTGGCGCCTGGCTGTGGGCCAAAGAGCTGGAAGGCCACAATGTGCTGGCACATCTTGGGCCAGAGCCGCTTAGCGATGATTTCAATGGCGAATACTTGCATCAGAAGTGCGCGAAGAAAAAGACGGCGATTAAGCCCTGGCTGATGGATAACAAGCTGGTGGTAGGCGTAGGGAATATCTACGCCAGCGAATCTCTGTTTGCGGCGGGGATCCATCCGGATCGGCTGGCGTCATCACTGTCGCTGGCAGAATGTGAATTGTTAGCTCGGGTGATTAAAGCGGTGTTACTGCGTTCGATTGAGCAGGGCGGTACAACGCTGAAAGATTTTCTGCAAAGCGACGGTAAACCGGGCTATTTCGCGCAGGAATTGCAGGTTTACGGGCGAAAAGGCGAGCCGTGTCGGGTGTGCGGTACGCCGATTGTGGCGTCTAAACATGCGCAGCGGGCAACGTTTTATTGCAAGCACTGCCAGAAATAATTGATGCTTGCCGGATGGCATACCATCCGGCATAAACGCTACGCTAACTTCGCCATCAGCGCCTGATGGACATTCTCCGGCAGGAAATGGGTGACATCGCCCTGATGGCGCGCCACCTCTTTCACCAACGATGAAGAGATAAACGACCACTCTTTCGACGGCATCAGAAACACACTTTCCAGTTCTGGCATTAAGTGGCGATTCATATGCGCCAGCTGCATTTCATATTCAAAATCTGCCACCGCACGCAGTCCACGAATCAGCACCGTAGCGTGTTGATTACGGGCGAAGTTTGCCATCAAATCGCTAAATCCGACCACTTCAACGTTTCCCAGATGCGCAGTTGCCTGTTGTGCCAGCGCCACACGTTCTTCCAGAGTAAACATCGGTTTTTTACTGGGGCTGGCGGCAATCGCCAGAATAACGTGATCGAACATCTGCGTGGCGCGCGTCACGATATCGATATGACCATTGGTAATGGGATCGAAAGTACCCGGATAAATCGCCCGTTTTTGCATAACAACCTCAATGCGTTTTCGGTGGCAGGTAAGGTTCCAGCAGTTGAAGCAGACGCTGTAGCGCGCCCTGGTTTTGATACAGCACTTCAACGGCATGACGGCCATAGAAACTACGGTAATCGGCGTCGGTGAGTAAAGAGGAAACCTCTTTTGCAAGCGTAGTGGCATCGGTGACGGTAATCAGCCCGCTTGCCTGCTCCAGCCGCGCGCAAATGTCTTTAAAGTTAAAGGTATGCGGCCCCATCAACACCGGGATAGCGTGTGCGGCGGCCTCCAGCGGATTATGCCCACCGCGTTCAACCAGTGAACCGCCAACAAACGCGAGATCGGCAATACCGTACAGCAACATCAGTTCGCCCATCGTATCGCCAACCACCACTTGTGTACTGGCGGAAGGGACCTCTCCGGAAGAGCGTGTGATATAGCTTAGTCCAGCCTGGCGGACAAGGTTAATCGCATCCGGGAAGCGTTCCGGATGACGGGGTACCAGGATGAGCAATAAATTCGGGAACTGTTGTAACAGCGCCTGATGGGCGGCAATCACTACGCTCTCTTCGCCATCATGAGTACTGGTTGCAATCCATACCGGACGATGCGGCGCCCACTGGCGGCGCAGTGTTACTGCTTTAGCGGCCAACTGTGGCGTCACTGAAATATCGAATTTCAGGCTACCGGTGACGGTGACCTGATTATTTTTTGCACCTAGCGTCACAAAGCGCGCAGCATCTTCTTCATTTTGCGCAGCAATCAGTGTTATACGGCGGAGCAAGCGACGAACAAATTTACCCAGTTTGGCGTAACCTGCGGCAGAGCGTGCAGAGAGTCGCGCATTAGCGATAACCAGTGGAATTTTACGTTTATGTAGCGCCGCAATCAGGTTAGGCCATAGTTCGGTTTCCATAATCAACACCAGTTTTGGGTCGACTTTATTCAGGAAACGGTTGAGCGCATCGGGCAGATCGTAAGGCAGATAGACGTGCTGAACATCTTTTCCAAAAGCCGATTGTACGCGCTCCGAACCAGTCGGCGTCATAGTCGTGACTGTGATTGGTAAATCAGGATAGCGATGACGCAGCGCGCGCACCAACGGGATTGCCGCCAGGGTTTCACCGACGGAGACGGAGTGCAGCATAATGCCGCCTGGTGTTAGCGGATGGCGGTAAAAACCGTAACGTTCACCCCAGCGTTTTCGATAGGCCGGAGCCTTACGTCCGCGCACCCAGAGCCGTATCCAGATTAGCGGCTGAATAAGGTAGAGAAGGGCGGTGTAAAGCAATTCGAGCATAATAAATAGCTGACTTATGGATGTGCTGGGGATTCTATGTATTTAACGGTGGCTTTACCATTACTTTTCCCGTTTTTGACTTAAATAGCTTCAGTTTGGTCTGATCTGCCGCTACATCTTCATTTTTTTTGTATTTTTATGCGAATCATTGAAACTCGGCCCCATTTTCAACTCTACATTGGCCGTACCGACATTATCGACATGCTATTTTTTATCTGTTTGATTTCTATGATTAAAACATATTTCGTGTATAAAAATCATTCGGGTCGGATTGCTGCGAAAGAAATGATACACTAGCACGTCAAAGTAAGTGCGTTATCAGTATTCAGGTAGCTGTTGAGCCTGGGGCGGTAGCGTGCTTTTTTCTGCTTAACTTAACCAGACAATCACACAAAAGAGTCGCTAGTGGAAAAGCCATTTCTAAAAATCCTGGTCATAAAGATGCGATATCATGGAGATATGTTATTAACTACTCCTGTCATCAGTACGCTCAAGCAGAATTATCCTGATGCAAAAATCGATATGCTGCTTTATCAGGATACCATCCCTATTTTGTCTGAAAACCCGGAAATTAATGCGCTCTACGGGATAAGCAATAAAGGTGCGGGAACATTCGATAAAATTAAAAATGTGCTTTCGTTGATAAAAACTCTGCGTGCGAATAATTATGACCTGGTCATTAATCTTACGGATCAGTGGATGGTGGCGCTGCTGGTACGTTGTTTACCCGCACGGATGAAAATATCGCAACTTTATGGTCATCGGCAGCATGGCATTTGGAAAAAAAGCTTCACACACTTAGCGCCAATACACGGCACACATATTGTTGAGCGTAATTTATCGGTCCTTGAGCCATTAGGTATTACCGATTTCTACACCGACACAACAATGAGTTACGCCGAAGATTGCTGGAAGAAGATGCGCCAGGAGTTAGATGCCCTGGGCGTAAAAGATCATTATGTTGTCATCCAACCGACAGCGCGTCAGATATTTAAGTGCTGGGATAACGATAAATTTTCTAAGGTTATCGATGCGCTGCAACAGCGAGGGTATCAGGTTGTCCTGACCTGTGGGCCTTCGGCAGATGATCTCGCTTGTGTAGATGAGATTGCACGAGGTTGCGAAACGAAACCCATTACTGGCCTTGCAGGTAAAACACGTTTTCCTGAACTAGGCGCGTTAATTGATCATGCTGTGCTTTTTATTGGCGTGGATTCTGCGCCGGGGCATATTGCGGCGGCGGTGAAGACGCCAGTTATTAGCCTATTTGGGGCCACTGATCATGTATTCTGGCGCCCATGGACCGAGAATATTATTCAGTTCTGGGCGGGGAATTATCAGAAAATGCCGACCCGGCATGAACTTGACCGCAACAAAAAATATCTTTCTGTTATTCCAGCGGAAGATGTGATCGCCGCTACGGAAAAGCTGTTGCCAGAAGATGTCCCTTCAGCTGACAGGAATGCACAATTATGATCGTGGCGTTTTGTTTATATAAATATTTTCCATTTGGTGGGCTTCAACGTGACTTTATGCGCATTGCATCAACAGTTGCCGCACGGGGCCACCATGTTCGGATCTATACGCAGTCGTGGGAAGGTGATTGCCCGAAAGCATTTGAGCTTATTCAGGTGCCAGTTAAGTCCCATACCAACCATGGACGCAATGCAGAATATTATGCCTGGGTACAAAATCATCTCAAAGCGCATCCCGCTGATCGCGTTGTTGGGTTTAATAAGATGCCAGGGTTGGATGTTTATTTTGCCGCTGATGTTTGTTACGCCGAGAAAGTTGCGCAAGAAAAAGGTTTTTTATATCGTTTAACATCACGATATCGCCATTATGCCGCATTTGAGCGAGCGACTTTCGAGCAGGGTAAATCGACGAAACTTATGATGCTGACCGATAAGCAAATCGCCGATTTCCAGAAGCATTATCAAACTGAATCTGAACGTTTTCAAATTCTTCCTCCCGGTATTTATCCGGACAGAAAATACAGCGAGCAAATCCCAAACAGTCGTGAAATTTATCGCCAGAAAAATGGCATAAAAGAGCAACAAAACTTATTACTGCAGGTTGGATCAGATTTTGGCCGTAAAGGTGTGGATCGCTCAATTGAAGCTTTGGCATCGTTACCGGAATCATTACGTCACAATACGCTTTTATTTGTTGTTGGTCAGGATAAACCGCGGAAATTTGAAGCGTTGGCAGAAAAACTCGGCGTGCGGAGCAATGTGCATTTCTTCTCTGGCCGCAATGATGTGTCAGAATTAATGGCAGCCGCTGATTTATTACTGCATCCCGCCTATCAGGAAGCCGCGGGTATCGTTCTTCTTGAAGCGATCACTGCTGGATTACCTGTTTTAACAACTGCGGTATGTGGATATGCGCATTATATTGCGGATGCCAATTGTGGAACGGTCATCGCTGAACCTTTCTCCCAGGAACAATTAAATGAAGTTTTACGTAAAGCGTTAACACAGTCTCCATTACGAATGGCCTGGGCGGAGAATGCTCGCCATTATGCCGATACTCAGGATTTGTATAGCCTGCCAGAGAAAGCCGCAGATATCATTACAGGTGGTTTAGATGGTTGAATTAAAAGAGCCGCTTGCCACACTTTGGCGTGGTAAAGATGCTTTTGCAGAAGTCAAAAAACTGAATGGCGAGGTCTTTCGTGAACTCGAGACGCGTCGCACATTACGCTTTGAACTGGCCGGGAAAAGCTATTTCCTCAAATGGCACAAAGGGACGACTTTAAAAGAAATTATAAAAAACCTGCTCTCATTGCGGATGCCCGTTTTAGGCGCAGACAGAGAGTGGCACGCTATTCATCGCCTGAGTGATGTTTGCGTTGATACAATGAAGGGCATTGGGTTTGGTGAAAAAGGTTTAAACCCATTAACCCGTACATCATTTATTATTACCGAAGATCTCACTCCCACGATTAGCCTTGAAGATTATTGTGCCGATTGGGCCGTTAATCCTCCTGATATACGTGTTAAACGTATGCTGATCGCGCGTGTGGCAACCATGGTGCGTAAAATGCACGCCGCAGGGATAAACCACCGCGACTGTTATATTTGCCACTTTTTGCTTCATTTGCCATTTACTGGCCGGGAAGATGAATTAAAAATTTCGGTTATCGATCTGCATCGGGCACAGATACGAGCAAAAGTACCACGTCGTTGGCGGGATAAAGATTTGATTGGTTTGTATTTCTCATCAATGAATATTGGGCTGACGCAGAGAGATATCTGGCGATTTATGAAGGTTTATTTTGGGATGCCTTTACGTAATATATTATCTCTTGAACGGAATTTATTGAACATGGCAAGTGTTAAGGCCGAGCATATTAAAGAGCGAACACAACGTAAAGGATTATAAAAATTTTTATCAGTATGTACTGGAACTAACTTCATTATGACTATTTATTTTATAAACTGGGTTGCAGATTATGAATTAAAAATGATCCAGTACCTGAAAAAAAAGTACAAGATAAAAAATATAACAACACCAAAAAAATACAACTGGGTTAATAAGAAAATTTCGAAATTAGGGATGGATAATGCATGGCTGGGACGATTATTTATCAAACATCACCTAAATGCTGTAAAAAAGGATGATATAATTATCTTTAATGACAGTGTCATTAATAAAGGTATTAACAAGCAAATATTAATAAATATTAATTGTCATAAGGTATTACTTCTAAGAAATACTGTCAACGAAGATTTTATTTTTGATAACACTAATTATTTTGATATTATCTATGATTTTGAGCATAGATTTATAGGGAATGAAAAGACCAAGGCAATAGAACAATTTTTTCCTATAGGAATGGATGAAATTAGAAATTATAGTTTATCTGACAAAAATAACAGTCAGCCAATATGTTTTTTTCTTGGTCGTGATAAAGGACGTCTTCAAATAATTAATGAATTAGCCGATAGATTAACAACACTAGGATGTAAGCTGGATTTTAATGTTGTCAAAGATAAAACATCATCTCCGTCTTCAAAGTATTTGATTGAAAAACAAATACCGTACGAAGAGAATATTAGAAGAACATTAAATGCTAATATAATTGTTGATATAACTAAAGAAAACCAATCTGGCTGGACTCTTCGTATACTTGAAGCACTATTTTTCAATAAAAAATTAATTACTAATAATATAAATATACTTGGCTCAGAAATCTATAGTGAGTCTCGTTTTTTTATAATAGGTCATGATGATTGGGATAAGTTAGAGTATTTTATTAACTCATCTGTTAAACCAATGGATTATGATAGTTTATATAAATTCAGCCCTGATAAAATGATGTCAACAATTGTTTCTGATTTTATAGAAAAATAAAACCGTTAAAACAGTGAGTTTTACTCAATTAATGAGAGTTTCAATGAAAATAGCATTTATCGGCGAAGCTGTTTCTGGATTTGGCGGTATGGAAACAGTCATTCGTGATGTTATTACTACCTTCAGGCAACAACATATCCATAGTGAAATGTTTTTCTTTTGTCGTAATGATAAAATGGATAAGGGATGGCTGGAAGGTATTAAGTACTCGTGTTCATTTTCCAATATTCGCTTAGGCTTTTTGCGTCGGGCGAAACATATTCATGCTTTAAGCAAATGGCTTCAGAATTATCAGCCAGATGTTGTTATTTGTATTGACGTTATCTCGTGTTTGTATGCGGCTAAAGCACGTAAAAAATCAGGAATTGATGTGCCAGTATTTTCATGGCCGCATTTTTCTTTAGATCACAAAAAACATGCTGAATATATCACCTGTGCCGACTATCATTTAGCAATCAGCTCTGGCATTAAACAGCAAATGATTAATCGAGGTGTACCAGAATCGACGATAAATGTTATTTTTAATCCAGTCGAAGCTAAAGGCACAGTCATTCCTGCGCCTGAGGAAGGCGAAACGGCAACGTTCATTTATGTTGGGCGTATGAAATTCGAGGGCCAGAAGCGGGTTAAAGACCTCCTTGATGGCTTATCACAAGCGCAAGGTAACTGGAAACTCCATGTATTGGGTGATGGTTCCGATTTCGAAAAATGCCAGGCTTATGGTAGAGAATTAAATATTGATGATCGAATAGTCTGGTATGGTTGGCAACAACATCCCTGGGAATTGGTCCAGCAAGATATTAAAAAAGTGAGTGCATTATTGCTCACGTCATCTTTTGAAGGTTTCCCAATGACCCTACTTGAAGCCTTGTCATGGGGAATTCCTTGCATCAGCGCCGATTGTGTCTCCGGGCCTGCTGACATTATTCAACCTGATGTTAATGGTCATCTGTATCAACCGGGAGATATTGCTGGTTTTGTATCTCTTCTCAATAAATATATAGCAGGTGAAATTTATATCGAACATGAAAAAATTCCTGCGTCGATCGATAAATTTTATCAATCGAAGTATTACGATAGATTACATAAGATAATTATTTCTGCTATTTCCCGGAGGAAATAATGCAGCAGGTGTTTTTCCAGGAAACTGAGTTTCTTAATTCAGTTATTGATTATAATCATAAAGTAGAAACAGAAAATCTTTGTCTGGACATCGCTTATGGAACTGACAAAAATTTTCTATTTGGTTGCGGAATTTCGATTGCTTCAATATTAAAGTATAATGAAGGAAGTCGATTGTGTTTCCATATTTTTACTGACTATTTTGGTGATGATGATCGTAAGTATTTTGATGCCCTGGCGCTGCAGTATAAAACCAGAATTAAAATATATCTGATTAATGCTGATCGACTCCGCTCATTGCCTAGCACTAAGAACTGGACTCATGCAATATATTTTCGCTTTGTTATTGCAGATTACTTTATTAATAAGACGTCTAAAGTCCTTTATCTGGATGCAGATATCATTTGTCAGGGGAGTATTGATCCACTAATTAATTTCTCATTTCCTGACAATAAAGTCGCAATGGTTGTTACAGAAGGGCAAACTGACTGGTGGGAAAAACGCGCACATTCGTTAGGTGTTGCGGGAATTGCTAAAGGTTACTTTAACTCCGGTTTTTTATTGATTAATACTGACCAATGGGCTGCTCAGCAGGTTTCTGCACGAGCCATTGCAATGCTAAATGATCCAGAAATAGTCAAAAAAATAACACATCCTGATCAGGATGTATTAAATATGTTGCTGGCAGACAGACTTATTTTTGCTGATATAAAATATAACACCCAGTTTAGCTTAAACTATCAACTCAAAGAAAGTTTTACAAACCCAGTAACCAACGATACTATTTTTATCCACTATATCGGTCCAACCAAGCCCTGGCATGATTGGGCCTGGGATTATCCTGTATCACAAGCCTTTATGGAGGCAAAAAATGCTTCGCCATGGAAGAATACGGCGTTGCTGAAACCGAACAATAGCAATCAATTAAGATATAGCGCAAAACATATGCTTAAAAAGCATAGATATCTAAAAGGATTTAGCAATTATCTTTTTTATTTTATTGAAAAGATAAAGCATTAAAACTGGGAAACTATAAAGTAATGATATAAGGGTAGCATTGTGGACTCATTTCCTGCCATAGAGATAGATAAAGTTAAAGCCTGGGATTATCGGCTAGTTAATATAAATACTTCTGAATGTTTAAATGTTGCCTATGGTGTCGATGCTAATTATCTTGATGGTGTAGGTGTTTCCATCACATCAATTGTCCTAAACAATCGACATATTAATCTTGATTTTTATATTATTGCTGACGTTTATAATGATGGTTTTTTTCAAAAAGTCGCAAAGCTTGCAGAGCAATACCAATTAAGAATCACGTTATATAGAATTAACACTGATAAGCTCCAGTGCTTGCCTTGTACACAGGTCTGGTCAAGAGCAATGTACTTCCGTTTATTTGCATTTCAATTATTGGGTTTAACGCTTGATCGTTTGCTTTATCTTGATGCAGATGTTGTTTGTAAAGGCGATATTAGCCAACTATTGCATCTGGATTTAAACGGAGCGGTAGCTGCTGTTGTTAAAGATGTTGAGCCAATGCAGGAAAAGGCGGTATCCAGGTTGTCTGATCCTGAATTACTTGGGCAATACTTTAATTCCGGCGTCGTTTATTTAGACTTAAAAAAATGGGCTGACGCAAAACTAACAGAAAAAGCGTTGTCTATTCTTATGAGTAAAGATAATGTTTATAAATACCCTGATCAGGATGTTATGAATATCTTACTGAAAGGGATGACAATATTTTTGCCTCGTGAGTACAATACAATTTATACAATTAAAAGTGAATTAAAAGACAAAACACATCAAAACTATAAAAAGCTGATTACAGAAAGTACTCTGCTTATTCATTATACAGGTGCAACTAAACCGTGGCACAAATGGGCAATTTATCCATCGGTAAAATACTATCAAATAGCTTTAGAAAATTCACCATGGAAAGATGACTCTCCACGAGATGCAAAATCAATTATTGAATTTAAAAAAAGATATAAACATCTTTTAGTACAGCATAAATATATCTCAGGAATTATAGCAGGAGTCTGTTATCTTTGCCGAAAATATTACCGTAAATAACATTTAACTGGTTTATTATGATTCAGAAGAGCAAGATCAAAGACTTGGTTGTTTTTACCGATGAAAACAATTCAAAGTATCTCAATGTATTAAATGACTTCTTGTCTTATAATATAAATATCATCAAGATTTTTCGTTCTATTGATGATACAAAAGTTATGCTTATTGATACCGATTACGGTAAATTGATTCTTAAGGTTTTTTCTCCGAAAGTTAAGCGTAACGAACGTTTCTTTAAGTCTCTGTTAAAAGGTGATTATTACGAACGCCTTTTTGAGCAAACCCAAAAAGTAAGAAATGAAGGGTTAAATACACTCAATGATTTTTATTTATTGGCTGAACGGAAAACCTTACGTTTTGTCCATACTTATATCATGATCATCGAGTATATTGATGGCATAGAGTTGTGTGATATGCCTGATATTGATGATGTGCTAAAAAATAAAATTCAGCAATCAATTAATTCCTTACATCAACATGGCATGGTTTCTGGCGACCCCCATCGTGGTAACTTCATTATAAAAAATGGTGAGGTTCGAATTATTGATCTCTCTGGAAAACGTGCTTCAGCGCAGCGTAAAGCGAAAGATCGTATTGACTTAGAGCGTCATTACGGTATTAAAAATGAGATTAAAGATCTAGGCTATTATCTTTTAGTATATCGTAAAAAAATGCGCAATTTTATGCGGCGTTTGAAAGGGAAACCAGCGCGCTAAAATAGAAATACCCACAATTCCATGTCTTCACCAGGACAGTTTTAAGCGGAGTTATTTATTTCACAGGTTTATCATGAAGAATATTAGATACATTGACAAAAAAGATGTTGAAAACCTGATTGAAAATAGAACATCTGATGATGTTATTATTTTTCTTTCTGGCCCTACATCGCAAAAAACACCTTTGTCAGCATTGCGAACAAAGGATATTATTGCTGTCAATGGTTCTGCGCAATATTTGTTAAGTCATAATATCGTTCCTTTCATATATGTACTTACAGATGTCCGCTTTTTACATCAGCGTCGTGATGATTTTTATAAATTTAGCCAGAGAAGTCGTTATACCATAGTAAACGTTGACGTTTATGAACACGCTTCCAAAGAAGATAAACTTTATATCCTCCAGAACTGCCTCGTATTACGATCTTTTTACCGCCGAGAAAAAGGCGGTTTGATAAAGAAGATTAAATTTAATATTTTGAGCCAGATTCACAAAGAACTGCTGATCTCTGTACCGTTGTCTAAAAAAGGTCGTCTGGTTGGATTTTGCAAGGACATTAGTCTTGGTTATTGCTCATGCCATACTATTGCCTTCGCTGCAATTCAAATAGCATATTCACTTAAATATGCGAGAATTATTTGTTCTGGTCTTGATTTAACGGGTAGTTGTTCTCGTTTTTATGATGAAAATAAGAATCCTATGCCCTCGGAATTGAGTAGAGATTTATTTAAAATTTTGCCATTTTTCCGTTTTATGCGTGATAATATAGATGATATTAATATTTATAATTTGTCGGATGATACGGCTATTTCTTACGATGTAATTCCTTTTATTAAACTTCAAGATATCAGTACAGAAGAGTCAAAGGATAAGACAAGAAAAAAAATGCAATATAAAGCTTCAACTGATTCTTATGCTAATTAGTCATCCTGAAACTAAAATAATATGGTATAAAAATGCGTTTAGGAACTTTTCACAAAAAGAAAAGATTTTATATAAACAAAATCAAAATTAATTTCCTTTCTTTTTTATTTCGTAAGAAAATCAATGACCAAGTTACAGAACCAGCACAAATTAAATCATGCCTAATCATTCATGATAATAATAAACTCGGTGATCTAATTGTATTAAGTTCGATTTATCGTGAGCTTTATAGTAAAGGAGTTAAAATAACCATTCTCACAAATAGAAAGGGTGGGGAGTTTCTCTCTAATAATAAAAATATATTTGAGTTCTGTATCAAAGAATCGACGGGCTCCCTTAAAATGCTTACTCTATGTAAGCATCTGCGGGATTTACAGTTCGATATTGTATTAGACCCCTTTGAAACAATGCCCTCATTTAAGCATAGTTTAATATTATCAAGTTTAAAAGATTCTTACATTCTGGGTTTTGATCAATGGTATAAGCGTTACTATTCATTTTACCATCCCCACGATGAATGTTTAAAAGAACATATGAGTACACGAGCAACAGAAATCCTGAAGCATATTTATGGTGAGGGTGAATTTTCCACCGACTACGACTTGCATTTACCTGTAGATGTTGAAAATAAAATAAAAGATTTTATTGGAAATACAAGAATAGTCATCATTAACCCATTAGGTGCAAAAAAAATATGCCGACTTACGTTTGAGCAAATAAAAATTATATATCAAGAAGTGAAAGCACAGTTTGAAAATTATCGAGTGATATTTACCGGGTTACCGCAAGATTTATTGACAATACCAATACCTGAAATTGAAACACTACCATTTGACGAGTTTATTTATACTGTTGCTTTGACCCGGTATAGTGATTTTGTCATTTCTGTTGATACAGCTCTTGTTCATATCGCTGCGGCTTATCATAAACCAACGCTTGCATTTTATCCTAATTCACGTACTCCGGAATATCCCTCACATTTAATTTGGGCACCGAATAATCATCAATCTATACAAATAGTATCCCCAACATTTACGATAAAAGATATCGATACTGAAACTTTAACTGATTCAGTAAAGAGATTAAGTTGTATAGATAAGAAGTGAGTTTTAACTCACTTCTTAAACTTGTCTATTCTTGATTAATAGTATTGTTACGATTATTAATAACGAGTAAGAGGACTATCGCGGATATAACGATAATTGGAATGCTGCGTGCCCATATGATCACATCACTGAGTCCAATCCCCACAATGCCAAGCGTTAATATCAACAAACCCAATGCGCGTTTTTTATATGCTGTATAAAATAGTGAAAAATAGAGGAAAAGGGTGGAAAAAATCCCCATCAGACCTTTCAGTGACCCTGCTTCAATTATCTCATTATGTAGGTGTACGTTAGCAAAATCCAAAGCTCCTCTTAGTCTATTGTTTTCTGCGACTAACAAATTCATACTTTCAGCGCGCGACTCTGCAGATCTAAATGAAAAAGGCGATTCTTTGAATAAATCAAAACCAATTTCGTACATTGCCAGTCTTGCACCTAAAGAAGTCACGCTATTAGCATTGGTATAACTGTTTAAATCATTTAATGCTTCGTTATAGCGATATTGAATTGGTTTATTAAATATAATTACAACACTGGCCAATATGGCAATTAGTAGAACGATAGCGGAAGTGAATTTTTTGGGGGATTTGTTGTAATATGTAATTAGTGCAACAGCACAAATTACAGGGAAAAGGAGTAGAGTTGCTCTGGTTTGTGTCAGTGCCAGAACATAAAGTACCGCACAACTATTTAATAAAAATAAAAAAGGATGGTTTTTTTTAGTATAAAGAATTGCAACACCACTAACTATCCCTATTAGCATTGTTGAATATGCCGCTCCTGTTGCCGCTCCTATACCAAAAGAAATGCGGTCATATTCATGAATGCTATTAATATAAATTGCATATGCAGCAATTATAAATGACAGGGAATATAAAATGTATAACACACTTTCTTTTTTTGTTTTTAGCTGGCTAGTTAGTGCCAAAAAAACAATAAAAGATCCAAATATAAATATTTTGGCAGTGTTTAAATAACTGTGGTAAGTAGCACGAAATGGAGAGTTGTCTACTTTAAACACAGAATACCAAATTAAATCAAGCAATCCTATAAAAAATATAGAAAGTGGAAGAATAAGGTTTTTTATATTATAATTTCCTTGTCTGCCACGTAAAATTAGTGATAATAAGCAAACTATAGCAGTGATGTTATATATCTTTATGCTGAAAGTGTTATCGACGAATGCAATTATCAATGAAAAAAAACATAATATATAAGTCATTATCTCTAAAATCATAGATGATTTCAGAGTGTAAGGTTTCCATGAATGAAGTTTAATGAAGGTTGGCATGTTTTACCTTTATAATGATGATAATTTTTCCAAAACTGCTTGACCGTTGAGATTAATTAAACTTTTCCCCGGTGCCATGCAAACTACCTGATTCTTCCCATAACCGCCAATTAATCCAGGGTCTGTAGGCCCATAAACTGTGATATTGGGTTTATCGAGTGCCGCAGTTAAATGGCTTAATCCTGTATCGACTGACACAACAAATTTAGCTCCAGCTAGCACGCGGGCAACGCCTTCCAGCGTCATCTTCGGCAGTACGTCGACATAATCAAAGCCTTCCGCCAGCCTTTTTGCCCGCTCTTCTTCATGCGGCGCTCCCCACGGTAGTTTAATTCGAATCCCTGAACCTGCCAGTAAACCAATTAATTCTCGCCAGTGCTCTTCCGGCCAGTGTTTATCATCGCGGGTGGTCGCATGAAGGAATACAGCATACTCCCCAGCATCCGGTAGTGGATTTGTCAGGAAATGCTGCGCAATAGCATAATCGCCCTGGGCCTGCGGTTTGCTATACCCAAGGCTTTTTGCGAACAGTTCACGGGTACGTTCTACGGCATGCTGCTGTTTCGCAATATGATGTTTGCGATTGTAAAACAGGCTGGCTAAAGGCTCGCGAGCGGTTTGCCAGTCCATTCCATGCTTAACGCCATGTGCTAAACGTGTCACCAGCGCTGCGCTTTTTACCAGCCCTTGGGCGTCGATAATTGCGTCATAGTTTTCTGCCTGAAGGGCTTCACGAAACGCTTTCCGTTCCGCTTTTATGGGGGCCGAGAACCAGGCTTTGCGCCAGCGACGTATCGCCACCGGAATAACCCGCTCAACGGCGGCGTGCCAGGAAGGAATCTGTGCGAATCCCTCTTCCACCACCCAATCAAACTTAATCCCCGGGATTGCCTGCTGGGCATCGGTGAGTGCGGGCAGCGTATGGAGAACATCGCCCATCGACGATGTTTTAACGATCAAAACCCGCATCCGTCAGGCTTCCTCTTGTAACAATAGCGCGTTGAGTTCTTCCAATACGCGCTGGGGAGTAATGTCGATCAAGCTCTGGTGATAACCCTCTGCAGCGTCACCTTTACGCACTTTGTGATAGCCGGTAATCAGGCGGATCACGCGCGCTTTATGGGAAAGCGGCGGCGTAAAGTCCGGGCTGCTTGGTCCATACAGCGCAACCAGTGGACGATTGAGCGCCGCAGCAACGTGCATCAGGCCAGAATCGTTAGTGACAATGGCTTTACAGGCGGCAATCAAAATGACTGCCTGCTCAAGCTGTGTTTCCCCCGCCAGGTTCCGACACCATGCCTGCTGCTCGGTATTCAAAGCGGCAAGAATCTCATTGCCCGCCTCATGATCTTTCGCCGAGCCAAACAGAACCACCTGATAACCTTCATCAATCAGCTGCTTTGCCAGCTCTGCATAGTGGTAGTGTGGCCAGCGTTTCGCCGGGCCAAACTCCGCGCCCGGACAAAAGCCAATCATCGGACGTTCTGATGAAAGCGAAAATTGATTACAGGTATATGATTTTTCACCTTCGCTCACTTGCAATTGCGGCCATAACAACGGTTTTGGTAGATCTTGTGCGGTACGCATCACGCCTTTGTCATAGGCCAGCGCCACATAGCGTTCCACCATTAGCGGCCAGGCTTCTTTATCGAGCACACGTACATCGTTGAGTAAACCGTAGCGCATCTCGCCGCGCCAGCCGGTGCGATGAGGAATACCCGCGAAGAAAGGCACTAATGCGGATTTGAAGGAGTTGGGTAAGACGTAGGCGCGGTCGTAGCGCTTTTCACGCAGACTATGACCCAGTTTGCGGCGTTCGCCGATTTCCAGCGCCCCGTGACCGAGAGGCATAGGGATAGCTTCGTTAACTTCCGGCATCCGCGATAATAATGGACGGCACCATGCCGGTGCCATCACGTCGATTATCGCCTGGGGATAGCGCGCCTGGAGCGTGCGATAGAGACTTTGCGACATCATCATGTCGCCAACCCAAGACGGGCCGATCACCAGTATTTTCATGCAGAGCTCTTATGCGTCGCGATTCAGCCAGGCCATGTATTCCGTTACACCTTCAGCAACGGTTTTGAACGGTTTGTCGTAACCCGCAGCGCGCAGATTAGTCAGATCCGCCTGAGTAAACGCCTGGTAGCGGCCTTTCAGTTTATCCGGGAACGGAATGTATTCGATCTGACCTTTCTTGTGATAAGCCAGTGTTGCATCTGCTACTGCCTGGAAGGATTCCGCACGACCAGTACCGAGGTTGAAGATGCCGGAAACGCCATTTTCCAGGAACCACAGATTCACATCAGCCACGTCGCCCACGTAGACGAAGTCGCGTTTGAAGTTCTCGCTACCTTCGAACAGTTTCGGTGATTCACCGTTGTTAAGCTGGGTGTTGAGATGGAAAGCGACGCTCGCCATGCTGCCTTTATGGCCTTCACGCGGTCCATAAACGTTGAAATAGCGGAAGCCAACAATCTGCGAGTTCGCTTCTGGCAGGATTTGACGAACATATTCATCAAACAGGAACTTCGAATAACCATAGACGTTCAGTGGTTTTTCGTATTCGCGGGATTCAATAAAGTCGGAGGTGCGACCGCCGTAAGTGGCTGCAGAAGAGGCGTACAGGAACGGGATTTCGCGCTCCAGACAGTAGTGCAGCAGCTCTTTGGAGTATTGATAGTTGTTATCCATCATATACTTGCCGTCCCACTCGGTAGTGGAAGAGCACGCGCCTTCGTGGAAAATCGCTTCGACATCGCCGAACTCTTCGCCCGCCATAATCTGGATCAGGAAGTCTTCCTTATCCATATAGTCCGCGATGTTCAGGTCCACCAGGTTCACAAACTTGGTGCCGTCTTTCAGGTTGTCCACCACCAGAATATCGGTGATGCCTTTATCATTCAGGGCCTTAACGATGTTGCTGCCGATAAAGCCCGCGCCGCCGGTAACGATGATCATAACTGTAACCTTCGAATTATGGAGTCAGAGACAATCTCAGACACGAATACTTCTATCATATCACTACACGGCGTTGGCTTCAGCCATTCGCCGAAAGTGAGGGGGATGGACGTTATTTATTCTAAATTTTACAGAAGTGTTAACGCGTCATCTCGTCGCGAACTATAAGTTTGGGTAATATGTGCTGGAAATTGCCCTGTCTGGAGAATCGCAATGCGTGGAGAATTTTATCAGCAGTTAACTAACGATCTGGAAACCGCAAGGGCGGAAGGGTTGTTTAAAGAAGAACGCATTATTACGTCTGCGCAGCAAGCAGACATCACTGTGGCTGATGGAAGTCACGTCATAAACTTTTGTGCCAATAACTATCTCGGACTGGCGAATCATCCGGATCTGATTGCGGCGGCAAAGGCGGGAATGGATTCTCACGGTTTCGGCATGGCTTCGGTGCGTTTTATTTGCGGCACTCAGGACAGCCATAAAGAGCTTGAACAAAAACTGGCGGCCTTCCTGGGGATGGAAGATGCGATTCTCTACTCTTCCTGCTTTGATGCCAACGGCGGTCTGTTTGAAACGTTGCTGGGCGCGGAAGACGCCATTATCTCCGATGCTCTGAACCATGCCTCGATCATCGACGGCGTGCGACTGTGTAAAGCCAAACGCTATCGCTATGCCAACAACAATATGCAGGAGCTGGAAGCGTGCCTGAAAGAAGCACGTGAATCCGGGGCGCGCCATGTGTTAATCGCCACCGATGGCGTGTTCTCTATGGATGGCGTAATTGCCAACCTGAAAGGGGTTTGCGATCTGGCCGATAAATACGATGCGCTGGTGATGGTGGATGATTCCCATGCGGTCGGTTTTGTCGGTGAGAACGGTCGCGGTTCTCATGAATACTGCGATGTGATGGGCCGTGTCGATATTATCACCGGCACGCTGGGTAAAGCGCTGGGCGGGGCTTCTGGTGGTTATACCGCGGCGCGCAAAGAGGTGGTTGAGTGGCTGCGCCAGCGTTCTCGCCCGTACCTGTTCTCCAACTCGCTGGCACCAGCGATTGTCGCCGCTTCCATCAAAGTGCTGGAGATGGTCGAAGCGGGTAGTGAGCTTCGTGACCGTCTGTGGGCGAACGCGCGTCAGTTCCGTGAGCAAATGTCGGCGGCGGGCTTTACCCTGGCGGGAGCCGATCACGCCATTATTCCGGTCATGCTTGGCGATGCGGTAGTGGCACAAAAATTTGCTCGTGAGCTGCAAAAAGAGGGCATTTACGTCACCGGTTTCTTCTATCCGGTCGTTCCGAAAGGTCAGGCGCGTATTCGTACTCAGATGTCTGCGGCGCATACCCCTGAGCAAATTACGCGTGCGGTAGAAGCGTTCACGCGTATTGGTAAACAACTGGGCGTAATCGCCTGAGTGAGGATGTGAGATGAAAGCGTTATCCAAACTGAAAGCGGAAGAGGGCATCTGGATGACCGACGTTCCTGAACCGGAACTCGGACATAACGATCTGCTGATTAAAATCCGTAAAACAGCCATCTGCGGGACTGACGTTCACATCTATAACTGGGATGAGTGGTCGCAAAAAACCATCCCAGTACCGATGGTTGTAGGCCATGAATATGTTGGTGAGGTGGTTGGCATCGGTCAGGAAGTGAAAGGCTTCAAGATCGGCGATCGCGTTTCTGGCGAAGGCCATATCACCTGTGGTCACTGTCGCAACTGTCGTGGCGGTCGTACCCATCTGTGCCGCAACACGATCGGCGTCGGCGTTAACCGTCCGGGCTGCTTCGCCGAATATCTGGTGATCCCGGCGTTCAACGCCTTCAAAATCCCCGACAATATTTCCGATGACTTAGCCGCAATTTTTGACCCGTTCGGAAATGCGGTGCATACGGCGCTATCGTTTGATCTGGTCGGCGAGGATGTGCTGGTTTCTGGTGCAGGCCCAATTGGTATTATGGCCGCGGCGGTAGCGAAACACGTTGGTGCACGCAACGTGGTGATCACTGATGTTAACGAATACCGTCTGGGGCTGGCGCGCAAAATGGGCATCACTCGTGCAGTTAACGTCGCCAAAGAAAACCTCAATGACGTGATGGCCGAGCTGGGCATGACTGAAGGCTTTGATGTTGGTCTGGAGATGTCTGGTGCGCCGTCAGCGTTTCGCACGATGCTGGACACCATGAATCACGGTGGTCGTATTGCGATGCTGGGTATCCCGCCGTCTGATATGTCTATCGACTGGACAAAAGTGATCTTTAAAGGCCTGTTCATTAAAGGTATTTACGGTCGTGAGATGTTTGAAACCTGGTACAAGATGGCGGCGCTGATTCAGTCTGGTCTGGATCTCTCGCCAATCATTACCCATCGTTTCTCCATCGACGATTTCCAGAAAGGCTTTGATGCTATGCGTTCTGGCCAGTCCGGGAAAGTTATTCTGAGCTGGGATTAACACGAACAAGGGCTGGTATTCCAGCCCTTTCTCCTGAGGATAATCCGTTAAATATGTAAAATCCTGTCAGTGTAATAAAGATATCGTAATTGCGCTGTTATCTTATATTGCTGCTTTCATTATCTCTCTAGCCTGAAGTTACTTTCTCACCCGTAAAAATAATATTTCACAAGCTTAATGGTTTCTTAATACAAAGCCTGTACAACGTTAGGGTAACTTCAGAGGTCGTCGGTAATTTATGATGAACAGCACCAATAAACTAAGTGTTATTATCCCGTTATATAATGCGGGAGATGATTTCAACGCTTGCATGGAATCTTTAATTGCGCAAACCTGGACTGCTCTGGAAATTATTATTATTAACGATGGATCAACGGATAATTCTGTTGAAATAGCAAAGCATTACGCAGAAAAACATCCACATGTTCGCTTGCTGCATCAGGCGAATGCTGGCGCATCGGTGGCGCGTAATCGCGGGATCGAGGCAGCGACGGGCAAATATGTTGCTTTTGTCGATGCTGATGATGAAGTCTATCCCACCATGTATGAAACGCTGATGACTATGGCGTTAGAGGACGATCTCGACGTGGCGCAGTGCAACGCTGACTGGTGTTTTCGTGAAACGGGGGAAACCTGGCAATCCATTCCCACCGATCGCATACGCTCAACCGGCGTATTAACCGGCCCGGACTGGCTGCGGATGGGACTTTCTTCTCGCCGCTGGACTCACGTTGTCTGGATGGGTGTTTATCGCCGCGATGTTATTGTAAAAAATAACATTAAATTTGTTGCCGGATTACATCATCAGGATATTGTCTGGACAACAGAATTTATGTTTAACGCGCTGCGTGCGCGATATACTGAGCAATCGTTATATAAATATTATCTGCATAATACGTCAGTGAGTCGGTTGAATAGACAAGGGAATAAAAACCTTAATTATCAACGGCACTATATTAAGATTACCCGACTGCTGGAGAAATTAAATCGAAATTATGCCGACAAAATTACAATTTATCCGGAATTTCATCAGCAAATAACTTACGAAGCATTGCGTGTTTGCCATGCGGTGCGCAAAGAGCCGGATATTATTACTCGCCAACGGATGATTGCTGAGATATTTACTTCCGGCATGTATAAGCGCCTGATTACTAATGTTCGCAGCGTAAAGGTGGGTTATCAGGCATTACTGTGGTCTTTCCGCTTATGGCAATGGCGCGACAAAACACGATCGCACCATCGCATTACGCGTAGCGCCTTTAATTTGCGCTAGCGTTAAACTTCGCCGCTTCGGGCTGTTTGCCCCAGCCTTGCCACTGATGCTGGAAGTAAACGATCAGCGTGCTCTGGCTGATGCTTTCGCTTAATACTTCAAAGAAGCGATTCGCATAAACTGGCTCCAGCGGTTTTTTCGGTTTACACAGCTTCACGCCACGGAACGGATTACGCGGTGCATCGGGTACAGTATTTTTCGGCGGTGTAGATGTATCGACCTGTGGTTCATTCAGCAAGCTGCTGGCTTTCACCAGCGTAATGTCTGGCGGCAGGTTATAAACCATTTGTTGCAATACGCGTACCGTTGAGGGATGTGGATGACCAATGGCGATGGTCGAACCGTTGCGACGCGCCAGGTCAATTGCACGATTAAACTGTACACGAATATCCGCTTCATTTTGCGAATCGTCGAGGAACACCTTCCGTTTAATAACCTTCACGCCAGTGCCTTGTGCGGCGCGCATCGCCTGGGTATTACCGATGGTTACGCTGTCGAGGAAGTAAAGATTGTAACGCGCCAGCGCCTGCATCACTTTCTGCATACCAAACAGGTTAGAGGTCATTTTGCTGCCCATGTGGTTGTTGATTCCCACGGCATAGGGCACGTTATTGACCGCACTACGAATAATGCGCTCAATTTCGTCGCTGCTCATCTCCGGGCGCAGCGTGTTTTTCTCCAGCGGCTGTTTACTCAACGGTGCCATTGGCAGATGGATCAACACTTCGTGACCGCTGTTATGCGCTTTGGTCGCCATCTCTCTGGCGTGCGGTGAATCGGGTAACACGGCGACGGAGATCGCGGAGGGCATTGCCAGCACCTGGTTTTCGTTGTGCGGGCGATAACCAAAATCATCAATGACGATGGCTAGTTTGCCAGCAATTACGGGGGAGGAGAGCGCCAACAGCGCGGCAAATGCAAGAACGTTACGACGAAATGGAAACAAAACTTATCTTCCCAACCACGGTTGTGGATTGACCGCCTGACCCTGGCGGCGAATTTCGAAATAGAGTGAAGGCCGACCCTGACCACCACTGCTGCCCACCAGTGCAATTGGCTGGCCCGCGCGAACCTGCGAACCAACGCTCACCAGTGCGCTCTGATTATAGCCGTAAAGACTCATGTCGCCTTTACCGTGCTCAACCACCACCACCAGACCGTAGCCTTGCAGCCAGTCAGCCAGAATCACCCGACCGTCGGCAATCGCTTTAACTTCAGTACCTTCAGAAGCACCGATAACCATCCCTTTCCAACGCAGTTCGCCTTGTAGCTGTTCGCCATAGCGATGCAGCGTTGGCCCGCGAACCGGCCAGAATGCCTGACCGCGCGGCGCGCCCAGACCACCAGTTCGGGACATCAGCGATTTTTCGCTTTCGGTCGGTTTGTAGGTGGTGCCTTTACGCGTCGCTTCTTTCTGACGGTCGCGAACCGCCTGAGCTTCGCGCGCTTCACGTTCAGCACGCGCTTTCGCTGCCGCTTCTGCACGGGCAATGCTGTTACGCAGACGGGATTCGTTGGCACGCAGTTCACTTAGCTGCTGCTGACCTTGCTGGATGGAAGATTCCAGCCCCGCCAGCGTCTTTTTACGCTCGTTCAGCGCCTGAGTCAGTTTCGCCTGTTGGGCGCGCTGCTCATATAACAGCGTTTGTTGCTCGCTTTGTTTCTCTTCCAGTTCAGCACGCTGCATGGCGACTTCTTCACGCGTTTGCTTCAACTGGGCGATGGTTTCTTGTCGCGCCTGGTTGAGATAGCCGAAGTAAGCTTGCAATCGTTGACCGCGCTGGCTTTCTTCACCGCTGAGAATCAGCTGAATACCGGTATGTTCACCCTGACGAAACGCGGCATCCAGTTGCGCGGCGAGGCTGCGTTCCTGGGCGGCTTTTTGCTGCTCTAGTTTGGCAATCGACGCGTTCATCTCATCAATCTGTTTATTCAGTTGATTGAGCGTGTTTTGCGTTTCGCGCAGCTTGCGGGTGGCTTCGGAGATCGCCTCTTCCTGCTTTTTCAGCTGAGCAAGCAGGCTTGAGCGTTGTTGCTGCTGTTGGCGTACCGCGCGCTCTTTCGCGGCGATATCGGCCTGAATAGACTTGAGTTGGTCGCGGTCATCCGCGTGGGCGGAAAACGTGCACAACAATACGCCAGCGCTAAGAACGCTGGCGTAAATGATGGGCCTGACTGCAAACCTGCGCGGTTTCGTGGCCCGTGTCATGGTATTAATCGCCTTTCCCCTCATGGGGAGGGATTATTCCACGATGAACAGCGGCTTACCAGTCATCTCTTGCGGGATTTCCATCCCCATCAGCGACAACATGGTCGGTGCGATGTCAGAAAGCTTACCGCCTTCAACCGCTTTCACGTTCTTATCACCAACGTAAATCAGCGGAACTGGCAGGTTGGTGTGTGCTGTGTGTGCCTGACCCGTTGCCGGATCGCGCATCTGTTCAGCGTTACCGTGGTCAGCGGTGATCAGCAGTTGTCCACCCACGGACTCAACGGCTTTTGTCACTTCTGCAACACAGTGATCCAGCGCTTCTACCGCTTTAACCGCCGCTTCCATCACCCCGGTGTGACCTACCATGTCGCCGTTCGGATAGTTACAGATAATGGTGTCGTATTTGCCGCTCTTGATTGCCGCAACCAGTTTTTCGGTCAGCTCTGCGGAGCTCATTTCCGGTTGCAGATCGTAGGTAGCCACTTTCGGTGAGTTGATCAGAATGCGATCTTCGCCTTTGAACGACTCTTCTACGCCACCGTTGAAGAAGAAAGTAACGTGGGCATATTTTTCGGTTTCGGAAATACGCAGCTGAGTTTTGTCGTTTTTCGCCATCCACTCGCCGAAGGTGTTAACCAGAGACGCCGGTGGGTAAGCCACTGCGGTTTTGATGTCAGCGGCGTATTCGGTCAGCATCACGAAATCGACGTTAACCACTTTCTTACGCGCGAAGCCATCGAAATCAGCGTTCACGAATGCACGAGTGATTTCACGCGCACGGTCAGCACGGAAGTTCATGAAAATCAGCGCGTCGCCGTCTTCCATTGCTGCATCTGGCTGGCCTTCCGCACGGATAACGGTCGCTTTCACGAATTCGTCGTTTTCGTCGCGAGCATAAGCAGCCTGCAAACCAGCAACGGCAGTATCGGCCTGGAATTCACCCTGCGCCAGAGTCAGCAGGTCATAGGCTTTTTCAACGCGATCCCAACGGTTGTCGCGGTCCATCGCGTAGTAACGACCAATGATGGACGCTACGCGGCCTTTACCCAGCGCGGCAAATTTCTCTTCGAATTTTTTCAGCGAAGATTCAGCACTGCGCGGCGGAGTGTCGCGACCGTCAAGGAATGCGTGCAGGTAGATTTTTTCTGCGCCGCGTTCAGCTGCCAGTTCTACCATCGCCATGATGTGATCTTCGTGGCTGTGTACGCCGCCTGCGGAGAGCAGACCCATAATGTGTACTGCTTTGCCTGCGTTTTTCGCTTTATCTACCGCACCAGTCAGTACCGGGTTAGCGAAGAAAGCGCGATCTTTGATTTCAACGTCCAGACGAGTCAGGTCCTGATACACGATGCGGCCGGCACCCAGGTTAACGTGGCCTACTTCGGAGTTACCCATCTGACGGTCAGGCAGACCGACTTCCAGACCGGAAGCGTCGATCAGGGTATGCGGACGATTGGCCCACAGTGCATCCATTACCGGGGTTTTAGCACTAAAAATGGCGTTATCCTGCTGTTCTTCGCGATAGCCATAGCCATCCAGAATCACCAGTACCATAGGTTTTTTAGAAACCGACATTGCGACAACCTCATACTCAAGAGTCAAAATTTGCGTAATTTTACTACAGCTGAATCGATAAAATAGCCTCTGAAGATCAAAATATACGACCGCTCGCGGCAAGCCGATGCCAGATTTGCGATTTTTTTTCGTAGCGCCCCGCAAAATTGCATTCCAGTTAACGCGCTGGCTGTATTTGCCGCACTGCGCAGGTATACTCCTTTCCTGGTTTTTTTAATCACTACGTCGGGAGTTGTTACCCCCCATGCAAGAAATTATGCAATTTGTTGGCCGTCATCCCATACTGAGTATCGCCTGGATCGCGTTACTGGTGGCGGTTCTTGTCACTACGTTTAAGAGCCTGACCTCGAAAGTGAAGGTGATTACTCGTGGTGAAGCTACGCGTCTGATCAACAAAGAAGACGCTGTGGTTGTGGATTTACGTCAGCGTGATGACTTCCGTAAAGGCCATATCGCAGGATCTATCAATCTGTTGCCGAGCGAAATCAAAGCCAACAATGTTGGTGAGCTTGAGAAGCACAAAGACAAACCGGTTATCGTGGTAGACGGTTCTGGCATGCAGTGCCAGGAGCCTGCAAACGCGCTGACGAAAGCTGGTTTTACGCAAGTATTCGTGCTGAAAGACGGCGTCGCTGGCTGGGCTGGCGAAAACTTGCCTCTGGTGCGCGGCAAATAATTTACCTGTCGTCTTTCATGATGCAGGCCGTTAGCTGCAATTATGCCCCCAGCGACTTATTGTTATAAGCTTCTGGGGACACTCCATTTTGCTGCCGCCCTGCAACATGAAATTTCAGGGTAAAAAACAGGAGCTAAGTTATGGCCAATGTTGAAATCTATACCAAAGAAACCTGCCCGTATTGCCATCGTGCAAAAGCACTGCTGAGCAGCAAGGGCGTGAGTTTTCAGGAGCTGCCGATCGATGGCAACGCCGCTAAGCGTGAAGAGATGATCAAACGCAGCGGTCGCACCACGGTTCCCCAGATTTTTATTGACGCACAGCACATTGGCGGCTGTGATGACTTGTATGCATTGGATGCACGTGGTGGACTGGATCCCCTGCTGAAATAACGTGTGAACGTTGGCATTACATTGCGCAGTATTTAAGGACAACACTTAAGGGTTTTCTACACATGTCAGAACAAAACAACACCGAAATGACTTTCCAGATCCAACGTATTTATACCAAGGATATTTCTTTCGAAGCGCCGAACGCGCCGCACGTTTTCCAGAAAGATTGGCAGCCAGAAGTTAAACTTGATCTGGATACGGCATCTTCTCAACTGGCAGATGACGTTTACGAAGTGGTACTGCGTGTTACCGTAACGGCATCCCTGGGCGAAGAAACTGCGTTCCTGTGTGAAGTTCAGCAGGGCGGTATTTTCTCCATCGCGGGTATCGAAGGCACCCAGCTGGCACATTGCCTGGGCGCATACTGCCCGAACATTCTGTTCCCGTATGCTCGTGAATGCATCACCAGCATGGTATCCCGCGGTACATTCCCGCAACTGAACCTTGCGCCGGTTAACTTCGATGCGCTGTTCATGAACTATTTGCAGCAGCAGGCTGGCGAAGGTACTGAAGAACATCAGGATGCCTGATGAATCAACGTAATGCTTCAATGACTGTGATCGGTGCCGGCTCGTACGGCACCGCTCTTGCCATCACCCTGGCAAGAAATGGCCACGAGGTTGTCCTCTGGGGCCATGACCCTGAACATATCGCAACGCTTGAACGCGACCGCTGTAACGCCGCGTTTCTCCCCGATGTGCCTTTTCCCGATACGCTCCATCTTGAAAGCGATCTCGCCACCGCGCTGGCAGCCAGCCGTAATATTCTCGTCGTCGTACCCAGCCATGTCTTTGGTGAAGTGCTGCGCCAGATTAAACCGCTGATGCGTTCTGATGCGCGTCTGGTGTGGGCGACTAAAGGTCTGGAAGCGGAAACCGGGCGTCTGTTACAGGACGTGGCGCGTGAGGCGTTAGGCGATCAAATTCCGCTAGCGGTTATCTCTGGCCCAACATTTGCGAAAGAACTGGCGGCAGGTTTACCGACGGCTATTTCGCTGGCCTCTACCGACCAGACCTTCGCCGATGATCTCCAGCAGTTGCTGCACTGTGGCAAAAGTTTCCGCGTTTACAGCAATCCGGATTTCATTGGCGTGCAGCTTGGCGGCGCGGTGAAAAACGTCATTGCCATTGGCGCGGGGATGTCCGACGGTATCGGTTTTGGCGCGAATGCACGAACGGCGCTAATTACCCGTGGTCTGGCTGAGATGTCGCGTCTTGGCGCGGCGCTGGGTGCCGATCCTGCCACCTTTATGGGAATGGCGGGGCTGGGCGATCTGGTGCTTACCTGTACCGACAACCAGTCGCGTAACCGCCGTTTTGGCATGATGCTCGGTCAGGGCATGGATGTACAAAGCGCGCAGGAGAAGATTGGTCAGGTGGTGGAAGGCTATCGCAATACGAAAGAAGTCCGCGAGTTGGCGCATCGCTTCGGCGTTGAAATGCCAATAACCGAGGAAATTTATCAAGTATTATATTGCGGAAAAAACGCGCGCGAGGCAGCATTGACTTTACTAGGTCGTGCACGCAAGGACGAGCGCAGCAGCCACTAAACCCAGGGAACCTTTGTTACCGCTATGACCCGGCCCGCGCAGAACGGGCCGGTCATTATCTCATCGTGTGGAGTAAGCAATGTCGTGTGAAGAACTGGAAATTGTCTGGAACAATATTAAAGCTGAAGCCAGAACGCTGGCGGACTGTGAGCCAATGCTGGCCAGTTTTTACCACGCGACACTACTCAAGCACGAAAACCTTGGCAGTGCGCTGAGCTACATGCTGGCGAACAAGCTGTCATCGCCAATCATGCCTGCCATTGCTATCCGTGAAGTGGTGGAAGAAGCCTATGCCGCCGACCCGGAAATGATCGCTTCTGCGGCCTGCGATATTCAGGCGGTGCGTACCCGCGACCCGGCGGTGGATAAATACTCAACGCCGTTGTTATACCTGAAAGGTTTTCATGCCTTGCAGGCGTATCGCATCGGTCACTGGCTGTGGAATCAGGGCCGTCGCGCACTGGCTATTTTTCTGCAAAACCAGGTTTCTGTGACGTTTCAGGTCGATATTCACCCGGCAGCAAAAATTGGCCGTGGCATTATGCTCGACCACGCGACGGGCATTGTCGTTGGTGAAACGGCGGTGATTGAAAACGACGTGTCGATTCTGCAATCCGTCACCCTTGGCGGTACAGGGAAAACCAGCGGTGACCGTCACCCGAAAATTCGTGAAGGCGTGATGATTGGCGCGGGCGCGAAAATTCTCGGCAATATTGAAGTTGGGCGCGGCGCGAAGATTGGCGCAGGTTCCGTGGTGCTGCAACCGGTGCCGCCGCATACTACCGCCGCTGGCGTTCCGGCACGCATTGTCGGTAAACCAGACAGCGATAAGCCGTCGATGGATATGGACCAGCATTTCAACGGTATTAACCATACGTTTGAGTATGGGGATGGGATCTGACGTTCTGTGATCGTGCCGGATGCGATGCTAACGCATTTTATCCGGCCTGGCGTAACTAATCTCTCAATACCGCTCCCGGATACCCCAACTGGCGCCAGGCTTCATACACCACTACCGAAACCGCATTGGACAGGTTCATGCTGCGGCTGTCCGGCACCATTGGAATACGAATTTTTTGTTCAGCGGGCAGGGCATCAAGAATGCTCGCTGGCAGGCCGCGTGTTTCCGGGCCGAACATCAGATAGTCGCCATCCTGATAGCTTACGGCGCTATGTGCGGGCGTACCTTTTGTAGTGAGGGCAAACAGGCGCTGGGGATTTTCTGCTTCGAGGAACGCGCTGTAGTCATGATGACGCGTAACGGCGGTAAATTCGTGGTAGTCCAGCCCTGCGCGGCGCAGGCGCTTATCGTCCCAGGCAAATCCCATTGGTTCGATGATATGCAGACGAAAGCCGGTATTAGCGCAAAGACGGATGATGTTGCCAGTATTTGGCGGAATTTCTGGTTCGTAAAGTACGATGTTTAGCATACTGCCCCCTTAGTGCGGGGGCAGGATAGCAGAAAATTGGTGAGCCGTGCGGCCTTTTCCCCTCACCCCGGCCCTCTCCCCAGAGGGGCGAGGGGGCTCAAACGACTATGCCGCATTCCCTTTCGCCATCGGAGCCAGCGCCGCAGGCAACTCTTTACCCAGCCCCTGCACCAACGAATCTTGCGTAATTTCGCTGATCGATTTCGCGCCCGTCAGCGTCATTGCCACTTTCATCTCTTTCTCAATCAGATTCAGTAGGTTAGCCACGCCCGCCTGGCCCGCTGTTGCCAGCGCATACAGGAAAGCACGACCCAGCAGTACGGTGTCGGCACCGAGCGCAATCATACGCACGACATCAAGCCCGTTACGAATGCCGCTATCTGCCAGAATGGCGATATCACCTTTCACCGCATCCGCAATAGCAGGCAGTGCGCGGGCAGAAGAGAGCACGCCATCTAACTGACGACCGCCGTGGTTAGAAACCACAATCCCGTCAGCGCCAAAACGTACCGCATCACGCGCATCTTCTGGGTCGAGGATCCCTTTGATCACCATCGGGCCATCCCAGAAATCGCGGATCCACTCAAGGTCTTTCCATGAGATGGACGGATCGAAGTTATTCCCCAGCCAGCCGATGTAATCTTCCAGCCCGGTCGGTTTGCCAAGGTAAGCCGAGATATTACCTAAATCATGCGGACGACCATTCAGGCCCACATCCCACGCCCATTGTGGGTGAGTCACCGCCTGCAGGTAGCGGCGCATTGCGGCGTTCGGGCCGCTCATACCCGAATGCGCATCACGGTAGCGTGCGCCCGGCGTTGGCATATCCACGGTGAAAACCAGCGTCGAACACCCCGCGGCTTTTGCTCGTTCCAGTGCGTTACGCATAAAACCGCGATCGCGCAGTACGTAAAGCTGGAACCACATTGGGCGCTTGATGGCGGGTGCGACTTCCTCAATCGGGCAAACGGAAACCGTCGAGAGGGTAAACGGAATGCCATGCGCATCCGCCGCTTTTGCGGCCTGAACTTCGCCGCGTCGCGCATACATGCCGCACAAGCCCACTGGAGCCAGCGCTACCGGCATCGACAATTTCTCATTAAACAGCGTCGTTTCCAGACTTAAGTCGGACATGTTTTTCAGAATACGCTGGCGCAGCGCCACTTCTGATAAATCTTCCATGTTACGACGCAGGGTATATTCAGAATATGCGCCGCCATCCATATAGTGGAACAGGAACGGCGGCAGAATGCGTTGTGCTGCGGCGCGATAATCGCTGGCTGCAGAAATAATCATGCGTTTTTCTCCCTCGAATGCTCATTATGCTCACCGGGCAGGCGGGTAATACGTGCACGGCGCGCCTGATCTTCATCGAATCTTTTCATGGTGCTGTGGACAAAACTGAGATGCGCCATCATCGCTTTACGCGCACCGTCGGCATCCCCGGTAAAAATGGCGTCAATGACCGCCTGATGCTGCTCGGTCAGTTGTGAAAAAACGGGCGGCACGAGATACATCCGTTGACGGCTTTGCTCACCGAGGATTGCAGAACATCAAAGAAACCACGCATGGTTTGTAGCAGCACGATGTTATGCGAGGCTTCGGCAATCGCCAGATGAAAACGAACGTCCGCTTGCGAAGCGAGGTCCGGGTCTTCGCTGAGCGTTGCCTCAAAGCAAAGCTGAATTTTCTCTTTGTCACCTGGCGTGGCGCGCATCGCTGCATGCCATGCGGTGCTGGCTTCAATGGCGTAGCGGGCTTCCAGAATATCGAAACTGTAATCCGGATCATCGGCCATCAGCGTTTTTAGCGGCTGGACGATGTTTTGCTCCGACCACGCGTCATGACGCCAGCGCACAAATGTGCCACCACCGCGACGACTAAGAAGTACGCCTTCGCTCACCAGTTTTGCCAGCGCTTCGCGCAGTGAATTACGCGACACGCCGAGTTGCATCGCCAGTTGGCGTTCAGCGGGCAACTTCATGCCCGCCTCCAGCTGTTTTTCATCAATCAGCGCCCGCACACGGGAGGCAACTTCGTCTGACAGGCGTCTGGGTGTAGCAATCATTAAGGAATCATCCACGTTAAGACGTAAGCCTGAAGCGTGGTGATCACGCCCACCATACAGGTGAATATCAGGCTGTGTTTGACGGTAAAGCGGAACAGGTCTGACTCTTTGCCAACCAGGCCTACCGCCGCACAGGCGATAGCGATGGATTGCGGGGAGATCATCTTCCCGGTAACACCGCCGGTGGTATTGGCGGCAACCAGCAACAGGTCAGAGACGCCAATTTGTTGTGCGGCCGTGGCTTGCAGAGCGGCAAACAGAGCGTTAGATGACGTATCCGACCCGGTCAGGAATACCCCCAGCCAGCCGAGGAATGGCGAGAAGAAGGTGAATGCATGACCGGTGTGCGCCAGTGCCAGCGCCAGTGTTGACGACAGCCCGGAATAGTTCGAAATAAAGGCGAATGCCAGCACCATACCGATGGAGTAGATGGGCAGCGCCAGTTCTTTCAGCGTGCTGCCGAAGGTGCTGAGAGCGTCAGACGGTTTCATCTTCAGCCAGACAACCGAGAGCAGCGCAGCAAACAGAATGGCGGTACCGGTGGCAGAGAACCAGTCAAACTTAAACACGGCGGCGTAGGCTGTAGCCTCGCTGACCACCGGCGGCATACGGGCAACCAGTTTGTCGAGATACGGCACCGGAATGTTGATCACCCATTCATACAGCGCGCCGCCCGAAGCGAACAGTGCTTTAAATGGCGGGATACTCCAAAGTGTTACGGTGGCGGTCAGGAACAGGAACGGTGTCCAGGCACGCAGCACCTGACCCGCCGTGTAACCTGTGTGAGCCAGCGTCATATCAACCTGCGATGCACCCAGATCGCCGAAGCGGAAAACGCGTACCGGTTGCCAGCGTTTGAGGAAGAGTGTCAGGCAGAGCAGCGATACCAGCGAAGAGATAATGTCCGGCAGTTCCGGCCCAATGAAGTTGGAGCTGAGATACTGTGCGATGGCAAACGAACCACCTGCAACCACGACCGCAGGCCACGTCTCTTTAATACCGCGCCAGCCGTCCATAATCGCCATGATCCAGAACAGGACGATAATGGTCATAAACGGTAGCTGACGACCCACCATCTGGCCGATCTCAAAGCTGTCGATGCCTGTTACCTGTCCGGCAACCAGAATTGGAATACCCATCGCACCAAATGCCACTGGCGCGGTGTTAACAATCAGGCACAGTCCGGCGGCGTACAGAGGTTTAAAGCCCAGGCCGACCAGCAATGCGGCGGTGATCGCCACCGGTGCGCCGAAGCCCGCAGCCCCTTCGAGAAATGCGCCGAAACAGAAACCGACGATCAGCATTTGCAGACGCTGGTCTGGGGTTATCGAAAGAATCGACGAGCGGATAATGTCAAACTGTCCGGTTTTCACCGAGATCTTATAGACGAACACCGCCGCAATAATGATCCACGCGATTGGCCACAAACCGTAGAAGAAGCCATAAACCACCGAGGCCAGCGCGTTGGCGACCGGCATTTTATAGAACAGCAAAGCCACGGCCAGGGCGATGGCAACCGTCCAGGTGGCGGCGACGTATCCTTTCAGTTTGAGCTTAATCAGCGCAAAGAAGAAAAACAGGATGGGAAGCGATGCTATCAGGCTGGAAAGCCAGATATTCCCGGCGGGATCATAGTTTTGTTGCCAGAGATTCATTGCAGGTCTCCTGGAGTCCACGCACATCGTGTAATGAGTCTGTTGCTCATCTCCTTGTCACACGTTGTGTAAAAGTGGCACTGCCAATTTTGTAGTGTAGGGATAATGACAATGAATGGTTAACCAAATGTTATTAATTGGCAACGGTTATGTGAGTTTTAATTGGGGAACTGTGAACCAGAGGTCAGATAAGCGAAGAATTGGTAGGGCCAATTTTTGTGGGGGGAGATGTCTGGTAAAGAAAAGGGCAATCCTCATCAGAGAATTGCCCTTAGATTGTTGACCCGGAGCGCTTATCCGGCCTACGGATGGCGCGAGAATTTGTAGGCCTGATAAGACGCGCAAGCGTCGCATCAGGCAGTCGGCACTGTTGCCGGATGCGGCGTGAACGCCTTATCCGGCCTACAGGAATGTGCAGCATCCTCCTGTAGGCCTGATGCGCGTAACGCATCAGGCAATTTGGCGTTTACCCATTCGTTAATGGATGATTACCACTGGATACCGGCACCGAGTGCGGCGGAGTATTCACCCTGGCTATTGGTACTACCTTGTAATTTGTAGACCCAACGACCATTGGCGCTCACCATCGACACACCTAAAGCAACAGCTGATTCACCGTTGTAAGTACCGCCACCAATAGAGGCCATGCTGGCACCCGGCGTGTAAGCCTGCGGCAGACCGGTCATCGCCATTGCGGAAGCGATACCACCACTCAGCTTGCTTTCGGTTTTGGACAGTTTGTTATCCATCTCAACCATGCGCTGATCGGTGTATTGCTTCGTTTCCTGCACGCTTTGTTTCAACTGCGCGTAGTTCACCGCGTCGTTGTTGTTCACGCCAGCGGAAACGTTGCTGATACGAGTCGTACCGCCACTGCCACCACCGAGGGTAATGCTGCTGTAGTCAACAGAACCGTCAGATTTGGTGTCGTAGCGCACGCCACCCGCTTCAGAAGACTTCAACTGCGCAACGTTAACCGCGTCAGTCGCGTTTTTACCTGCGGCAACGTTAGTAATACGGCGTTGATTAGTGGAAGAACCGACAGAGATCGTATTTTCTTCATTTGCCACGGAACCCGTACCCAGTGCGACGCTGTTATCAGCGGCAGCAATGGAACCGGAACCAATCGCGACACTATCTTGACCCTGCGCGTTGGCATCAACACCTGTCGTGTTGGTCTTGAAGTATTTGGTGCTACCGGTAGTCACGATATCGCCAATACCGTTTTCGATATTGGTGACGCGTGTATCCAGATTCGTGACCTGGGTATTCAGGTTAGTAATGCTCTGGGTGTTTTGCGCCACACGCTCGTCGGTGACTTTCAGCTGCCCAACGTTGACAGCATCGGTATCCGCTGAACCTGCTGCGACGTTGGTAATCTGACGTTGACCGTCTTCACTGCCCACAGAGAATTCGCCCACAGAGTTCTGCGGTGCATCCATGTTGTAACCGGTGTAGCCAGTCTGCGCGCCACGGGTAGTCTGAGAACCATTACCCATTGCAATACTGTTTGCATGGTTTGCGCGTGCGTTACTGCCGATAGCAATACCGTTGATCGCATCTGCCAGAACCAGAGTGTTCAGGCCAATACCAATACCCGCATTACCATTAACGATAGTTTTCGCACCCATTGCCAGCGACTCTTCACCGACTGCCAGTGAATCTTCAGCCGTTGAGTTAGCGTGGAAGTATTTGGTCGGCGTGGTAGCGACTGCACCAATGGCATTCTGCAACTGGCGAACCGTAACGGCGTCATGGGCTTCGGAACCATCGGCTACGTTGATGATTTGACGATATTTACCGTCATCACCAATCGACAGCGCGCCAAGCAGTTCACCGTCAGTGGTGTCATAACCAATAACAACGCCATTTTCCGTTACGCTGGTGTTACGTGAACCTTTAACAATCACACGTTTGGAAACAGAGCTGCTACCCAGGGCGATACCCGTGTCAACTTCGCTGCGGCTGTCCTGACCGATGGCTACGCTGCTGGCATGAGAGGCAACAGCGTTATAACCCACTGCTGTAGCGCCAACACCCTGCGCGCTGGCGTCGTTGAACGCTAAGCCGTCGTCGTTGGTACGCACATAGTTAATACCTGCACCATTCTCTGCGATGTACGTCGTGTCGGTGTTTCCGGCAAGCTGATTGATGATTTGGCTATTCTGCTCGATCAGCAGGTTAGCGGCATTCAGTTGGGAACCGTTGACGGCGTCGGTGCTACCCGCTTCAATCAGACCATCAGCCACATTGGTGATTTTGCTGGCGTTGCCTTTATGGTTGGCGCTGTAGGCACCCGCAGCGTCATCCCACAGCAGGGCATTATCATCGAGCGCATCCAGAGCTTCACCGACGTTGTTGTAACTTCCACCCGCGATTGTATAAGTTGGCGCAGCGATAGAACCGTCAGCGTTAACTTTTGCGTTACCCCCCAGGGCATCAGCAATGTACTTATTGGTGTCGTAGAGTTGCGAACCGTTAATGGCATCGCTGCTGTTATTAGAAACTACACCATCTGCGACGTCAGTAATGACGCTGGCGGTGCCACCGTGTTTGGCGCTGAATTTATTGGCGGTAGTATCCCAGAGCAGAGCATCACCGAGCGAAGCGCTAAATGACGTGTTAATGGCTTCCAGTGCAGCACCGACGTTAGTGTAGGCCTTACCACCAATAGTGTAGGTTGGTCCGGTTAATTCGCCCGTATCGCTGATATCGGCACCACCGCCAAGATAGGTCGTAAAGGAATCAGCTAAACTATAAAGTTGTGAGCCATTAATGGCATCGGTGCTGGTGGAAGATACGGTACCTGCCAGTAAGTTGGTGATTTTGCTGTCAGTACCGTTAGGGCCGTGTTTGGCGCTGAAGGAAGAACTATCCCACTGCAGCGCGTCGTCTTCAAGTGCATCAATGCTCAGGGTGTGGCTATCCACTGTGCCGTCGATACCTTCGACAGTGCTGGTCAGGGCGCTGACGTTGTTATTGGTGGTATTCAGTTGTGAACCGTTAACCGCGTCAGTGCTGGTTGATGATACTGCTCCATTAGCGACGTTGGTAATAATGCTCGGAGAGTTGTCTTTTCCATGTCCTGCACTGAATGCGCCAGCATTGGAATCCCAGAGCAGAGAGTCTTGCTTCAGGTCATACAACTGAGAGCCGTTCACGGCATCAGAACTATTACCATCAATCACACCATCAGCGACGTTGGTAATAATGCTCGGAGAGTTGTCTTTTCCATGTCCTGCACTGAATGCGCCAGCATTGGATTTAGCGGTTGCATCCCAGAACAGAGCATCGTCCTCAAGCGCCTCCAGAGCGCCGCCAACGTTGTGGTAGTCCTGACCACCAATGTTATAGGTTGGTGCAGCAAATACACCCGTATCACTCATTGTTGCGCCGCCGCCCAAATAGGACGTAATGGTTTTCGCAGTGCTTTGGAGTTGTGTACCATTAATGGCGTCGGTGCTGGTTGAGGATATCGTTCCAGCATCGAGGTTGGTAATTTTGCTGACCGTACTTGGATCACCATGAGCCGCACTGAATGCGCCAGCATTGGAATCCCAGAGCAGAGAGTCTTGCTTCAGGTCATACAACTGCGAGCCGTTCACGGCCTCAAAGCTGTCTTCACTAATCAGACCATCAGCGACGTCAGTAATGACGCTTTGTGCCAGGGAGTTTTTCTTTGAGCCATCGGTATTAAAGGTGGTATGGCTGGCGCTGTATTTCTTGTTTTTTTCGTCCCAGTGTAACGTGTTATTATCGATGCCCTGGAGAGCCTCTCCCACGTTATTGTACTGGCCGCTTTGTAGATAATATGTGGGGGCTTTAAGCGTCCCGTCAGAGTTTATAACATTATTAGGATCAGCATGAAATCCTCCGAGTCTGTCAGAAACAGACTTACTGATGGCATAAAGTTGTGATCCGTTAATGGCATCGGTGCTGTCTTTATTGATGTCACCTTTACCCATATTGACTATTTTGCGCTCTGAACCGAGGCTACCTACAGATACAGTATTGTCTGCATCAGCTATGGAATTTGCACCAATGGCGACTGCGTTATCACCATTTGCGCTGGCGCCAACACCGAAAGCAAGGCTGCTTTTGCCCCCCGCGTTACTGTCGTTGCCCAGTGCAATGGCGTTCTCACCCGCTGAAGTGCTGCCACTGCCCAGTGCAATTGAACCAACTTTGGTTGCTCTGCTGTTTTGACCTATAGCGATGGAGTTGGTTTCTCCAGCACTGGCATTGTCTCCCAGCGCCAGGCTGGATTTCCCTGTCGCATCCGCGTTAAAGCCAACCGCCGTCGCATTTTCACCAGCTTCGCTGTCTGCACCAATTGCAATAGCGTTCGCTGCACTGGCAAGTGATAGTCTGCCTAATGCCAGGCTGTCTGTGCCTTTAGCTTCACTCTCACGACCTGCGGCAATCGCATCAACGCCTTCTGCACTGGCGTCTGCACCTATGGCGACACTATATTGTGCAGAACTGGAACTTTTGTAACCTAATGCAAGGCTTTTTTCGCCTGTCGCGGTGCTGTTAGTGCCGAATGCCGCCGCATAATGCTTACCGGATTCATTGTTGGCGAGATCGGCGGCCACACCGGCTACGCTGCCATGACCAAATGCCAATGACTCATCTCCGAATGCTTTTGCTGTGACCCCTACTGCCATAGAGTGGCCGCCACTTGCTTTGGCCGACGCCCCTATAGCTGTACTTCTGTCGCCACTGGCATTCGCCTTCACCCCCAACGCTGTTGACGCATCGCCGTCAGCAGAACTTCTGGCACCTATTGACGTACTATATTTACCCAAAGCGCTGGCAAGATTCCCTATAGCAGTCGATGCACCGTCGAGACCTGTGTGCTGGCTTGCTGTTGAGCCTTCCCCGATAGCCACCCATCCATTACCACTATTATGACCTGTTGGTACAACAGGAGTACCAGTTGCATTATCTGCATATGCAAATGGCGACAACAACCCACCCGCAACCACAGCAGAAATTAACAGCTTACTGCGCCCGGATTTCTTGCCACGGCTTTTTGCCGTTTCGCTGGCAACGCTGTAACTGCCCGTTGCCGGATTCCAGATAACTTTAAATATTTTGTTCATTATTGATGCTCTCTATTCCTTGATATAAGCGCAGAAGCTGCATTTATTTTTTGCTTTTTCGCTGCTGAGATGCAGCAGAGTGAAGGTCGTCGAACTGAAGATTTGCCATATTGATGACGAGTTTCAGGTATTTCAGATTATTGGGTGATACGCCTTTCAGCGTCAGGTTAATGTCTTGCCATTGACCTGGTAATAATTTCAGTGAGGAGTTCATTGAGGTGCTGAAAAGCAATTGTTGCCATTTGGCTAAGTTTTTAGTATCAGCAGGTTTTTCATTTCCCCACGTGGCATGAAAACCAATATTAGATACGGGAACGCTTAATAAGTTGACCAGTGAAATACGAATGATGCTGCCATTTTCCACGGCATCAATAGACAATATGCGTCCTGCTAAACCGACTGAGCCGTTATTTAAAATGAAGTATTGTGTTTGTGCTGGGTTAAATTCAGTGAAGATAAACTCATCCTGCTTGTCCTTGACTGATTTCACGACGCTGGCAAGCGTTTGGGTACTGGTTATGATGCTATTTTGTTGTTTTTCAAAAAGTTCAATTTTACTTTTATATTGTTCTTGCTGCTTTTTTAGCGCGTCTATTTGACTTTGTTGCAACGCTTGCTGTTTGGCAAACTGGTCGATTGAGTTTACTTTTTCAATATAGTCACACCCCGTTAATGCGCAGAGTGATGATATTGTTAACATGCTTAATAGTGCTTTTTTTATGCTCATAGGATGAATTCCTTTTCATAATCCTGATGCGTTGATGACTACGATATAATTATTTTTTATATGAATGATTTAATGTTTTACATTCACAATAAAAATATATGAGAGAATTTTTGAGTTAATGGGCATTGAGAATGTGTTATTAAATGTCAAATTGTTTAGGTTTGTCGATGATAATGAGTAAATCGTGCGAATTTTAATGATCGGTGTCAATTAATGTCAAATGGTTAACGGAGTAAAAGTGAGGAGGGTAAGACGTTAATATTTGTATGGTGGATGTTTTGGGAAAATAAATGTGATTCTTGTTGAGAAATATAAATAATTAAGCATTGATACATGAATAATCATATTTAATATTTATATATAGCGCTTTTATTACGCAACATATTTTCAGAATTTGACTTGCGACGCTTATGCAAGCAATCGGGCAACATGGAACATGCAATGGTAAGAATGTTTGGTATTTGAAACAGGCTCCTGCATATGCCAGCAAGAGCCTGTAGAAATGTGGGAACAGTGGTTACATGGCGCTGAAGGGAACTTAAAACGCCGTCTTTGAGAACCCTGTCATCTCTTCCAGGCCCATTTCACGGCCCAGTGCGGTCATTGGGTGCACAACCACCAGTCCGCGAACACTCTTCTTCAGCTTGCCCATATCAGCTTGTTCTTTTTTGGTAATCGCGCGCTGGAACGGCATCCTCATCAGCTTCTGTGCTTCTTTACTGAGTTTCTGGCTATGAACTTCGCGCAGACGCGCAATTTCAGCTTCCAGCGTGGTTTTCTCTTTTTCCAGCTCGGCATATTTGTCTGCGGCTTCAACCAGTGACAGGTCAGCCTGCTGGTGGCGGATGGCGTCCAGGCGATCGCTGAGACGTTTGATTTCGTTTTTTTCGACTTCTTTCATGTGATGGCTTCTGATAAAGATAAATTTATAGCCCCTAGTATGCGCGACGGGGTGCTTTGTTCACAACTGATGGTGTTGTAATAGTTTTGTTGGGCAACAAACTTTGTGTTCAGAAATTAAGTAATCTATTGATTAACAAAAATATATTGAGTTGTTAGGGGAGGGCGTTGTGGATTTCGCACGTTTTCCTTAATGTCATTCAGATCGGGATCTAAACTAAAATTGGCGGCCGCGCATTCCCGGCGCGGGGTAATACGGAGATATTATGATGGGCAAAATAGGCGAAAACGTTCCGCTTTTTATCGATAAAGCCGTAGATTTCATGGCATCAAGCCAGGCGTTTCGGGAGTATCTGAATAAACTTCCCCCGCGTAACGCGATTCCGTCCGATATACCTGAGGAAAGCGTGCCGTTATATCTCCAGCGTCTGGAATATTATCGCCGACTTTATCAGCCGAAGCAGGTAGAGGGGCAGCAGTAAGCGAGCATTGCTTACTTTTGAAAGGCTTTTTTTAAGCTGATTTTGGAAATCAGCTCTGTCAGTGAAAGGACCATTGTTGATCGCACAGCTTGTTGGTAACGCTGAACTTGCATCGCGTACAAACTGGAATCCGTTGGTTCAAATTGTGGCGGCGGAGGGATCGCCGCCACGCAGTGCAGCTCGCCAAATGGCCCAATAATTTCATCATCGGTAAAGGCGTACTCGTTACCGTCGTGATTCAGCTCTTCACGTAGCGCCATCAAGAGTTCCGCATCTTCATATTCGTTGCGGCTAATCACGCCAAGCCCATAAATCAGCTTTAAGCGCACGGAAAGGTCGCCCAGCGGACCATCGCCGTCGAGTAACGGTTCTACAGCATACTTCACCGCGTAATCGTCTTTGCGGAATACCTGAAGCACCAGAAGATTCACCGCCTCGGTCAGGAGATCAACGGCGGTGATCAAAAAGCTTCGCACGGTTTTGCCAGCATTCAGACGCTCAAGCACACGGTTTTCAAAGGCCTGGGTTTGTTCCATTGTTGCCTGCATATCTGACAATCTGTTGTTCAGGCGCAGGGTTTTCTGCGCCTGGTCTACCATTATTTTGCGTTATAAGCCGTGACTGCTTCGGCGACTACCTCGCTGTTAGCATCAAGCCCGGAAATTTGCGCCAGCGCTTCCTGCGGGCCTTTCTCGGTAATCAGCGCCGCCAGTTCCTGCGCCTGCGGATCATCTTCACTACGGAAGTGCATTGCAGCGGCGATACCTTCAATCAGGTTTTTGTGCGGCAAACCGTACTCCAGCGTACCCAACAGCGGTTTTACCAGACGATCGCCAGCGCTCAGTTTGCGCAGTGGCTGACGCCCTACACGCTCCACATCATCCTTCAGATACGGATTTTCAAAACGACCGAGGATTTTCTGGATGTACGCTGCATGTTTGTCAGCATCAAAGCCATAGCGCTTGATCAGCACAGCGCCGCTTTCTTCCATCGCACCTTTTACCACTGCACGGATTTTCTCGTCGAGAATCGCATCACGAATGGTCTGATGGCCCGCCAGTTTTCCGAGGTACGCGGTTATAGCATGACCGGTGTTCAGGGTGAAGAGTTTACGTTCGACAAATGCCATCAGGTTGTCTGTTAATTCCATACCTGGGATGTTCGGCAGTGTGCCTTTGAACTGGGTTTTATCGACAATCCATTCGCTGAAGGTTTCTACCGTGACTTCCAGCGGATCGTTAGTTGCAGAAGCGGAAGGCGGTACGATGCGGTCAACGGCTGAATCGACAAAGCCAACATGCTCTTCTACCCACGCTTTGGCGTCTTCCGGCAGGGCGTTCATCACATGGCCTTTCAGCTGCGTGGTGCCGCGTACCATGTTTTCACAGGCGATGATGTTCAGCGGGGATTCATTACCTTGTTCTTTACGTTTCACCAGCCCTTTAGCGATGGCAGGAGCTATACGTTCCAGCACGACCGGGCCAACGGCGGTAGTGACTAAATCAACCTGAGCAATCAGATCAACGACATCATCACCAATGCTGCTGACGGCATTTACACCGGAAACGGTATCCACCTGCTCGGTTTCGCCGACCACATGAACCTGATAGCTATGACGGGCATTCAGGGCATCAAGCACCACCTGATTTACATCGGCAAACGTCAGTTGGATACCCGCGTCTGCCAGCAGTTTACCGATAAAGCCACGACCGATATTACCTGCGCCAAAATGTAATGCTTTCATAGTATTAACCTTCATCAATGTTTTTACCCGAGAGGGCTGGGGTGAGGCATTTCCCTCACCCAAACCCTCTCCGTGAGGAGAGGGGCAGCGCCGGATGCGGCGTAAACGCCTTATCCGGCCTACAAGAACGTGCAAATTCAACAAACTGCGCTTTGTTTTGTAGGCCTGATAAGCGAAGCGCATCAGCCAATCAGCCCCACCTTCTCCATGCGGAGAGGGGGCAGCGCCGGATGCGGCGTAAACGCCTTATCCGGCCTACAAGAATGTGCAAATTCAACAAACTGCGCTTTGTTTTGTAGGCCTGATAAGCGAAGCGCATCAAGCAATCAGCCCCACCTTCTCCATGCGGAGAGGGTGGGATTGGATTACTTACGACCTGCCAGCAGTTCCAGCACTTCATCCACGCTGGTGGTGTGTGCCAGACGCTCAATGACGGACTCATCATCCAGTGCGTTGGTCAGGCTGGTGATAACCTGAATGTGCTCGTTGTTACGGGCTGCAATACCAATCACCAGACGGGCAATGTCATCTTCTTCTTCACCGAAGCGCACGCCTTCCGGGTACTGGCAGAACACCACGCCCGTTTTCAGCACGCGATCTTTCGCTTCAACCGTACCGTGCGGCACGGCGATAGACTCACCCAGATAAGTCGGGGTCAGTTTTTCACGGTCCAGCATCGCCTGTACGTATTCCGGCTCAACATAACCGCCTTTCACCAGCTGCTCGCCAGCAAAACGAATCGCTTCTTCTTTGGTTGCCGCTTTGCGACCGAGGAAGATGTTCTCTGCACCGAGCTTAAACAGGTTGGCGCTGGAATCGTCAAAGCTGTCTTTCAGGCTGTCTTTTACTTTCTCTTCGTTTTCAGTATGACGCTGGGCAGCAACCAGACGTTCAGTCAGGCTGGTGTACAGGCCGCTATCGAGGAAGTTAGTCAGCGAAATATGCTGTGCCTGCGGAACCTGGCGCATAGCGCGTTCGGTCAGATCACGGTGAGTGATGACCAGGTCCACATCCGGCGGCAGGTTGTTGATCGCGCTGTTGGTAACAGAAATCTGCGACAGACCTGCATCCTGAATTTTCTTACGCAGCACACCTGCGCCCATCGCACTGGAACCCATACCGGCGTCACAGGCAACGATGATTTTACGTACGTGGCTCAGGTCGTTAGTCACATCGCCAGCAGAGAGCGGAGACGCGCCTTTAGACTCAGCTTTCATTTCCTGAACGCGACGTGCTGCAGCTTCAATATCATCTTCTTCTTTTACTTTGCTGGTTTTCAGCAAAATAGCAGAGACAACGAAGGACACTGCCATCGCCGCACACACACCCGCGATGTTAGCGAAGTAAGCACCTTTTGGCGTCATCGCCAGTACCGCGAGGATAGAACCCGGAGATGCCGGAGAAACCAGACCACCGCCCAGAATAGTCAGCGTGAACACGCCAGTCATACCGCCGAGGATAACGGCCAGAATCAGACGCGGATTCATCAACACATACGGGAAGTAAATTTCGTGGATACCACCCAGGAAGTGGATGATTGCCGCACCGCCCGCAGACTGTTTAGCGCTACCACGACCAAAGAACATGTACGCCAGCAGCACGCCCATACCCGGACCCGGGTTAGCTTCAATCAGGAAGAAGATGGATTTGCCCAGTTCATGGGACTGCTGAATACCCAGCGGCGAGAAGATACCGTGGTTAATGGCGTTGTTGAGGAACAGGATTTTCGCTGGCTCAACAAAGATGGACGCCAGCGGCAGCATGTCATGGACAACCATGAAGTTAACGCCCGCAGCCAGCATTTTGGACAGGGCTTCAACCAGCGGACCAATCCCCATGAATGCCAGAATAGCGAGGATCATCCCCATGATACCGGCAGAGAAGTTGTTCACCAGCATCTCAAAACCGGATTTGATTTTACCGTCTACCCAGCGGTCGAAATGCTTAATGCACCAGCCACCCAGCGGACCTGCAATCATAGAACCGAGGAACATCGGCATATCTGCGCCGACGATAACGCCCATGGTGGTGATGGCACCGACTACGCCGCCACGTTCGCCGCCTACCAGCTTACCACCGGTATAACCGATCAGCAGCGGCAGGAGATAGGTGATCATCGGCCCGACCAGCTTCGCCAGCGTTTCGTTCGGTAACCACCCTGTTGGAATAAATAACGCGGTGATGATACCCCACGCGATAAACGCGCCGATATTCGGCATCACCATGTTGCTGAGGAAACGACCAAAGCTTTGCACTTTGATCTTAATATCGGATGACATAAAAACACCCCTTCTTATGTTTGCTGTCGCGCAGGCTGGAAGCCCGAGGTTTTTTGTTAATGTGGCGGCAGAGGTAGCCGGACCTTGTAGATACTGCGAAATCTGGCACTGAATCGGTTAACTGTCCAGTTGGTGGCCTTTTGTGTGATGTTGGTCACATAAATATAGGGGGTAGGGAGGTAATTGACGTGATGTTCATCACAAAACGCTTGTGTAAAAAAGCAACAAGACGGCGATTTTCGCTAAAAATGGCATTTAAATGTGAGTAACGTCACATTTTTGTTTTGACGGTTTGTTGAATCTTTGTGATCTAAATCACAAGATATTTTCTCACGGCGTTCACCTGATGTGATCTACAGCATGTTATGCCTTAGTCATAAAATCGTTATGTAACTAAGCAACTCATCGCTTCTTAAAATTATTCTTCGGTGTGATGGCGAGAATCGCAAACCCGGATTATTGTCAAATAATCAGCCCGACGCGTATCTGGCTGCCAGCCCATAACAACTCTGATAAGCGTGAATTCGAGGCAGCTATGTTTCTAAACTACTTCGCGTTGGGAGTGCTGATCTTCGTCTTTCTGGTGATTTTTTATGGAATCATCGCGATACATGACATCCCTTATCTGATTGCCAAAAAGCGCAACCATCCCCATGCCGATGCTATTCATACGGCGGGCTGGGTGAGCCTGTTTACTCTGCACGTTATCTGGCCGTTCCTGTGGATCTGGGCGACGCTCTACCAGCCAGAGCGCGGCTGGGGCATGCAGTCGCATACTACGCCGCAAGAGAGGGCGCCTGACCCGGACATCGCTGCGCTTTCTGACCGTATCTCCCGGCTGGAACATCAACTCGCCGCCGAGAAAAAACCTGACTACTCCACGTTTCCGGAGATCTAATCATGGATCTGTTGATTGTCTTAACTTACGTGGCGCTGGCGTGGGCGGTCTTTAAAATCTTCCGCATTCCGGTGAATCAGTGGACGCTGGCGACGGCGGCGCTCGGCGGTGTGTTTTTGGTGAGTGGTTTGATTTTATTGATGAATTATAACCATCCCTACACTTTTACGGCGCAAAAGGCGGTGATAGCTATCCCTATCACGCCACAGGTGACGGGGATCGTGACTGAAGTCACCGATAAAAATAATCAGCTTATTCAGAAGGGCGAGGTGCTTTTTAAGCTCGATCCGGTACGTTACCAGGCGCGAGTAGACAGACTTCAGGCTGATCTGATGACGGCGACGCATAACATCAAAACGCTGCGGGCGCAGCTCACTGAGGCGCAGGCTAACACCACTCAGGTTTCAGCGGAGCGCGATCGGCTGTTTAAAAATTATCAACGCTACCTGAAAGGCAGCCAGGCGGCAGTGAATCCGTTCTCGGAACGTGATATCGACGATGCGCGGCAGAATTTTCTCGCGCAGGATGCGTTAGTGAAAGGCTCGGTGGCGGAGCAGGCGCAGATCCAGAGCCAGCTCGACAGTATGGTCAACGGCGAGCAATCGCAGATTGTGAGCTTAAGAGCGCAACTTACTGAAGCAAAATATAACCTTGAGCAGACCGTCATTCGCGCGCCAAGCAATGGCTACGTTACTCAGGTACTGATCCGCCCAGGTACATACGCAGCTGCCTTGCCGTTGCGTCCGGTGATGGTTTTCATCCCCGAGCAAAAACGGCAAATTGTCGCCCAATTTCGGCAAAACTCGCTGTTACGTCTGAAACCCGGCGATGATGCGGAAGTAGTGTTTAACGCGCTACCTGGGCAGGTGTTCCACGGCAAACTGACCAGTATTTTACCTGTCGTGCCAGGCGGTTCGTATCAGGCGCAGGGGGTACTGCAATCATTAACGGTCGTGCCCGGCACGGACGGTGTGCTGGGAACCATTGAACTGGACCCTAACGATGATATCGATGCCTTACCCGACGGCATCTACGCCCAGGTGGCAGTTTACTCCGACCATTTCAGCCATGTTTCGGTGATGCGGAAGGTACTGCTAAGAATGACCAGTTGGATGCATTATCTTTATTTGGATCATTGAGACTTATATCACCTGTGTTTTGCGTGAGCCTGGGCCATACTGATATTTTTCCTCGCACAAAGGACTCGGCATGAAACTCGTCGGTAGCTACACCAGCCCGTTTGTACGCAAACTTTCTATTCTGTTGTTAGAAAAGGGCATAACTTTCGAATTTATTAATGAACTGCCCTATAGCGTGGACAATGGCGTGGCGCAATTTAACCCGTTAGGGAAAGTGCCGGTGCTGGTGACCGAAGAGGGCGAATGTTGGTTTGATTCGCCGATCATCGCTGAATATATTGAATTAATGAATGTCGCTCCGGCGATGTTGCCGCGCGATCCGCTGGAGTCGTTGCGAGTGCGCAAAATTGAGGCGCTGGCCGACGGCATTATGGATGCCGGGCTAGTGTCGGTGCGTGAACAGGCGCGTCCGGCGGCGCAGCAGTCTGAAGATGAATTGTTACGCCAGCGGGAGAAAATCAACCGCAGCCTGGATGTGCTGGAAGGATATCTGGTCGATGGCACGCTCAAAACTGATACAGTCAATCTGGCGACTATCGCCATTGCCTGTGCCGTCGGGTATCTCAATTTCCGCCGCGTTGCGCCGGGCTGGTGTGTGGACCGCCCACACTTAGTCAAACTGGTCGAGAATCTCTTTAGCCGCGAAAGCTTCGCTCGCACCGAACCGCCAAAGGCTTGATGCGCGATATGTCCTCCTGACCCATCTCACGTTACAATCCGTGGTTATGTTAAACGCCCTTCTCCGTGCGAGAGGGCCTTGATGAGCCTGGTTTCCTATGACAACCGAAACGCGTTCCCTCTATAGTCAACTTCCAGCTATCGATCGCTTATTGCGTGATAGCTCTTTCCTTTCTTTGCGTGATACTTATGGTCATACCCGTGTCGTGGAGTTGCTACGTCAAATGCTCGACGAAGCGCGGGAAATGATTCGTGACAGCCAGTCGCTGCCTGCATGGTGTGAAAACTGGGCGCAAGAGGTTGATGCTCGTCTGGCGAAAGAGGCGCAGAGCGCGCTGCGTCCGGTGATCAACCTGACGGGAACCGTGCTGCATACGAACCTTGGGCGGGCATTGCAGGCGGAAGCGGCGGTTGAGGCTGTTACGCAAGTTATGCGTTTGCCGGTGACGCTGGAATATGATCTGGATGACGCCGGACGCGGGCATCGCGATCGTGCGCTGGCGCAGTTGTTATGTCGCATCACCGGCGCAGAAGATGCCTGTATCGTCAATAATAATGCGGCGGCGGTGTTATTGATGTTGGCAGCAACTGCCAGTGGTAAAGAAGTGGTGGTTTCTCGCGGCGAACTGGTGGAGATTGGCGGCGCGTTTCGTATTCCTGACGTCATGCGCCAGGCGGGCTGCACCCTACACGAAGTGGGGACCACCAACCGCACGCACGCGAATGATTATCGTCAGGCAGTGAATGAAAATACCGCGCTGCTGATGAAGGTGCATACCAGTAATTACAGCATTCAAGGCTTCACCAAAGCGATAGACGAAGCGGAACTGGTGGCGCTCGGCAAAGAACTGGATGTTCCCGTGGTGACTGATTTAGGCAGTGGTTCGCTGGTGGATCTCAGTCAGTATGGTTTGCCAAAAGAGCCGATGCCGCAGGAGTTGATTGCGGCGGGCGTCAGTCTGGTGAGCTTCTCCGGCGACAAGCTGTTAGGCGGGCCGCAGGCAGGGATTATCGTTGGTAAAAAAGAGATGATCGCCCGCCTGCAAAGCCATCCACTGAAGCGTGCATTACGTGCAGATAAAATGACTCTCGCGGCGCTGGAAGCCACGTTGCGTCTTTATTTACACCCTGAAGCATTGAGTGAAAAATTACCGACCCTGCGTCTGCTTACTCGCAGCGCAGAGGTCATTCAAATCCAGGCACAACGTTTACAGGCACCCCTTGCCGCTCACTATGGCGCGGAGTTTGCGGTACAGGTTATGCCATGCCTTTCGCAGATTGGCAGTGGTTCGCTGCCGGTGGATCGTCTGCCGAGCGCGGCATTGACGTTTACGCCTCATGACGGACGCGGTAGCCACCTTGAGTCATTAGCTGCTCGCTGGCGTGAATTGCCGATTCCGGTGATTGGGCGCATTTACGACGGGCGTCTGTGGCTGGACCTACGCTGCCTCGAAGATGAGCAACGGTTTTTGGAGATGTTGTTGAAATGATTATTGCGACTGCCGGACACGTTGACCACGGCAAAACGACGTTATTACAGGCGATTACGGGCGTAAATGCCGACCGTCTGCCGGAAGAAAAGAAGCGTGGGATGACCATCGATCTCGGCTATGCCTACTGGCCGCAGCCAGATGGACGCGTGCCTGGTTTTATCGACGTTCCCGGCCATGAAAAGTTTCTTTCTAATATGCTGGCGGGCGTCGGAGGTATCGATCACGCGTTGCTGGTGGTGGCGTGCGATGACGGCGTGATGGCACAGACCCGTGAGCATCTGGCGATTTTGCAGCTTACCGGTAACCCGATGCTGACAGTGGCCCTGACTAAAGCCGATCGCGTGGACGAAGCGCGTGTTGATGAGGTTGAACGCCAGGTAAAGGAGGTGCTGCGGGAATACGGTTTTGCTGAGGCAAAACTGTTTATCACCGCAGCGACCGAAGGACGGGGAATTGATGCCCTGCGCGAACATCTGCTTCAGTTGCCAGAACGCGAACACGCCAGCCAACATAGTTTCCGACTCGCTATCGACCGCGCATTTACCGTAAAAGGTGCCGGGCTAGTAGTCACCGGTACGGCGTTAAGCGGGGAAGTGAAGGTAGGCGATTCACTATGGCTGACGGGTGTAAATAAACCGATGCGCGTGCGTGCGCTGCATGCGCAAAACCAGCCAACTGAAACCGCCCATGCCGGGCAGCGTATCGCGCTTAACATCGCTGGTGATGCGGAAAAAGAACAGATTAACCGTGGCGACTGGCTGCTTGCCGATGTGCCGCCAGAGCCGTTCACACGAGTGATTGTCGAGTTACAAACCCATACGCCGCTGACCCAGTGGCAGCCGCTGCATATTCACCACGCCGCCAGCCACGTTACGGGACGCGTTTCGCTGCTGGAAGATAACCTTGCCGAACTGGTGTTCGACACGCCGCTGTGGCTGGCGGATAACGATCGCCTGGTGCTGCGCGATATCTCTGCCCGCAACACGTTGGCGGGGGCGCGCGTGGTGATGCTTAACCCGCCGCGTCGGGGTAAACGTAAGCCGGAATATCTGCAATGGCTGGCGTCACTGGCACGCACACAAAGCGATGCCGACGCACTGACCGTTCATCTGGAGCGCGGTGCGGTTAACCTTGCCGATTTCGCCTGGGCGCGTCAGCTCAATGGTGAAGGGATGCGCGAATTACTGCAACAGCCGGGCTATATTCAGGCGGGTTACAGTTTGTTGAACGCTCCAGTTGCCGCCCGCTGGCAACGTAAAATTCTCGACACATTAGCAACTTATCATGAGCAACATCGCGATGAACCTGGTCCAGGACGCGAGCGTCTGCGGCGCATGGCGTTGCCGATGGAAGATGAAGCACTGGTGCTGTTGCTGATTGAAAAGATGCGCGAAAGCGGCGACATTCACAGCCATCATGGTTGGCTGCATCTGCCGGACCACAAAGCAGGATTTAGCGAAGAGCAGCAAGCAATCTGGCAAAAAGTGGAACCGCTGTTTGGCAACGAGCCGTGGTGGGTGCGTGATCTGGCAAAAGAGACGGGAACTGACGAACAGGCAATGCGCCTGACACTACGCCAGGCGGCGCAGCAGGGGATAATTACGGCGATCGTTAAAGATCGTTATTACCGTAACGATCGGATTGTCGAGTTTGCCAACATGATCCGCGATCTCGATCAGGAGTGTGGCTCGACCTGTGCGGCAGATTTCCGCGATCGCTTAGGTGTTGGTCGAAAACTGGCAATTCAAATTCTGGAATATTTTGACCGCATTGGTTTTACGCGTCGTCGGGGAAATGATCATTTATTGCGTGACGCATTATTATTTCCGCATAAATAAGATAATGATTAATTCATATTAAATACGAATTACTTTAAAAGTCTTATAAATTTTGAAAAAGCGCATTAGAACATGAGTCTAATGTGCTTTTTTTAATATACGATTCTAAAAAGAATAATATCGATCAACTTTTTAAATATAAATCCTCTGTAAGCTGCCCGCCCTTTTATCCTCGTTCTGGAGTGTGTTATGGCAGCTTCTACATTTTTTATTCCTTCTGTTAATGTCATTGGCGAAGATTCTTTAAAAGATGCGCTGAATATGATGGCGGAATATGGTTTTCGCCGTATATTAATTGTTACTGACAGTATGCTAGCGAAATTAGGTATGGCGGGAGAGGTACAAAAAGCCTTATATGACCGCAATATTTTTAGCATTATTTATGAGGGTACCCAACCTAATCCGACCACGAAGAATGTCGCAGAAGGTTTGAAAATGTTGAAGGAAAATAACTGCGACAGCGTGATCTCCTTAGGCGGCGGTTCTCCGCACGACTGCGCAAAAGGTATTGCACTGGTAGCCGCTAACGGTGGGGATATCCGTGATTATGAAGGCGTAGACCGCTCTGCAAAACCACAGTTGCCGATGATTGCCATTAATACCACGGCGGGTACAGCATCTGAAATGACCCGTTTTTGCATCATCACCGACGAAGTGCGACATATCAAAATGGCGATTGTGGATAAACACGTTACCCCGCTGCTTTCGGTTAATGATTCCTCGCTGATGATCGGTATGCCTAAGTCACTGACCGCAGCTACCGGGATGGATGCTCTCACTCATGCCATCGAAGCGTATGTGTCTATTGTGGCAACGCCAATTACGGATGCCTGCGCGCTGAAAGCAATGACCATGATTGCAGAAAATCTACCGTTAGCCGTCGAAGATGGCAGCAACGCTAAAGCGCGTGAAGCAATGGCTTATGCCCAGTTCCTCGCAGGTATGGCATTCAATAACGCTTCTCTGGGCTATGTTCATGCGATGGCGCATCAGTTAGGTGGCTTTTACGATCTGCCGCATGGCGTTTGTAATGCCATTCTGCTGCCGCACGTGCAGTTATATAACAGCAAAGTTGTTGCATCACGTTTGCGTGACTGCGCCGCGGCGATGGGCGTTAACGTCACAGGTAAAAATGATGCTGAAGGGGCAGAAGCCTGTATTAACGCGATTCGCGACCTGGCGAAGAAAGTGGATATCCCGGCAGGTCTGCGTGACCTGAACGTTAAAGAAGAAGATTTCCCGGAGCTGGCAAGCAATGCCCTGAAAGACGCTTGTGGCTTTACTAACCCGATTCAGGCAACTGAAGAAGAAATTGTGGCGATTTATCGCGCTGCAATGTAATCCCCATTCTCCTGCGGCTGGCGTGTTGTCAGTCGCTATCTCAAAATTTGCGATTTTTGAGATAGTTTCTTTAGTCTGCTATACACTATCTCAATATTGCGCTTTTTTGAGATAAGCAAATGGCTATCAAATCACCTCCCAGACTGATTCCTTTATCACACTTATCGGGTGAGGAACTCCAGGCCCACTTACGCTTTAACCGGGTTACCGATGAAAAAGGACGTTATCTGCCTTTTGATGAGTTGCAGTACCGCATCAAAAAAGGGGAAAACATTGAAGTGGCGTGGACGCTTACCCGACTGGCGCGCAACGCGGCGATCCAGCGAATCAATTATTGCAATGAAGCGGGTGAGCAGGCCGGATTCAACATTACGCCAGTGATTGCAGAAGCGTGCGAGCTTGTCGACAAACATGCCACCGCGCTGGCGCTGAAAGATCAGACTGAACGGTTACGCGGGGCGGGCGCCGAGTTAAGCCAGTTACGCCTGGAAGAGCCGATCACCAGTTCCCAACTGGAAGGTGCGAATACCACGACGCTGGTGGCGAGAAAAATGCTGGAAACAGGGCGGGCGCCGCGCACTGAAGACGAGCATATGATTGCGGGAAATGCCCGGCTGATGGCGGAAATTCCGCAATTACTGACAGAACAGCTTACACCTGCGCTTATACGTCAGTTACATGCTATTGGTATGGGAGGAATAAATGACGCGAAATATCGTCCGGGTGAATTTCGTGAAACAGATGATGTCGTGATCGCCGATTATGACGGCAATATTGTGCATCAACTGCCCGCTGCGGCATTGTTGCCGGAACGACTGGAAAAAGTTTGCCAGTGGTTAAACAGCCATGAAGGGTATATTCACCCGCTGGTCCGCGCCTGCATTCTGCATTTTATGCTGGCCCATGAGCATCCGTTTCGCGATGGCAACGGGCGCACCAGTCGGGCGCTGTTTTACTGGTATATGCTGAAATCGGGCTACGATGTCTTTAAATATATTTCCATCAGCCGTTTGCTTCATGTTGCACCAGTCAAATATGCCGCCAGCTACCAGTACACTGAATCAGATGGTATGGATCTGACTTATTTCCTTGAATATCAGGCGGGTGTCATTAAACGTGCTGTGCAAAACTGGCAGCAGCATATTGATGAAATTATGCAACGAAGCGCAAAACTTGACCGCCTATTGTTCAGTTCTGGTGTGCTTAGGCGACTGAATCCGCGTCAGGTGACGCTTCTGAATGTGATGCTCGCCAATCCGGGGAAAGAGTACACAGTTTCTGAAACCAGCGCGAGTCTGGGCGTCTCTGATAATACAGCGCGAACTGATTTACGGACGATTGTTAAAGAAGGATTTGCGCAAGAGAAGAAAATTAATGACCAGCAAGTAGTGTACGTCGCACATTACCCGCTGTAGTCCTTGCCAGTAAATTCGTGATAGCCGTCGTAAAGCTGTTACCGACTGGCGAAGATTTCGCCAGTCACGTCTACCCTTGTTATACCTCACACCGCAAGGAGACGATCATGACCAACAATCCCCCTTCAGCACAGATTAAGCCCGGCGAGTATGGTTTCCCCCTCAAGTTAAAAGCCCGCTATGACAACTTTATTGGCGGCGAGTGGGTCGCGCCCGCCGATGGCGAGTATTACCAGAACCTGACGCCGGTAACCGGGCAGTTGTTGTGCGAAGTGGCGTCTTCGGGCAAACGAGATATCGATCTGGCGCTGGATGCTGCGCATAAAGTGAAAGATAAATGGGCGCATACCTCGGTGCAGGATCGCGCAGCGATTCTGTTTAAGATTGCCGATCGGATGGAGCAGAACCTCGAGCTGTTAGCGACGGCTGAAACCTGGGATAACGGCAAACCCATTCGCGAAACCAGTGCTGCCGATGTGCCGCTGGCGATTGACCATTTCCGCTATTTCGCCTCGTGTATTCGGGCGCAGGAAGGCGGGATCAGTGAAGTTGATAGCGAAACCGTGGCTTATCACTTCCACGAACCGTTAGGTGTGGTGGGGCAGATTATCCCGTGGAACTTCCCGCTGCTGATGGCGAGCTGGAAAATGGCTCCCGCGCTGGCGGCGGGCAACTGCGTGGTGCTGAAACCCGCACGACTTACCCCGCTTTCTGTACTGCTGCTAATGGAAATCGTCGGTGATTTACTGCCGCCGGGCGTGGTGAACGTGGTCAACGGTGCGGGCGGCGAAATTGGCGAATATCTGGCGACCTCGAAACGCATCGCCAAAGTGGCGTTTACTGGCTCAACGGAAGTGGGTCAGCAGATTATGCAGTACGCCACGCAAAACATTATTCCAGTAACCCTGGAGCTGGGCGGCAAATCGCCAAATATCTTCTTTGCTGACGTGATGGATGAAGAAGATGCCTTTTTCGATAAGGCGCTGGAAGGCTTTGCATTGTTTGCTTTTAACCAGGGCGAAGTCTGTACCTGCCCAAGCCGTGCTTTAGTGCAGGAGTCTATCTACGAACGCTTCATGGAACGCGCCATCCGCCGTGTTGAAAGTATTCGTAGCGGTAACCCGCTCGACAGCGTGACGCAAATGGGCGCGCAGGTATCTCACGGGCAACTGGAAACCATCCTCAATTACATTGATATCGGTAAAAAAGAGGGCGCAGATGTGCTTACCGGCGGGCGGCGCAAGTTGCTGGAAGGCGAGCTGAAAGACGGTTACTACCTTGAACCGACTATCCTGTTTGGTCAGAACAATATGCGTGTTTTCCAGGAAGAAATATTTGGCCCGGTGCTGGCGGTAACCACCTTCAAAACGATGGATGAGGCGCTGGAGCTGGCGAACGACACGCAATATGGCCTGGGCGCAGGCGTCTGGAGTCGCAACGGCAATCTGGCCTATAAGATGGGGCGCGGCATTCAGGCCGGACGCGTGTGGACCAACTGTTATCATGCCTACCCGGCACACGCAGCGTTTGGCGGCTACAAACAGTCGGGCATCGGACGCGAAACCCATAAGATGATGCTGGAGCATTATCAGCAAACCAAGTGTCTGCTGGTGAGCTACTCGGATAAACCGTTGGGGCTGTTCTGATGTTTTAGGCAGGCAACATTAATTGTTGCCTGCCTATGTTTTAGTTGTATAAAGCGGCAGTCGCTTTTAACTCATCGCTGAAAGAATAAATATCATCGAGAGATTCAATAGGATGGCGGGTTTCGTTTTTCTCTAAGTCAAATAGGCCAATATATTTTTGATTTCGATTGAAATGTAATCTACAGAGTGGCTTTCGATTATTGTTATCTACAAGTATACCAAAATAGCTTTTTGTATCTCTGTGGACTATTCGTGGTGCATCAAGCACTACGCGAACTATAGCTTTAACAATATGAAATCCTTCAAGCTCCTCCATAGTAGTAGCAATATCGGTTTCTTCTTTATTAATACATTCTACTTCTTCATTGTGTGAATTCGAATCAATTACAGATAATGAACCACCACCTATTGCCGATTTCAATCTTTCGTTTATTTGAGAGTTAATATATTGATTGGCAGCTTTCTTTGTTAATTTTGCAAACGTATCTTTTACTTTTTGTGTTAACATACCTTCATAAATTCTTGCTGCAAAGAATTTTACAAAATCCTCTTCAGGATTATTCATTTGTGCATGGAGAACTTTTTTAATTAAACTAACATATTTTAATTCACCTGCAGCATTAATTATTGATTCCAAATCAAATGCTGATTTAGTAAGTTTCTTTATCTCGGGAACAACTGTTTCATCTAAGTCAAGTAGATCTATCTCAAGAAATGGTTTTTCATCCATTTTATTAGGCGCTTCTAAATCAGTAAAAAATTTATAAACTTGTCCATTGGTTAGAATAGATATTCTTGCATTTGTTACATGGAAGTATCGAAAAAGCTGTGAAGCGTGATTTATATTTAGAGGATCGCCGATTTTTTTGCATTCAATGAGAATCTGAACCTCACCACTTTTTAAGATCGCATAGTCAATCTTTTCACCTTTCTTCGTTCCAATATCGCATACAAACTCTGGGATAACTTCGGTAGGATCAAAGACATCATAACCTAACACATTGTTAATGAACGGCATTACGAAAGCATTTTTGGTAGCCTCCTCAGTTTCAATGACCCCGGCTTGTTGTTTTATTTTTGCGGATAATGAATTCAGCTTATCTATAAACTCCATAGACATTATAACTCCTTTTATATATTTAATAAAAATGCGTTTTATAAAAATATAGAAAATATTTATATATTAACGCGTTATCATTGGTCATACTTAATGTATAACACACAAAAAATAATGTTTGCACATTGTAAATACAATGGTGAAACAAGCTTGATAATTATCAAGAAAATAAAACAATGTCTGTTATTCTTTTATTGGTTATTTTAAACGTTCTATGAATACGAGTTGGAGCTATAGCAAGACTGGCTTCGATATCGCATGAATAATCTAATACAAGGTTTTTTAACGCCTAATACTATGAGTTATACGTAAATTGCGAGTCTCCTCGCATTTTTTCAACAAGTTACTGCACGTCGTTATTCTTCTTCCGAGCGACATTCCTGAATCAATTTTAGCCACCTGACGGCCTCTATAAATCGCGCTATCGTGATTGTTATCGCTAATTATATGTGTATCATGTGTATAATCATGGAAGGACAGGGATGTGAAAAGTGCAGACGTGATCGCCATCCTGAAACAGCATGGCTGGGAACATATTCGAACCCGTGGCAGTCATCATCAGTTTCGCCATCCTGTTCATCCGGGCCTGGTGACGGTCCCGCATCCTAAAAAAGATATTAAGCCAGGCACGCTGGCACAAATTGAGCGTCAGGCTGGTTTAACATTTTAAAATTTCAGGAGGCAATATGTTTTATCCCGCCTATATCCATAGCGATTCCGACGGTAGCGCCAGCGGTTTTTTCCCTGATGTTCCTGGCTGTTATTTTGCCGGGGATACGCTTGATGACGCTTTCCAGGATGCGCGAAGCGCACTGGTCGCACACTTTGAAACCTTGTGCGAGATGAATGAAGAGTTGCCTCTTCCTGGCTCCGTAGACGAACATCTGGCTCAGCAGGCGCAGGACTTTATTGGCGGGCAATGGTTGCTGGTGGATATCAATATGAATCAGTTCGAAGGTCGGGCTGAACGTATCAATATTACGATGCCGAAAAGGTTACTGAACAAGATTGATACCTACGTGCGCAATAACCCAGACTACGCCAACAGAAGTGCATTTCTGGCGGAAGCTGCCCGGCGTGTTTTGCCAGGAGTTTAATCTCGTGTTTCGATGGTGAGCGGGCGAACCAGGCTGTACAACCACAAACCAAAACAAGCGATAGTGCCAATCACCACGGTGAGGAACACACTGACTGACAGGCCTGCAAGCATTCCTGCGGGCAGGGCCAGCAGGCCGTGGATCACGGTGTCGTTCCATCTCACCTGGTCGTAGCCAAACATGCCTAAAACGCCGCAAACCAGGCCGTAAATCACCATTGGCGTTCCGAGACCAATCAATAATAAACGGTAGATAATTGAAGGTTTAATACGCTTAATCTGTACTGTGGATGTTTTACTGGAGTTATTCATTAGTTTAGACAATAGTTCCATTATTTCAATATGATAAGCCTCGACCTGTTTAAAAGCCAGGCAGCACATTTCAGAAAGTATATAAAAAACAATATGTCGTTATATAAATAAGGAAATTGCACTGCTTCATGGCATTTCATAATATGCGTTAATTGTTCTTTTTTATATTCTCTGAGGAAAATATGTTCCTGGATTATTTTGCACTGGGAGTGCTTATTTTTGTATTTCTGGTGATCTTCTATGGGATCATTATTTTACATGATATTCCCTACCTTATTGCCAAAAAACGTAATCATCCTCATGCCGACGCCATTCATGTTGCTGGTTGGGTGAGTCTTTTTACGCTGCACGTTATCTGGCCCTTTTTGTGGATTTGGGCCACGCTTTACCGCCCGGAGCGGGGATGGGGAATGCAAAGCCATGATTCATCCGTTATGCAATTGCAGCAGCGCATTGCCGGGCTGGAGAAACAGCTCGCCGACATGAAAGCTCCTTCTACCGAGTAATATTTATGGATTTACTGATTATTTTGACCTATGTGGCTTTCGCATGGGCAATGTTTAAGATTTTTAAAATCCCCGTGAATAAATGGACCATCCCTACAGCGGCACTGGGCGGCATATTTATTGTCAGCGGCTTAATTCTATTAATGAACTATAACCATCCATACACCTTTAAAGCGCAAAAAGCGGTTATTTCCATTCCTGTTGTCCCGCAGGTGACAGGCGTGGTGATTGAAGTGACGGATAAGAAAAATACGCTGATTAAAAAAGGCGAAGTGCTATTCCGACTGGACCCGACGCGTTATCAGGCACGGGTAGATCGGCTGATGGCGGATATCGTTACCGCAGAACATAAGCAGCGGGCATTAGGTGCAGAGTTAGATGAGATGGCGGCGAATACCCAGCAGGCAAAGGTCACGCGGGATAAATTCGCTAAAGAGTATCAGCGTTACGCACGCGGCAGTCAGGCAAAAGTAAATCCGTTTTCAGAACGGGATATCGATGTGGCGCGGCAAAATTATCTGGCGCAGGAAGCCTCAGTGAAGTCATCGGCAGCGGAACAAAAGCAGATCCAGAGCCAACTGGATAGCCTGGTGTTGGGGGAACATTCACAAATCGCCAGCCTGAAAGCGCAGCTTGCGGAAGCAAAATATAACCTTGAGCAGACGATAGTGCGTGCGCCGAGCGATGGTTACGTGACCCAGGTATTGATTCGTCCAGGAACGTATGCCGCGTCGCTGCCGCTGCGTCCGGTAATGGTGTTTATACCCGATCAGAAACGACAAATTGTGGCGCAGTTCCGCCAGAACTCCTTGCTGCGCCTGGCCCCCGGCGATGATGCGGAAGTGGTGTTTAATGCCCTGCCAGGTAAGGTATTCAGCGGTAAACTGGCAGCCATCAGTCCAGCTGTTCCCGGCGGGGCTTATCAGTCGACCGGCACCTTACAGTCGTTAAACACAGCGCCGGGTTCAGATGGCGTTATCGCGACTATTGAGCTGGATGAGCATACTGATTTGAGCGCTTTACCAGACGGTATTTACGCCCAGGTGGCGGTCTACTCTGATCATTTCAGCCATGTTTCGGTTATGCGCAAAGTGCTGTTACGCATGACCAGCTGGGTGCATTACCTTTATCTCGACCATTAATCTTTGTTTTCCGCCGCTTGTTCAGGTCGCAGTTGCTGCGACTGAGCAAGCTGGTGGCGAATTTCACGCAGCATTTCATCCAGCACATACTGGACCCGCCAGGGCTGGTATTCCCGTTTACGGAAGATAGCCACCAGATCCAGCCACCATTCATACGGTTGCTGAAAGCAGGGGATCAGCGTGCCGTCTTGCAGGTCGCTCTGCACACTTTTGTCTGGCGCAAACACAATCCCCAGGTGATTTCGCGCCAGCTCCAGCGCCGACTGAGTATTGTCGCAAACGTAATTTCCCTTAACACGATAATCACGTACTTCTTTACTTCCGGCGACGTTGAAGCGCCAGATATTCGCGTCATCGATCATCATCGAGTCGATCAAAATACAGGAGTGATGTTCAAGTTCGTCTGGTCGGCTAATGGGATGTTTCTCAAGATAAGTTTGGCTGGCATAGGCGGTTACTGCATATTGCGTAATAAAACTGGCAACCAGCGATTCATCTTTTGGCGGCGCGTAGCTGATTAAAACATCACAATCATCGGGAAATTCGACACCTTCATAAAAGGCGTTGCGCTCAAGATTGCAGGTTTTTAGCGATAAGGTGATTTCACCGATATCTTTAATTTTGTCGATAACGTGTTTGGATAAATAGGTAATAATGCCAGTTGGTGCGTAGATGGTAACCCGACCACGTTTCTCATGCTTATAATCTGCAATAAAATTATTAAGCTGCTCGTTTCTGTCGAGCATATCATTAATGTACGGTAATAGCGCGGTTCCAAAAGGCGTCAGCATCAATTGCCGTGTGGTTCTGTCAAAGACTTTTAAGCCCACTTTTGATTCAAAATCAGCAAGATATTTACTAACATTGGCCTGCGCGATGCCAAGTACGGTAGCCGCATGGCTGATATTTTCACTGGCAGCGATTACCGAGATAATTTTTAACTCCCGGTACTTGAGTTGTAATTTTGTCATCGCAACAGTCCAATTTATATATAATTTTATATATTACTATATAAATATGAATCTTGCACCGGAGAAATTGTAAGTATTACTATGCCGACTCTTTTTTATCTTAATTTAAAATGGAATGTCGGATATGTTAATTAACCGCAATATTGTGGCGTTATTTTTTATGCCTTTTATGGCAAGTGCAACTGCCACAGAATTATCTGTTGGTGCTGGCGCAGTTTATAATGAATCGCCTTATCGCGGTTATAATGAAAATACCAAAGCAATTCCGCTGATCAGTTATGAGGGCGATTCTTTTTATGTCCGCCAGACCACGTTAGGTTTTATTCTGTCGCAAAGTGAAAAAAATGAACTTAGCCTGACCGCATCCTGGATGCCGCTGGAATTTGATCCTGCCGATAATGACGACCATGCTATGCAACAACTCGATAAGCGTGACAGTACGGCAATGGCGGGAGTTGCCTGGTATCACCATGAGCGTTGGGGGACCGTGAAAGCTTCTGCGGCGGCTGATGTTCTGGATAACAGTAACGGTTGGGTAGGTGAGTTATCGTTATTCCACAAAATGCAGATAGGTCGCCTGTCGCTGACACCTGCTCTTGGCGTTCTCTATTATGACGAGAATTTCAGTGACTATTACTATGGCATTTCAGAGAGCGAGTCTCGTCGCAGCGGTCTGGCGAGTTATACCGCGCAAGATGCCTGGGTGCCATATGTCAGCCTGACGGCAAAATACCCCATCGGAGAACACGTCGTATTAATGGCGAGTGCCGGATACAGCGAGCTGCCGGAAGAGATTACCGACAGCCCGATGATTGATCGTAATGAGAGTTTTACCTTTGTCACCGGCGTGAGCTGGCGTTTTTAATTGACCCGGGAGATGTTGGATAAATTGCGTCAGCGAAATCTATATTAATCAATTGTCATCGCGGTGTCGGAGGGGGATCCGGCACCGCAGTGGATTATGCCATGTAAAAGACGTCTTTCAGCTCGCTACTGACCGGGCTGTTATCCGGATTAGCGGGCATCACGTCCTGCATATGCTTCCACCAACGTTGGCAGACTTCAGTGCTGGCAACCGCATTCCACCGTTCTTCAGATTCAATCTCTACCGTGGCAAACAGCAAATTACGCGTGCTGTCGAGATAGATGGCGTAGTTATGCGCGCCGTGGGATTTCAATATAGCTTCCAGTTCCGGCCAGATCGGGTTATGCCGACGCTGATACTCTTCGTGAGCGTCCGGGTTGACTTGCATAACAAAGGCTTTGCGGATCATAACGCCTCCAGATAAAGCTCACGCACTTCGTCGCGGCTGGCGGTACGTGGGTTACATGGTGCGCATGGGTCGGCCAGGGCTTTATCTAACCAGCCTTCGATATCCTTTTTGCTGATGCCAAGTTGACTAAATCCCGCAGGTATACCCACGCGATGGCTCAAGACTCGAATGGCATTAATTGCTTCCAGACTTGCCGCTTCATCACTCATCCCGCGCGTATCGACCCCCATCGCCTGGGCGATACGGGCAAAGCGTGCGATGGCATTCGGGCGGTTAAAGTTTTCGATTACTGGCAACAAGATGGCATTACACACCCCGTGTGGCAGGTTGTGGGTAGCACCGGGCTGATGCGCCAGTGCGTGAACCAGCCCCAGTCCCGCGCTGTTAAAAGCCATTCCCGCCAGATATTGCCCGAAAGCCATCTGTTCGCGAGCTTCCAGATTATGACCATCTTCTACCGCCTTCGGCAGCCACAGAGAAATCAGGCGGATAGCTTCCAGCGCGTTGGCATCAGTTAGCGGATGGGCGCCAACGGAAACATAGGCTTCTATGGCATGGGTTAGTGCGTCCATACCGGTGGCAGCGGTAACGGAGGCCGGGATCTCCAGCATTACACTGGCATCATCCACGGCGATATCAGGAATAATATTCGGATCGATGATGACTTCTTTCACTTGCCGCGCAGTGTCGATGATCACCGCATTGCTGGTCATCTCAGCAGCGGTTCCGGCAGTAGTATTGATCGCCACCAGCGGCACGCCTGGGTTTCTTACTTTGCCAATGCCAGAGTAAGCAGTAGAAGGGCCTGGATTAGCGGTAAGGATTTTTACGGCTTTTGCGGTATCAATCGGGCTACCGCCACCGAAAGCAATAATGTAATCACATGCGGCGTCCTGAAATGCAGCGTAGCCTTTTTGCACCAGTTCTTCGGTGGGGTTTGGAAAGACCTTATCAAATAGGTGGTAAGACATTTCGTGTTGATCCAGCGCGGTGAACAGACTGTTCAGCAATCCCAACTTAACCAGTTGCCCATCGGTAACGATCAGTGCTTTTCCCCACTGCTTATTCGCAACCAGGTTTACCATATCGCCAATTGCCCCAGCGCCATGCAGGCTGATTTTCGGTAATGCCAACATAAAACTCATGATTATTCTCCTTAAGAGCAAATCCTTCTGTTCGGCGGCATAACCCGCGCCGCCAGATGCGAAACGGGGTGTTAAAGCGCCAGTGCGCTTGCCAACGGAGTGACGCCGAAACGCTTGCCGAGGGCTATCAACTCTTCACGGCTGATGGTCTGTTTCATGCCGCCCATCGAATACACTTTCACCAATACTTCCGCCGATTTTTCTGCGGTATCGATCAGGCCAAACGCTTCGTCCAGCGTCGGACCGCAGCCGAAGACGCCGTGGAATGGCCACAAAACCAGTGAATGTTTTTGCATTTCCTGCGCGGTCGCCTGGCCAATTTCGTCCGTGCCGGGCACCATCCACGGCAAAATGCCAACGCCATCCGGGAATACCACCAGGCACTCGGTGCTGCCTTCCCACAGTTGGCGAGTGAAGACCGCCGTGTCGTTTTCCAGTACATAGGTGAGGGCGATCAGGTTGGTGGCATGGCAGTGCATGATCACCCGATCTTTACCGTTGGTGGCTTTAATGCGTTCGCAATGGGAGAGAAAGTGTGCCGGAAGTTCAGAAGTTGGGACGGCTTCGTGGGTTAGCCCCCAGAGAATATGGTAGCCCGCACCGTCGCTGTCGATTTTTACGACGCCTAAATTGGCGGCTGGATCGAGCTGGACGTTACGAAAGAATTTGCCGGAGCCGGTGACGATAAACGGCGTATTTGCCAGTAAAGGCATTGGTTGGCTTAATGGAATATAGCGCGGTTGTGGATGGAAGTTGTCATGATAAGGCGCGATATCGGCGTCATCCAGGCGCAGCGTCAGGTTGCCGCCGTTGCGCTCGTCCCAGCCTTTCAGCCAGGCGTCGGTGGTGGCTTTGATCATTCCCTGGACAAACCAGGACTGGGTAATGTTTTGCATGTTCTGTGTTCCTGTAAATTCGGTGTTGTCGGATGCACGACCTGTAAGCCGGATAAGGCACTCGTGCCGCATCTGGCAATCAATGCCTGATGCGACGCTGTCGCGTCTTATCAGACCTACAACTGTTGCTGACCCGTAAGCCGGATAAGGCACTTGTGCCGCATCCGGCAGTGTTTACCCGCGCTGGCTTAAAATTGCGTTCTCATAATCACGCACGCTTTCCAGCCATTCGCTACCCGCTGGCGTATCGTGACGCTGACAGTACATTTCCCACACCGCCTGCCACGGCAACGATTTCTGCTCTTCCAGCAACGCCAGTCGTGCGGTGTAATCACCCGCCGCTTCCAGCTTGCGCAGTTCGGCTGTCGGTTCTAATAACGCACGCAGCAGGGCTTTTTTCATATTGCGCGTGCCAATGACCCACGCGGCAATGCGGTTGATGGAGGCATCAAAGAAGTCGAGGCCGATATGCACGCGGTCAAACAGGTCATGACGAACAATCTCACTGGCGATCGCCTGGGTTTCATCATCCAGCAGTACCACGTGATCGCTGTCCCAGCGCACCGGACGGCTGACGTGCAGCAGCAACTGCGGCACATACAGCATGGCGGCGGAAATCTTGTCGGAAATGACTTCTGTCGGGTGGAAGTGTCCGGCATCCAGGCACAGCGCAGTCTGGCGACTGGTGGCATATCCCATGTAAAACTCATTGGAGCCAACCGTGTAGCTCTCCGCGCCAATACCAAACAATTTGCTCTCTACGGCGTCGATATGGTGCGCAGGGTTCAGCTTTTCGCTGATCACTTCATCCAGTGCTGCCAGCAAACGTTGGCGCGGGGCGAGACGGTCAACGGTGATATCTTTCATGCCATCCGGTATCCAGATGTTCATCACCGATGGCGTGCCAAGTTGCTCGCCAAAATAGGCCGAAACGCGACGGCTGGCTTTGCAGTGGTCAATCCAGAACTGGCGAATGCGGTCGTCGGGATGCGAGAGCGTAAAGCCATCGGCACTTAGCGGATGCGAAAAACAGGAGGGGTTAAAATCCAGACCGAGGTGATTGGCTTTCGCCCATTGCACCCAGTTTTTGAAGTGCTCTGGTTTGATTTGGTCGCGCGAGACTGGCGTGTCTGATTCCAGATAGATGGCATGTAAATTAAGCCGTTTTGGGCCAGGAATCAGTCGCATAGCTTGTTCCAGATCGGCACGCAGCTCGCTGGCATTACGCGCTTTCCCCGGATAATTACCTGTGGCCTGAATCCCGCCGGTCAGTGAACCTTCCGGGTTTTCGAAACCGGAAACATCATCGCCCTGCCAGCAGTGCATTGAAACGGGTAAGCGATCAAGTTGGCGCAGCGCCTCCTCGACATCAATCCCTACCGCCGCGAAACGCTGTTTCGCCAGTTCCCAGGCCTGTTCCAGTTGAGTGGTCATGCGCAAAGCTCCTTTGTCTGTCGTGTTGAGTGAATCCGCGCCACATAGTGGGCAATTTCACTGTCAGGATTAGGGGTAAAGGTGGTCAGATTCGCGGTGGCGCTTACTACCTGACGGAAATCATCCACATTGTTGAGTTCATCCAGCGTCATTAACTGGATGCCGATATTGCCGAGCGTCGAGGCTTCAATTGGCCCGGCAATCACTCGAATACCGCAGGCATCGGCGCATAACTGGTTGAGCAGCGCGTTCTGGCTGCCGCCGCCGACAATATGCAGTTGCGAGAAATCTTCACCGCGTAGCTGCGCCAGTTCGTGCAGTACATCGGCATACAGCAGCGCCAGACTGTCGAAAATACAGCGCGCCAGTTCAGCATCACTTTCTGGGATCGGTTGCGCCGTTTCCTGACACGCAGCCTGAATTTCGCTGCACATCGCCTCAGGATTAATAAAGCGATCGTCATTGGGATTGATGATGAAGCGACAGGCCGGAAGTGCCTGTGTCGCGGCGATAAGCGTCGGGAGATCGTTGATTTGCTGCTCCTGAAGCACCCGCTGAAGAAGCCATAAACCCATGATATTTTTCAGCACCCGATAGCGGCCTTCCGCACCGCCTTCATTGGTGATGTTGGCTGCCAGCGCCGCATCATTGGTGAATGGCGTCTGGTTTTCGAAGCCCATCAATGACCAGGTGCCGGAGGAGAGATAAGCGGCGCGGGAACCGTTTAACGGCGAGGCGATAACCGCGCTGGCGGTATCATGGCTGGCAACGGCGACCACCGGAATTTCATTACCCTGTGGGCAAATCCAGTGACCAATGACATTACCCGGATGCGTCGGACGACCAAACCAGGCTTTGTTGGCGCCGCTCCACGCCAGCAGGGACTCATCCCAGTCATCGCTATTGATATTGACCAGTTGCGTGGTCGTGGCGTTGGTGTACTCCCAGTTCATCTTGCCGGTCAGACGATAACTAAAGTAATCCGGCATCAGCAGAGCGTGAGCAATGTGCGGGATAAGTTCAGGTTGTTGCTCCGTCAGCGCACGCAGCTGATAGATCGTATTGAAGGGCAAAAACTGGATGCCGCTACGCTGATAAATATCGCGTTTGCCGAGTTGCTGCTGTGCCAATGTCATCAGTCCGTTAGTACGGCTATCACGATAGGCAATCGGTAAACCGACGCGCTGACCGTGTTGATCCAGCAGCACATAGTCCACGCCCCAGGTATCAATACCGATGCTATCGATATGAATCCCTTCTTCACACACCTTGTTTAACCCAAGGCGAATGGCGTTTTCCAGACTATCGACATCCCAGGTGGCATAGCCGCTCTGGTAATACAGCCCATTGGTAAAACGATGGATTTCACGCAGCGTCAGGCTGCGACATTCACGGTGGTAACGCGCCAGCATTACGCGCCCACTGGATGCGCCAAGATCAACGGCAACGCAGTAGCGAAAGGTCATAATGAGATCCTTCTAAGTTTCATTACGCCCAGTCTAAGAAGCGCCCGACTTCGCTACCTTCTCGTTACTGACAGGAAAATACACCACTGGCAACCAGGGAAAGATGAACGTGATGGCGTTCACAATTTTCAGAATTGTGGTGGTGTGATGTTTGCCGCATTTTCTGAAAAATCACGCTTTATCTTGAAAAATCGACATTTTTTACGTGTTTTGCTGTCGAAAGTTTAAGGTAAGAACCAAACCGCTTGATTACTATTCCGCCATGTTGACGGCATCAGGAGGCTTATATGGACGTATTACATTGCGTGGATTTTTTTCCGTCTGGTAACGTGTCTGTGGCAATAGAACCCCGGCTTCCACAGGTGGATTTTCCTGAACATCACCATGATTTCCATGAGATTGTGATTGTCGAACATGGCACGGGTATCCACATTTTCAATGGGCAGCCTTATACCATCTCCGGTGGAACAATCTGTTTCGTGCGCGATCATGATCGGCATTTATATGAACATACGGACAATCTGTATTTGACCAATGTGCTGTATCGCTCCCCGGATAGATTTCAGTTTCTCGCCGGGCTGCATCAGCTTCTACCGCAAGAGCAAGAGGGGCAATATCCGTCCCATTGGCGCGTGAGCCACAGCATATTGCAGCAGGTACGGCAGCTGGTTTCGCAACTGGAACAGCAGGACAGAACGAATGATTTACCCTCGAAAGCCAGCGGTGAGATTTTGTTTATGCAATTACTGCTCTTGCTGCGTAAAAACAGTTTGCAGGAGAGCATGGAAAGTCGCGAATCGCGCCTGAACTTGTTGTTGGCCTGGCTGGAAGAGCATTTTGCCGACGAGGTGAATTGGGAAATGATGGCGGATCAATTTTCTCTGTCACTACGCACGTTGCATCGTCAGCTAAAACAGCAAACCGGTTTGACGCCCCAGCGTTACCTTAACCGTTTACGGTTGGTGAAGGCGCGTCATCTTTTACGTCATAGCGAGGAAAGCGTGACCGAAATCGCATATCGCTGCGGATTCAGCGACAGTAACCACTTTTCGACGCTGTTTCGCCGCGAGTTTAACTGGTCACCACGAGATATTCGCCAGCGGCGGGATGGTTTTCTGCAATAACGCGAATCTTCTCAACGTATTTCCACGCCAGTTTATGAATAATCAAACGCGTCTTCTGGCTGAGGTGGCACGGTGGTTCATCAGTTTGTCCTTCGTAAAAAAGATTTTTTTGCCAGCGAACAGCAGGCGGTCGCTGTTGCTGATCGTTATCCGCAGGATGTCTTTGCCGAGCATACACATGATTTTTGTGAACTGGTGATCGTCTGGCGCGGTAACGGTTTGCACGTGCTCAACGATCGTCCTCATCGTATTACCCGCGGCGATCTCTTTTATATCCACGCAGACGATAAACACTCCTACGCTTCCGTTAACGATCTGGTTTTGCAGAACATTATTTATTGCCCGGAGCGGCTGACGCTTAATCTCGACTGGCAGGGGGCGATTCCAGGGTTTAACGCCAGCGCAGGACAACCACACTGGCGTTTAGGTAGTGCGGGCATGGCGCAGGTGCGGCAGGTTATCGGGCAGCTTGAGCACGAGAGCAGTCAGTCCGCGCCGTTTGCCAACGAAATGGCGGAGTTACTGTTCGGGCAGTTGGTGATGCTTTTGAAGCGCCATCGCTACACCAGTGATTCGTTACCGCCAACATCCAGCGAAACGTTGCTGGATAAGCTGATTACCCGGCTGGCGGCCAGCCTGAAAAGTCCTTTTGCGCTGGATAAATTCTGTGATGAGGCGGCGTGTAGTGAACGCGTCTTGCGCCAGCAATTTCGCCAGCAGACCGGGATGACCATCAATCAATATCTGCGGCAGGTCAGAGTGTGCCATGCGCAATATCTTCTCCAGCATAGCCGCCTGTTAATCAGTGATATTTCGACAGAATGTGGCTTTGAAGATAGCAACTATTTTTCGGTGGTGTTTACCCGTGAAACCGGGATGACGCCCAGCCAGTGGCGTCATCGCAATTCCCGGAAAGATTAACTCGCCATGCCCATACCGACGATGTTGGCGGCAATAATAATCACCACACAACCGAGGCTCAACACGGTAACCGGACGGCGTCCCGCATTGTTCCACTCTTTCAGCACCAGCCCGACAATACCGCCGCACAATACATAGAAACTCATATGCAGCATCCAACTGATGTAGTCATACTGCGCCGGAATGCGGGCGTGTCCCCAGGCATAGAAAAAGAATTGCAGATACCACATCAAACCGCCCAACGCCGAGAGCAATACGTTGTGGATGATCAACGGTTTCGCCAGCGAGAAGTCGGCTTTTAGCGACAAATTTTTCACTTTTGCCAGACGAATAAAACAGAAACCGAGGTTGATGATCGCACCGCCACCCATGATGACAACATAGCTTGGCAGTGCGACATACAGCGGATCAACGCCCAGCGCGGCAGCCGCTTCATGCATCGGTTTTGCGGCGTTCATCGCAAAAGACATCCCGGCAGAGAAAATGCCGCACATTACTGCCAGCACCAACCCTTTTTTCAGGTTGAACTCTTCGGCTTTAATGCCCATTTTGCGCTCTTTCAACTGCCCGGCGCGAGTCACAATTCCCACGCCAATCAGCGCCACCAGTACGCCGAGTAACGTCATTCGCCCACCGTCGGTGTTAATCAGCACATCGAAATTGCCGTTGATAATTGGCGTCATCAGCGTACCGACGATCAACGTAATGCCAATGGCGATACCAATCCCCATCGACATGCCGAGATAACGCATGGTCAGGCCGTAGTTGATATTACCAATCCCCCACATAGCGCCGAACAGAAAAACAGGCAGCAGGGTAGAGAGGCTGAACGAGCTGTAATATGCCAAGAAATCAGGTAGTAGCATGGCGCTGATGGCCCACGGCAGAATAATCCACGAAACAATCCCACCGACTGACCACATGGTTTCCCATGACCACTTTTTTACTTTTTTGAACGGAGCGTAAAAACAGGCTGCACTGGCCGCGCCGATCAAATGCCAAAATATCCCCATCGTAATCGCGTTACTCATCTTCTTATCCTCATCATTTTTTCGTCGCGTCACATCTCCGACGAGATGAGTGTAAAAATCGTGCTGTCGATTAACCTTTCGCCTGTTGCCGCCGTTGCCGATTTACTGGCAATCACGGCATTAAGTGGGTGATTTGGTTCACATCTCGGACATTTCCCTGCAAAACCATTCCCCTATGAAAAGTACGGCATTGATAATCATTTTCAATATCATTTAATTAACTATAATGAACCAACTGCTTACGCGGCATTAACAATCGGCCGCCCGACAATACTGGAGATGAATATGAGCTATACCCTGCCATCCCTGCCGTATGCTTACGATGCCCTGGAACCGCACTTCGATAAGCAGACCATGGAAATCCACCACACCAAACACCATCAGACCTACGTCAACAACGCCAACGCGGCGCTGGAAAGCCTGCCAGAATTCGCTAACCTGCCGGTTGAAGAGCTGATCACCAAACTGGACCAGCTGCCAGCAGACAAAAAAACCGTTCTGCGCAACAACGCTGGCGGTCACGCTAACCACAGTCTGTTCTGGAAAGGTCTGAAAAAAGGCACCACCCTGCAGGGCGATCTGAAAGCGGCTATCGAACGTGATTTCGGTTCCGTTGAAAACTTCAAAGCAGAATTTGAAAAAGCGGCAGCTTCCCGCTTTGGTTCCGGCTGGGCATGGCTGGTGCTGAAAGGCGATAAACTGGCGGTGGTTTCTACTGCTAACCAGGACTCCCCGCTGATGGGCGAAGCCATTTCTGGCGCTTCCGGCTTCCCGATTGTGGGCCTGGATGTGTGGGAACACGCTTACTACCTGAAATTCCAGAACCGTCGTCCGGACTACATCAAAGAGTTCTGGAACGTGGTGAACTGGGATGAAGCTGCGGCACGTTTCGCGGCGAAAAAATAATCGCATCTTGTCTGCTGTAATGAGGCGTTGACGCCTCGTGTCAGCATAAAAAACAAACCATCGTGCATAACGGTGGTTTTTTTGTGATCAATTTCAAAAGAAAAACAATGATCCTATAAAATTAAAACGATGTTTCAATTGGTGTGGTGTTGATCACTTTTATTGCTATGATGAATGTCTATCTTCGTTTCCATCAACACTGATGCTCCGTTAAGGAACTTCGCATCAGCCTATAAAAATATGCCAACAGGTGATGGAAATGCAGATAAAACGCACGATAGAGAAAATCCCGGGGGGGATGATGCTCATCCCGCTGTTCCTTGGTGCACTGTGTCATACCTTCTCGCCGGGGGCGGGTAAATATTTTGGATCATTCACCAACGGGATGATTACCGGCACGGTGCCTATCCTGGCGGTGTGGTTTTTCTGCATGGGGGCGTCTATCAAATTAAGCGCGACGGGAACAGTGTTGCGTAAATCCGGTACGCTGGTGGTAACCAAAATTGCCGTTGCGTGGGTGGTTGCGGCCATTGCTTCGCGTATTATTCCTGAGCACGGTGTCGAAGTTGGATTTTTTGCCGGGCTTTCAACGCTGGCGCTGGTGGCGGCAATGGACATGACCAACGGCGGTCTGTATGCCTCTATCATGCAACAGTACGGCACCAAAGAAGAGGCCGGGGCATTTGTGTTGATGTCGCTGGAATCTGGTCCGCTAATGACGATGATTATTCTGGGAACCGCCGGGATTGCTTCGTTTGAACCGCATGTTTTCGTTGGCGCAGTATTGCCGTTCCTGGTGGGCTTCGCGCTGGGGAACCTTGATCCTGAATTGCGCGAGTTTTTTAGCAAAGCGGTGCAGACGCTGATTCCGTTCTTTGCCTTCGCGCTGGGCAATACCATTGATTTAACCGTGATTGCCCAGACAGGTTTGTTGGGGATCCTGTTGGGTGTGGCGGTGATTATCGTGACCGGTATTCCGTTGATTATTGCCGATAAATTGATTGGCGGTGGCGATGGCACTGCCGGAATTGCCGCCTCCAGTTCTGCCGGGGCCGCAGTGGCAACGCCGGTACTGATTGCGGAAATGATCCCGGCCTTTAAACCGATGGCGCCTGCGGCAACTTCGTTGGTGGCGACGGCGGTAATTGTGACTTCGATTCTGGTGCCAATTCTTACCTCTGTCTGGTCACGTAAAGCCAAAGCCAGAGCGGCGAAGATCGAAATTCTGGGTACGGTGAAATAATCTCTCTTATTCCATATCATCGCCGGATGAATTGACGTTCATCCGGCGTTTTACCTTAAATAACAAATACCTCATCAATCGTCCGACATTCGCTTTCTGTTAACTCCCCACCGGCATTGCGCGACACACCTGTGCAGTAACCAAACTTACGTGATACCACCGTCTTGATGGTGGTGACAAAATCTTCACCGATGGCGTAGATGGACATATAGGTGCCGATCTGTTGCTGAATATCTTGTAAAGCTGCCAGGTCGCCGCGTTTGAAGGCTTCGCGGGCTCCGACAAACAGCTCTGGCATAACGTTATTTAAGCCAGAGATTATCCCCGCGCCGCCAGCCAGCAAATTAGGAATGTAATACTCGTCATACCCCGAAAGCACCGCAAAATCAGGACGCACAGCCTGAGTTGCCTGAATCATGCTGCGGGTGTGTGACTGGCAATCGACAGTATCTTTAATTCCGGCAAACTCAGGAAACTCACTCGCCAGTGTGGCGACCAGGTCAGGGGTTAAATCACAACCGGTCCGCGCCGGGAAGTTATATGCGAACCATTTGCCCTGTAATTCGCGACCCAGATGGCGGAAATAGCTTAATAATTGCTTCGCCGTCTGGCCGTAGTAATAAGGCGGGAGGATCATCACCGCATCGTACCCAACGCGATACGCTTCTTGCGCCATAACCAGTACATCATGTGTGCATGTGGACGAGACGTTGGCCACCATTTTTAGCGTGCTCATGGCTCGTGCTTCACGAATAAGCATGAGCCTCTCTTCCAGTGTGAAGGAAGCAAACTCACCAATGCTTCCCATTAGCAATATCACATCGATGTTAGCGTCAGTGAGTCGCTGCAGATGCTGCTTCAGTCCGTTAAGGTCTACATTCCCGTCTTTATCCATCGGCGTGATGGAAGGACACCAGACGCCAGAAAACTGTAATTTATCAGCCACGCGGTAAACTCCTCATAATGAAATGGTGTTTCAAAAAACATCTCATTGATAACATGTCTACAGTTTTGTCATGTGAACCGTGCTCTCATTTTGCGCGCCTGACATAAAATAAATATGGTCTAATGGGGAAATTTCTCGGTGGAGAGGGAACAGATGCGATATCCGGTTGATGTATACACAGGCAAAATACAGGCTTATCCCGAAAGCAAACCCAGCGCGATTGCGAAAGTCCAGGTCGATGGTGAGTTGATGCTGACAGAACTGGGGCTGGAAGGCGACGAACAGGCAGAGAAAAAGATTCACGGTGGGCCGGACAGGGCGCTGTGTCATTATCCTCGCGAGCATTATCTCTACTGGGCGCGGGAATTTCCGGAACAGGCAGATTTGTTTGTTGCGCCAGCTTTTGGTGAAAACCTCTCAACCGACGGTCTGACGGAAAGTAATGTTTATATTGGCGATATTTTCCGCTGGGGAGAGGCGTTGATTCAGGTCACCCAGCCGCGCTCTCCGTGCTACAAACTCAATTACCACTTTGATATCAGTGATATAGCGCAGCTGATGCAAAACACGGGTAAAGTCGGCTGGCTGTATAGCGTGATTGCGCCGGGGCAGGTATCTGCTGATGCGCCGCTGGAGTTGGTTTCCCGCGTTAGCGATGTGACCGTGCAAGAGGCTGCCGCCATCGCATGGCATATGCCGTTTGATGATGAGCAGTATCACCGTTTGCTTTCCGCAGCCGGGCTATCGAAAAGCTGGACGCGGACGATGCAGAAACGCCGACTTAGCGGCAAGATTGAAGATAATTCACGGCGGTTGTGGGGGAAATAACCCCCGGAGAGTAGGCCTGATAAGACGTGACTAGCGTCGCATCAGGCATTCTGCTCAAATGCCGGGTGCGGCGTAAGCGCTTTATCCGGCCACAAATGTTGCCCTTTGCGCAGTAAAGAGTAGGCCTGATAAGACGCGACCAGCGTCGCATCAGGCATCATGCTCAAACGCTGGATGCGGTGTAAACGCCTTATCCTGCCTACAAATGCGGAGTTTAACTCCGCTTATACAGCGGCAGCCAAATCACCAGACGTAAACCGCCAAGCGGGCTGTCTTCCGCTTTTACCCAACCACGATGCTGCTGGATGGCGGTTTCGACAATCGCCAGCCCCAAACCTGTACCGCCAGATTCACGATCGCGCGCTTCATCTGTACGATAGAACGGGCGGAAAATCTGTTCGCGATCTTCCGGGCTAACGCCAGGACCATCGTCGTCCACCGTAATGGTGATACCGTCTTTATCTACCGCAAAGCCCACTTCAATCTTCGTATGGGAATAACGCAGAGCATTACGAACAATGTTTTCCAGCGCACTTTCCAGCGCGTTCGGGTTGCCGTACAGCGGCCACGGCCCTGGCGGGAAGTTAACCGTAAACGACTTGCCCATCTGCTCCGCTTCAAACGCCGCGTTATCCAGCACTTCGTTCCACAACTGGTTGGCCTTGATTGTCTCGCTCACCAGCGCGTTTTTCTGCTGATTACGTGACATTACCAACAGGTCGTTGATCATGCTGTCCAGACGCTGGGCTTCGGTTTCAATACGCTCCAGTTCCTTGCTTTCACCACTACGACGGCGCAGTAACGCCGTACCCAGTTGCAGACGCGTCAGCGGGGTGCGCAGCTCGTGAGAGATATCAGAAAGCAGACGCTGCTGAGAGGTCATCATGCGCTCCAGCGCGGTCACCATCTGGTTAAAACTGGCACCTGCGGCAAGAAATTCTTGTGGCCCCGCTTCCAGTTCCGGGTGCTGGCGTAAGTTCCCCTGGGCAACTTCATCGGCAGCGTTTTTCAGCTTACGTGCCGGTTTTGCCAGACTCCAGGCCAACCACAACAGCAGTGGTGTACTGACCAACATAGTGACAATCAGCAGCAATAGCGGGCGGTCAAACAGTAAGTTTATGAAATCGGATTGAGAACTGCTGGCCGGACGAATCAGATAAAGCTGGTAATTATCTTCGCCATCACGCACGGAGAACGGACCGACCAGTTCCACGCGGCCATACTTTTTCTTCTGCGGATGATCGGCGTTATCGGCCTGACCAATAAAGTTGCGAATGATCTGCATTTCGCTGCGTTCAGCACCGATCACGCGGCCTTCAGTGGTCACCAGTAATAAACGCTGGCCTGGTGGCGCCCACTTATCAATGGCCCGGAACAGACGCCGCCACCACATTAAATCGTTGGGCGGATCGTTCGCCAGCTCCGCTTCAACATGCTGCTCAATCATCAGCCCCTGACGCTGTTCGCTATCCAGAAGCTCGGTCATCTGGCGTGAATCGAGCTTGGGTAACATCAAAACCAACATCAACACCAGCGCCAGCGTCAGCCAGAAGATGGCGAAGATGCGCGCGGTTAAGCTGCCTATCATGAAGCAGAAACCATCAGATAGCCGCGACCACGCAAGGTTTTAAACCACGGGTGACCATCTTTACGATCCGGCAGTTTACGACGCAGGTTGGAAATGTGCATATCGATAGCGCGGTCGAAAGGCGTCAGGCGTTTGCCCAGCACTTCCTGGCTTAAATGTTCACGGGAAACCACCTGACCCAGATGCTGTGCCAGCAAATAGAGCAGGGTAAACTCAGTGCCGGTTAACTCCAGCGTTTGCCCGTCGAAGCTGGCTTCCTGACGGCCTGGATTCAGCACTAAGGCGTCAACTTCCAGCGTCGGCGAACCATTATCGCTGTTCTGCTGTTGCTCGCTCCAGTGCGAACGGCGCAGGATAGCGCGAATACGCGCAACCAGTTCACGATCGTTAAACGGTTTCGGGAGATAGTCATCCGCACCCAGCTCAAGGCCGAGGACGCGATCAAGTTCACTGCCGCGAGCCGTCAACATAATGACTGGCGTCTGGTGTGTCTGGCGAAGTGCTTTCAGCGTATCGATACCATTTTTCTTCGGCATCATCACATCAAGCAAAAGTAAATCAATGCTGTCGTCCAGAAGAGCAAGCGCTTGTTCCCCGTCGTGGGCAACAATCACGTTGAAGCCTTCCATCTCGAGCAGCTCCTTTAACAGGGATGTCAGCTCTCGGTCATCATCAACTAACAGGATTTTATTCATTGTTTAAATACCTCCGAGGCAGAAATTACGTCATCAGACGTCGCTAATCCATGACTTTACGTTGTTTTACACCCCCTGACGCATGTTTGCAGCCTGAATCGTAAACTCTCTATCGTTGAATCGCGACAGAAAGATTTGGGAGCAAATGATGCGCATAGTTACCGCTGCCGTCATGGCCTCAACGCTGGCAGTCAGTTCATTAAGCCACGCTGCTGAAGTCGGTTCAGGCGATAACTGGCATCCGGGAGAAGAACTTACGCAGCGCAGTACGCAGAGCCATATGTTCGACGGCATAAGTTTAACCGAACATCAGCGTCAGCAGATGCGAGATCTTATGCAACAGGCCCGGCACGAACAGCCACCTGTTAATGTTAGCGAACTGGAGACAATGCATCGCCTTGTCACCGCAGAAAATTTTGATGAAAACGCTGTGCGCGCACAGGCAGAAAAAATGGCGAACGAGCAAATAGCTCGTCAGGTTGAGATGGCAAAAGTCCGCAACCAAATGTATCGCCTGTTAACGCCGGAGCAGCAAGCGGTTTTAAACAAGAAACATCAACAACGAATGGAACAGTTGCGCGACGTGACGCAATGGCAAAAAAGTTCATCGTTGAAGCTATTGAGTAGTAGCAACTCACGTTCCCAGTAGTAAACCCTGTTTTCCTTGCCATAGACACCATCCCTGTCTTCCCCCACATGATGTGGGGTTTTTTTTTATCCGCAATTTGCCTGTTACTTGATGCATTGCAGATGATTTGCATCCGTTATACTACCGTCAGTTGATAGCGGGAGTATTTATGAATCAATCTTATGGGCAGCTGGTCAGTCGGGCGGCGATTGCTGCAACGGCGATGGCTTCGCTGTTATTACTGATTAAAATTTTTGCATGGTGGTATACCGGATCAGTGAGTATTCTCGCTGCGCTGGTGGATTCGCTGGTGGATATCGGCGCGTCATTAACTAACTTATTGGTCGTGCGTTACTCACTACAACCTGCCGACGATAATCACTCCTTTGGTCACGGTAAAGCTGAATCGCTCGCCGCGCTGGCGCAAAGTATGTTTATCTCCGGTTCCGCGCTGTTCCTGTTTTTGACCGGTATTCAGCATTTGGTTTCTCCGACACCGATGAAAGACCCGGGTGTTGGGGTTATCGTGACTATTGTGGCGCTAATTTGTACGATTATTCTTGTCTCGTTTCAGCGTTGGGTCGTTCGCCGGACGCAAAGCCAGGCAGTGCGGGCAGATATGCTACATTATCAGTCTGATGTTATGATGAACGGCGCGATTTTGCTGGCGCTGGGATTGTCCTGGTACGGCTGGCATCGTGCTGATGCCCTGTTTGCTTTGGGAATCGGCATCTATATTTTATATAGCGCGTTACGCATGGGGTATGAGGCGGTCCAGTCATTATTGGATCGCGCGCTGCCCGATGGCGAACGACAGGAAATTATTGATATCGTGACTTCCTGGCCGGGAGTTAGCGGCGCTCACGATCTTCGCACGCGGCAGTCAGGGCCGACCCGCTTTATTCAGATTCATTTGGAAATGGAAGACTCTCTGCCTTTGGTTCAGGCACATATGGTGGCGGATCAGGTAGAGCAGGCTATTTTACGGCGTTTTCCAGGTTCAGATGTGATTATCCATCAAGATCCTTGTTCCGTCGTACCCAGGGAGAGTAAACGGTCTACGCTTTCATAATCCGTACAAAAGAGAGCCAGACCCGCATTTTGTGTATAAAATACCGCCATTTGGCCTGACCTGAATCAATTCAGCAGGAAGTGATTGTTATACTATTTGTACATTCGTTGGATCACTTCGATGTGCAAGAAGACTTCCGGCAACAGATTTCATTTTGCATTCCAAAGTTCAGAGGTAGTCATGATTAAGAAAATCGGTGTGTTGACAAGCGGCGGTGATGCGCCAGGCATGAACGCCGCAATTCGCGGGGTTGTTCGTTCTGCGCTGACAGAAGGTCTGGAAGTAATGGGTATTTATGACGGCTATCTGGGTCTGTATGAAGACCGTATGGTACAGCTAGACCGTTACAGCGTGTCTGACATGATCAACCGTGGTGGTACATTCCTCGGTTCTGCGCGCTTCCCGGAATTCCGCGACGAGAACATCCGCGCCGTGGCTATCGAAAACCTGAAAAAACGTGGTATCGACGCGCTGGTGGTTATCGGCGGTGACGGTTCCTACATGGGGGCAATGCGTCTGACCGAAATGGGCTTCCCGTGCATCGGCCTGCCGGGCACCATCGACAACGACATCAAAGGTACTGACTACACCATTGGTTTCTTCACGGCATTGAGCACCGTTGTTGAAGCTATCGACCGTCTGCGTGACACATCTTCTTCTCACCAACGTATTTCCGTGGTGGAAGTGATGGGCCGCTACTGTGGCGATCTGACTCTGGCTGCGGCTATTGCTGGTGGCTGTGAATTTGTTGTGGTTCCGGAAGTTGAATTCAGCCGTGACGATCTGGTAAACGAAATCAAAGCCGGTATCGCGAAAGGTAAAAAACACGCGATTGTGGCGATCACTGAACATATGTGTGACGTCGACGAGCTGGCACACTTCATCGAAAAAGAAACTGGCCGTGAAACCCGCGCAACTGTGCTGGGCCACATCCAGCGTGGTGGTTCCCCGGTACCTTACGACCGTATTCTGGCTTCCCGTATGGGCGCTTACGCTATCGATCTGCTGCTGGCAGGTTACGGCGGTCGTTGCGTAGGTATCCAGAACGAACAGCTGGTTCACCACGACATCATCGATGCTATCGAAAACATGAAGCGTCCGTTCAAAGGTGACTGGCTGGACTGCGCGAAAAAACTGTATTAATGATTTCGGAAAAAGGCAGATTTCTTTAGCCTGAAACCGATGACAGAGGCAAAAATGCCTGATGCGCTTTGCTTATCAGGCCTACATGAATTCTGCAATCTATTGAGTTTGCAAGCTTTTGTAGGTCGGATAAGCTGCATCCGGCATGAACAAAGCGCACTTTGTCAGCAATATGAGGCGGATTTCTTCCGCCTTTTTAACTCCCCCATATATACCCGCAAGTTATAGCCAATCTTTTTTTATTCTTTAATGTTTGAATCCCTTTCTGGCACGCTTTGTTCATCACAACACAACATAAGAGAGCCGGGCGATGAACAAGTGGGGCGTAGGGTTAACTTTATTACTGGCAGCGACCAGCGTTATGGCAAAGGATATTCAGCTTCTTAACGTTTCGTATGATCCAACGCGCGAACTGTACGAGCAGTACAACAAAGCCTTCAGCGCCCACTGGAAACAGCAAACCGGCGATAACGTGGTGATTCGCCAGTCGCACGGCGGTTCGGGTAAACAGGCGACGTCGGTAATCAATGGCATAGAAGCTGATGTCGTCACGCTGGCGCTAGCCTATGACGTGGATGCCATTGCTGAACGTGGTCGTATTGATAAAGAGTGGATCAAGCGTCTGCCGGATAACTCCGCACCTTATACTTCTACCATTGTCTTCCTGGTGCGTAAGGGGAATCCGAAGCAGATTCACGACTGGAACGATTTGATTAAGCCAGGTGTTTCGGTGATCACCCCGAACCCGAAAAGTTCTGGTGGTGCACGCTGGAACTACCTGGCAGCCTGGGGATACGCCCTGCATCACAACAACAACGATCAGGCAAAAGCGCAGGAATTCGTGCAGTCGTTGTATAAAAACGTCGAAGTACTGGATTCCGGCGCTCGCGGTTCAACGAATACCTTTGTTGAGCGCGGCATTGGCGACGTACTGATTGCCTGGGAAAACGAAGCTCTGCTGGCGGCGAATGAACTGGGGAAAGATAAATTCGAAATCGTCACGCCGAGCGAGTCTATTCTCGCAGAGCCTACGGTGTCAGTTGTCGATAAAGTGGTAGAGAAAAAAGGCACTAAAGAGGTGGCGGAAGCTTACCTGAACTATCTCTACTCGCCAGAAGGCCAGGAGATTGCGGCTAAAAACTACTATCGTCCGCGCGATCCTCAGGTAGCGAAAAAATATGAAAATGCCTTTCCGAAGCTGAAGTTATTCACCATTGATGAAGAGTTCGGTGGCTGGACGAAAGCGCAAAAAGAGCATTTCTCTAACGGCGGTACGTTTGACCAAATCAGCAAACGTTAATTTTGTTGAAGGCAATCAGACCCGGTGGCATCTCGCGACCGGGTTTTTTATTTGTCACGATTTTGCGTTACCCTTGCATCTCTTTGAGGTACAGGGAAAAAAAGATGAAAAAAGCAGGTCTTCTTTTTTTAGCGATGATGGTTATCGCTGTTGCTGCCGCAGGCATTGGTTACTGGAAATTGACCGGTGAAGAGTCGGACACGTTGCGCCAGATTGCCCTTGAGCAATGTTTACCCAACCAGCAGCAAAACCAAAACCCTTCGCCATGTGCGGAAGTCAAACCCAATGCCGGATATGTGGTTTTAAAAGACCTCAACGGTCCTCTGCAATATTTGTTGATGCCAACGTATCGTATTAACGGCACTGAAAGTCCATTGTTAACCGATCCTTCAACGCCTAATTTCTTCTGGTTAGCCTGGCAGGCGCGTGATTTTATGAGCAAAAAATACGGCCAGCCAGTCCCCGATCGCGCGGTATCTCTGGCGATTAACTCCCGTACCGGACGCACGCAAAACCATTTTCATATCCATATCTCTTGTATTCGTCCTGATGTGCGCGAACAACTGGATAATAATCTGGCGAATATCAGCACCCGTTGGTTACCGCTGCCCGGTGGGCTGCGTGGGCATGAATACCTGGCACGTAGGGTAACTGAAAGCGAGCTGGTAAAACGGAGTCCGTTTATGATGCTGGCAGAAGAAGTACCAGAGGCACGGGAACATATGGGCAGTTACGCGCTGGCAATGGTGCGACAGAGTGATAACTCGTTTGTATTGCTGGCGACGCAGCGCAATCTGCTGACGCTGAATCGTGCTTCAGCCGAGGAACTTCAGGATCATCAGTGTGAGATTTTGCGTTAAAGCGAGGAATTGTTAAGGAAAGCTAAGTGCCGGATGCGATATCCGGCACCTGTCAGACTTAAGCCTGTTTAGCCGCTTCTGCAGCTTTAACGATCACTGCGAAGGCGTCAGCTTTCAGAGAAGCACCGCCAACCAGCGCGCCGTCGATGTCCGGCTGAGCGAACAGTTCTGCGGCGTTAGACGCGTTTACAGAACCGCCGTACTGGATGATCACTTGTTCAGCGATGTTAGCGTCAACTTTAGCGATGTGGTCACGGATAAATTTGTGAACAGCCTGTGCCTGCGCCGGAGTTGCAGATTTGCCAGTACCGATTGCCCATACTGGTTCGTAAGCGATTACCGCACCTTCGAATGCCGCAGCACCCTGAGTTTTCAGTACCGCGTCGATCTGACGTGCGCAAACTTCTTCAGTTTTGCCCGCTTCGTTTTCAGCTTCGGTTTCACCGATGCACAGAACCGGAGTCAGACCCTGCTCTTTCAGCACCGCGAATTTTTTCGCGATCAGTTCGTCAGACTCTTTGTGGTAAGTACGACGTTCAGAGTGACCGATGATGATGTACTGTGCGCCGATGTCTTTCAGCATAGCAGCAGAGGTTTCACCAGTGAATGCGCCGGACAGGTTCAGGTCCACGTTCTGCGCACCCAGCATGATGTGGCTGCCTTCAGCTTCACGCTTCGCCATATCGATGTACATTTCTGGTGGCGCGATTGCAACGCCACAGCCATCAACGCCTGCCAGCTCTTTACGCAGGTTAGAAACCAGCTCGTGAACCATGTGGCGGCTGCCGTTCAGTTTCCAGTTACCCATCACTAAAGGATGTCGCATTTTAATTCTCCACGCTTATAAGCGAATAAAGGAAGATGGCCGCCCCGCGGGGCAGCAGGTCTGTGAAACAGTATAGAGATTCATCACTGGAAAGGCTTTGCTTTTTGTCATTTATTCAACCCTTCAAGCGATTCAGATAGCGCCAGCTTAATCGGTTCAACAGCGAAGGTCAGTCCTTTTTCGCCGTTGTCCGCGACAACATAGCGCAGTGCGCCTTCTGTCTCTGTGTAATAACGTTTGTTTTTCCCCGCAGTAAGGAGCGACTGTAGCTTTTTCTGGCTTTGTGTTTTGGTCATCAGCGGGGTGAGTGTGCGGATCACCGCCGCCATGTATTCATGAGCTTTTGCTTTGGCGGCTTTTTGCTCTGGCCCCTGGATGGGTAGCCAGGTAATTTGAATGCTTTTGATTTTTAAAGTGCCACGCTCCAGCGCCGTAGAGGCATACAAGTTCTCGTTAATTTTACTGGCGGCGCGAGTCAGATTGGCTTTGTCGGGGCTGCTGTCGATGGCGCGAAACTCGTTCAGTGGCAGGTTGGGGTTCTGGCTGTTAAAGTTTTCTCGAAACTGGCTGATGGAGAGATCGAAGGTAGGGGCGCCAGCAAGCAGATAGGGCGCAGTGGTCGCCGTACCTGGTGTTTGTGCATGCACCGTTGTGCTAACGGCTGATGCAGAACATAAGAGAAAAAACAGCGTAAACCCTGGCTTCATCGACAGTACCTTTTGTTATGACTGGCTCCGATTAAAACGATATCTGTCTCCCTTGTCAAAAGGGTAGAATCCTGGAAAAGACAACCATCAAGGAACTTACATGACCATACAGCAATGGTTATTCTCGTTTAAAGGGCGTATTGGGCGCCGTGATTTCTGGATTTGGATTGGCCTCTGGTTCGTTGGCATGCTGGTGCTTTTCTCACTGGCAGGTAAAAACTTACTCGATATCCAGACCGCCGCGTTTTGCCTGGTGTGCTTACTTTGGCCGACCGCGGCAGTAACGGTCAAACGACTGCACGATCGCGGGCGTTCCGGCGCATGGGCATTTTTAATGATTGTAGCGTGGATGCTGCTGGCGGGTAATTGGGCGATTTTACCGGGCGTCTGGCAATGGACGGTGGGGCGTTTTGTCCCGACGTTGATTCTGGTGATGATGCTTATTGATCTTGGCGCATTTGTCGGTACGCAGGGCGAAAATAAATTTGGCAAAGATACTCTGGATGTGAAGTATAAAGCCGACAATAAATCAAGTAATTAACCTTTAATATATCTCTTATTGCTATTTTTTTCCGGGATCGTTATTTCCACGCTGGAAATGACAATGCCCGGAAAATCCTCCTCATTTCCTCACCTTAAGCAATATCAAAAAAAATGGTAATCCATAAGATCATTACTTGTTTGTTCTTCTCTTAACGGCGCATTATTCTTAAGTCGTAATCGACAGAGAGGCGAATATACAGAGGTGCCCTATGAAAGATGTCGTAGATAAATGCAGTACTAAAGGATGTGCGATTGATATCGGTACGGTGATTGATAACGACAACTGTACCAGTAAGTTTTCGCGCTTTTTTGCCACCCGCGAAGAAGCAGAGTCCTTTATGACCAAACTGAAAGAGCTTGCCGCCACTGCATCCTCTGCGGATGAAGGGGCCAGCGTGGCCTATAAGATTAAGGATCTGGAGGGGCAAGTTGAGCTTGATGCGGCCTTCACCTTCTCATGCCAGGCCGAGATGATTATTTTTGAGTTATCCCTGCGTTCGTTAGCTTGATGGAGTCGCTTTAGAAGGAGTTAAACATGGCTTATAAACACATTGGCGTGGCAATTTCCGGAAATGAAGAAGATGCCTTACTGGTGAACAAAGCCCTGGATCTCGCCAGACATAATGACGCTCACCTGACATTGATTCATATTGATGATGGCTTAAGCGAGTTGTATCCGGGCATTTACTTCCCTGCAACAGAAGATATTCTTCAACTGTTGAAAGATAATTCGGATAACAAGCTGTATAAACTGACGAAAAATATTCAGTGGCCGAAAACCAAACTGCGTATTGAGCGCGGAGAAATGCCGGAAACACTGCTTGAAATTATGCAACAAGAGCAGTGCGACCTCCTTGTCTGTGGTCATCACCACTCATTTATCAACCGTTTGATGCCGGCATACCGCGGGATGATCAATAAGTTGAATGCGGACCTGCTCATCGTGCCGTTTATCGATAAGTAACCGCTTACCAGTAATGCTCCGCTGTCATGTGGCCCGGTCGACGACGTAAATGTTTCGTCATCTGCCGGGTTTCTTTTAGCAGCTGTTGCGTATCGCGCACCATTTGCGGATTACCACAGAGCATCACATGACTGGTTTCTTTATCCATTGCCAGGCCAACCGCGTTTTCCAGTTCACCGCTTTCAATTAACGCCGGTATTCGCCCGGTGAGCGAACCCGCAGCCGTTTCCCGACTGACCACCGTCTGAATGCGCAGTTTCCCTTCGTAGCGTTTTTCCAGTTCTTGCATCAGCGGCAGATAGCTTAAGTCGGCGGCATATCGTGCGGCGTGAACCAGCACCAGGTTTTTGAAGCGATCTAAATCTTTGCCCAATTGCAGAATTGATAAATAAGGGCCAATCGCTGTACCGGTTGCCAGCATCCACAGTGTTTCGCAGTCCGGCACTTCATCCAGCACAAAGAAGCCAGCCGCCTCGCTAACCACTTGTACTTCGTCACCCGGTTTTAGCGCCGCCAGTCGCGGGCTTAATTTGCCATCGGGGACGGTGACCAGGTAAAACTCCAGATCGGGATTGTCGGGCGAGTTAACGTAAGAGTAGGCACGCTGAACGCGTTCGCCGTCAATTTCAAGGCCAAGCTTGGTGAATTGCCCGGCAGTAAACGGAAGCACGGGAGCGTGAACGGTGAGACTAAACAGGGCGTCGGTCCAGTTCTGCACTTTAGTGACTTTGCCTGTTACCCAATCAGCCATGTTTTTCTCCTGTTTTGATTGACTTGCCTTATCTTCGTTCTCCGAACAAAAAAATTCCAGTCCCGAAGGACTGGAAGGCTCAATCGATCAAATCACTCAGAGAATGTGCACCTGCATATCCGGGTCTTTACGATCCAGATAGTGAATCGACTGAATGCGACGAATGGTGCGGGATTTGCCGCGGATCAGCAGCGTTTCGGTGGTGGCGATATTACCTTTGCGGCTAATACCTTCCAGTAGATCGCCCTTGGTGATACCGGTGGCGGAAAAGATGACGTTATCGCTGCGCGCCATATCGCCCAGACGCAACACTTTACCCGCTTCGATGCCCATTGCTTTGCAGCGTGCCAGTTCCTGTTCACCAATGCGGCGATTTTCTGCGTTGTCGCCTTTAACGTCATGACGCGCCAGCAGACGGCCATTCATATCGCCATCTAACGCCCGAATCACCGCCGCAGAAACCACGCCTTCCGGCGCGCCGCCAATGCCGTAAAGCACGTCAACTTCGCTGTCTGGCATACAGGTGAGAATTGAGGCCGCAACGTCACCATCCGGAATAGCAAACACGCGCACGCCGAGTTGCTGCATTTCTGCGATAACGGCATCGTGGCGCGGTTTCGCCAGAATCGTTACCGTCAGTTCACTCAATGGTTTGCCGAGCGCAGCGGCAACATTGCGCAGGTTATCCGCCAACGGCAGATTCAGATCAATGGCGCCCTTGGCTCCCGGTCCGACGATCAGCTTTTCCATATACATATCTGGCGCGTTGAGGAAGCAGCCTTTATCGCCTACTGCCAGCACCGCCAGCGCGTTAGCCTGGCCCATCGCCGTCATGCGCGTGCCTTCAATCGGATCAACAGCAATATCCACTGCATCACCGCGACCAGTACCGACTTTTTCACCAATGTAGAGCATCGGTGCTTCGTCGATTTCACCTTCACCAATGACGATGGTGCCGTCAATGTTGACCTGGTTGAGCATTATGCGCATGGCGTTAACCGCTGCGCCGTCAGCGGTATTTTTATCGCCGCGTCCTAACCATTTGTAGCCAGCCAGCGCCGCAGATTCGGTGACGCGGGAAAATTCGATGGCAAGTTCTCGTCTCATAGCAAACTCTAAGCAGTAAGGAATGGCGCGAAGTGTAGCACAGGGGAGGGAGCGGATTATTGATGTGTGCGGGGGTTGCCCCCGCACGATTTCAGAGTCTGCGACATGCCGGATATGTATCCGGCTCGTAGGCCTGATAAGACGCGTAAGCGTCGCATCAGGCGATCAGCATCAGGCAATCGGTTCAGGTGCCTGACATTACTCGTCGTGTTCTTCCCAGGCCATCGCGCGTTTGACCGCTTTTTTCCAGCCAGCGTAACGGTAATTACGCTCGGTAGTTTCGATGCCAGGACGGAACTCGCGTTCAATCACTGCTTTCTCTTGCAGTTCGTCGAGATTTTGCCAGAAGCCAACCGCCAGACCAGCAAGATAGGCCGCACCCAACGCAGTCACTTCGCGAACTTCCGGGCGCTCAACACGGGTACCAAGAATATCGGACTGGAACTGCATCAGGAAGTTATTCGCCACCGCGCCGCCGTCCACGCGCAGTGCGTGCAGACGAATACCGGAGTCGGCCTGCATCGCTTCCAGTACGTCACGCGTCTGATAAGCAATAGACTCCAGCGTCGCACGGATGATGTGGTTGGCGTTCACCCCACGCGTTAAGCCGAAAATGGCCCCGCGCGCATACGGATCCCAGTAGGGCGCACCCAGTCCGGTAAACGCCGGAACGACATACACACCGTTGGTGTTTTGTACTTTAGTGGCAAAGTATTCGGAATCGTAGGCGTCGTTAATCAGCTTCATTTCATCGCGCAGCCACTGAATGGAGGCACCCGCCATAAACACCGCACCTTCCAGCGCGTAGTTTACTTCTCCGCTCGGGCCGCAGGCGATGGTGGTCAGCAGACCGTTTTCTGATTTCACCGCTTTCTCGCCGGTGTTCATCAGCATAAAGCAGCCGGTACCGTAGGTATTCTTCGCCATCCCTTCTTTCACGCACAACTGGCCGAAGAGTGCCGCTTGCTGGTCGCCCGCAATCCCGGCGATCGGAATACGCGTGCCGCCTTTGCCGCCAATGTTGGTCTGACCGTACACTTCGGAAGAACGACGTACTTCTGGCAGCATCTCACGCGGGATATCCAGCGCGTCGAGCATTTTGTCGTCCCAGTCCAGAGTATGGATGTTGAACAACATGGTACGAGACGCATTAGTGTAATCAGTGACGTGAACGCGGCCCTGAGTCATTTTCCAGATAAGCCAGGTATCAACCGTACCAAACAGCAGTTCACCACGGCGAGCACGCTCGCGGGAGCCTTCCACATGGTCGAGGATCCACTTCACTTTGGTGCCAGAGAAGTACGGATCAATCACCAGACCGGTGTTGTTACGAATGTACTCTTCCATGCCGTCACGCTTGAGATGCTCACAGATCTCGGCGGTACGACGGCACTGCCAGACAATAGCGTTATAGATAGGCTTGCCGGTTTCTTTTTCCCAGACGATGGTGGTTTCACGCTGGTTCGTAATACCGATAGCTGCAATTTGATCGGAATTAATATCTGCTTTCGCCAGCACTTCTACCAGTGTGGAGCTTTGGGTGGCCCAGATTTCCATCGGGTCGTGTTCTACCCAGCCTGGTTTTGGGTAAATTTGCTCAAATTCGCGCTGTGACACGCTAATGATATTGGCATCGTGATCCATCACGACCGCGCGGGAGCTGGTGGTGCCCTGGTCGAGCGCAACGATATATTTTTTTTCAGTCATGTTTAATTGTCCCGTAGTCACATTACAGCGAAGCTTTTTGTTCTGAAGGAGTTGTGATCTCCTTTTCTTCCACAACACAGATATCGCAAGGCAAATGGCGGCCAATCAGTTTGCGGTAGGCGAATGCACCTACAATCGCGCCAACGATAGGGCCAAAAAGCGGCACCAGGAAGTAAGGAATGTCTCTGCCGCCGGTAAAGGCGACATTGCCCCAGCCCGCCAGCCAGGCAAAGGCTTTCGGACCGATATCACGTGCTGGGTTCATGGCAAAGCCCGTTAATGGACCCATAGATGCGCCAATGACCGCAATCAGTAGACCAATCAGCAGGGGAGCCAAAGGGCCGCGCGGTACGCCGTTACCATCGTCCGTTAACGCCAGGATCAGCCCCATCAGAATAGCGGTAATCACCATCTCAACTGCGAAGGCCTGCACAAAATTGATATGAGGATTAGGATAAGTAGAGAAAGTACCCGCCAGATCAACACTTTCAACGCTTCCGCGAACAATATGATGGGTCTGCTCGAAGTCGAAGAATAAATTGTAGTAAAGCCCGTAAACTAATGCCGCAGCGCAGAAAGCTCCGGCGACTTGTGAAACGATATAAGGAATAACCTTGCGCTTGTCGAAACAGGCAAACAGCCACAACGCAATGGTGACAGCTGGATTAAGATGTGCGCCGGAAACCCCTGCGGTTAGATAGATGGCCATCGCCACCCCCAGCCCCCAAATAACACTGATTTCCCACTGACCAAAAGACGCGCCAGCGACTTTAAGTGCAGCAACGCAACCGACACCGAAAAAAATCAACAACCCGGTACCGAGGAATTCAGCAATGCACTGGCCTTTCAAGGTTGATGTTTGACTCATAATCGGATCCTGAAGAGTTAATGTTTGTTGTATGCGTGAAAGTCACGGACCTCCACGATGCTTGTAGGCATGCTGTAAACTTATCGTTAACGAGCGAAAACGAGAAATATCGAACTTAAAATGTGTGTGCTTCGTCATAAAATGAGCGTTATCGCGCTATTTATTTCATCTGTTTATACATGATGCATGTTTGTTAGATCATTCGCGCAACAATTTTGTTAACATTTTCGATAGGTGTGGATTATGTCACCAGGAGAAGGATGAAAAGTGTGGCAAACCGTAATCTCCAAGGCGTGCCGCTGGACAGCGATGGCGCGGCTTCATACAATCGGAGCTAACTAAAATGCGCTCGTATTTATTAAGGCGTCACCGGTAATCGGGACGAGGATTTTTATCCATCAACGCCTTGCAATTCAGGAGAGGTATGACGATGTCATTAGAAGTGTTTGAGAAACTGGAAGCAAAAGTACAGCAGGCGATTGATACCATCACTCTGTTGCAGATGGAAATCGAAGAGCTGAAAGAAAAAAACAACTCACTGTCGCAGGAAGTTCAAAATGCCCAGCATCAGCGCGAAGAGCTGGAGCGTGAGAACAACCATCTGAAAGAACAGCAGAACGGCTGGCAGGAACGTCTGCAGGCCCTGCTGGGTCGTATGGAAGAGGTTTAATCTCTTCCACGCAGAGGCGCCGCAAGGCGCCTTATTTTTTACTTCAGTGTTTTTGAGCGAATGCGCATAAAAGACCTGACACAAGCACGGGACGTAATAGTGACCCCAGAAAGACTGAACTGATATATTTTCCAGCCATGCCAGGGACCCCGTACCACAGATTGCTGTGCTGAAGGTGACTAAGAAAAACAACTAATATCTATAGTATTAATAAGATAATGCATCTCGTATCAATAATATATCAATCAGATCATTGACGGGCAGAAAGCATCATTTTCATTACTTCTTCTTGATATTCGTCCAAATAATCTGGGTCGATGGCTGCGACCAGTTGTATCAAATTAGTGTTATCCAGTAGAGTCATGAAAATAGCATGTCTTACTTTGCCATCACTCATTGTTTGCACTCCTTCCTGATAAGCGCAGGCAAATCCCTGAACATCACAAACATGCATTTCTGCAGTTCCGTTTTGAGTCGCGGTAAGTTCCTCGATTGAATGTACACCGAGTTCATTTTGTGAGAAGGCAACAATAGCTAAAATAGCATGGGCATCCCGAGTCACCAGGGTTGGTCCTTGTTTTACTATATTGGCAACCCACTGTTTGCTCGGAACCGTGACGGTGATACCTGGCCCCGAGAAAGTATAATCCCATGTGCTGTGTCGTTCCCACACCGTATAGCTGCTATAGATAAGAAATAATCCCATTAACCAACAAGTACCGCGAATAAAGCTGCGGCTGCTTCTTTTTTTTATCGTTATGCAGATGATTGTGGCGATAATAAATGATAGGGCAAGTGGGTTAAAAAATACGTTAGCAAAATATAAAATCATTTCACCGGTGTTGCCAGATAAAAGGAATTTGTAGCGGAAATGGTTAACGGCTATAAGAAATAAATATAAAATTAAAAGAATAATATTTTGCATGAATACGTCCATGTATAAAAAAGGGGAATTTAATTCCCCTTTTAACGCATGGCAGAGAGTTATTCAATATCCAGCGGATCTTCAGAAAGAATAATCCCGGTATTGTCGGCATAGAGATGGTCGCCGGAGAAGAAGGTGACGCCGCCAAAATTGACGCGGACATCGCTTTCGCCAATGCCTTCGCCAGCGGCACCAACCGGAATTGCCGCCATCGCCTGGATGCCGATGTCCAGTTCTTCCAGATCATCTACCTGACGCACCGCGCCGTAAATGACCAGGCCTTCCCATTCATTTTGTACTGCCAGACGCGCCAGTTCAGCATCGACCAGTGCGCGACGAACAGAACCACCGCCATCGACGACAAGGACACGACCACGGCCATTCTGTTCGAGCAGATCGTACAGCAACCCGTTGTCCTCGAAACATTTTACCGTGATGATTTGTCCGCCAAACGACGCCCGTCCACCAAAGTTGGAGAACAGCGGTTCCACGACGTTGACATCTTCTTGATAGATGTCACAAAGCTCGGAAGTATCGTATTTCATAGGCTTAACATTCAGTTGCTGCGAGAATTTTCAGTATATCGCGCTATGTGGGTTGTTGGCAAAATCATCAATTGTTAATTGATATTTGTCAGTTATGTAGCCCACTGGCTTAAGAATATTCCCAAAACAAACAGCAGGTTAGTTAGTAATGCTCCTTTGACGGTGCGTTCCAGCATCGGACGCATCGCCACCGGGTCCATTTCATGCATCACATAACGGGCTTGCTTCACCAGCAACGGTGCTGCCAGCAGGAACAGCCAACCCCACAGGCTATGCAGTGAAAAGAGATTAAACAGCGCCAGACACACCAGCGAGCCCATCAGCAGGCAAGCATGGTAACGACGGGCGTTCACTTCACCTAAGCGCACTACCAGTGTGTTTTTGCCATTCTCGCGGTCGCTATTGATATCGCGCAGATTGTTAATGTTAAGCACCGCCGTTGCCAGCAGACCACAGGCCGTTGCCGGAAGGATCAGCGCCGGAATCAGCGTATGCGCCTGCAAATACCAGCTGCCCATTACGCTCAACCAGCCAAAGAAAACCAGTACGGAAATATCACCCAGGCCGATATAACCATAAGGGCGATTGCCCACGGTATAGGTGATAGCGGCGATAATTGATAACCCACCAAGAATCAGGAAGCCGACAAAATCAGCCAGGTTATGACACGCCACTGCGACCAGCGCCAGTCCAGAGAGGCAAATGAGCACGACGGTAATAATGAGCGCCCGTTTCATCTCTTGCTGGGTAATGACCCCTTTTTGCATGCCGCGCAGAGGTCCAATGCGGTCAGGTTTGTCGCTACCTTTGACGGCATCACCGTAGTCATTGGCGAGGTTAGAGAGGATCTGTAATAGCCCGGCGGTAATGAGTGCCAGCAGAGCGACCAGCGGATCGAAGTGACCTTGCCACCATGCCAGCGCCGTCCCGACGATAATTGCAGCAAAGGCGAGGGGGAGGGTTTTAGGTCGTAAACTTTCCAGCCACGCCTGAGTTCGGCTAATTTGTTGTTCAGTCATAATACGCGCCAATAAAAATGGGGCCTTTCAGCCCCATCAAACAATGATGAAAATGATTGAACGCGATTATAGGATAAAACGGCTCAGATCTTCATCTGCCACCAACGCATCCAGATGTTTGCTCACATAATCTGCGTCAATAGTGATGGTTTGACCGCTTAAATCGCTGGCGTCGTAGGAAATCTCTTCCATCAAACGCTCCAGAACGGTATGTAAACGACGCGCACCGATGTTTTCGGTAGATTCGTTTACCTGCCATGCCGCTTCTGCAATGCGTTTGATACCGGAGTCGGTGAACTCAATATTCACGCCTTCGGTCGCCATCAGTGCTTTGTACTGCACGGTGATAGAGGCATTCGGCTCGGTCAGAATACGCTCAAAGTCGCTGGTGGTCAGGGCCTGCAGCTCAACGCGGATCGGCAGACGACCTTGCAGTTCTGGGATCAGGTCAGACGGTTTCGCAACCTGGAATGCACCAGAAGCGATGAACAGAATGTGGTCTGTTTTGACCATCCCGTGTTTGGTGGAAACGGTGCAACCTTCTACCAGCGGCAGCAGGTCACGCTGAACACCTTCACGGGAAACGTCCGGGCCGGAGGATTCGCCGCGCTTACAGATTTTGTCGATTTCGTCGATGAACACGATCCCGTGCTGTTCTACGGCGTCGATAGCGTCTTGCTTCAATTCTTCCGGATTTACCAGTTTCGCCGCTTCTTCTTCAATCAGCAGCTTCATGGCGTCTTTGATTTTCAGCTTACGCGCTTTTTGCTTCTGACCGCCCAGGTTCTGGAACATAGACTGCAGTTGGCTGGTCATCTCTTCCATTCCCGGAGGCGCCATAATTTCAACGCCCATCGGTGCTGCGGCAAGATCGATCTCGATTTCTTTGTCATCGAGTTGGCCTTCACGCAGTTTTTTGCGGAATGCCTGACGGGCAGCGGACGGTTCCTGCTGCTGTTCGGTCTGTCCCCAGTTGTTTTTAGCCGGTGGGATCAGCACGTCGAGAATACGTTCTTCTGCCAGTTCTTCAGCGCGATAACGGTTTTTCTCGATAGCTTGTACACGCACCATTTTCACTGCTGCATCGGTCAGGTCGCGGATAATAGAATCGACTTCTTTACCTACATAACCGACTTCAGTGAATTTGGTCGCTTCAACTTTGATGAACGGCGCGTTCGCCAGCTTAGCCAGACGACGGGCGATTTCAGTTTTACCGACGCCGGTCGGGCCGATCATCAGAATGTTTTTCGGGGTCACTTCATGGCGCAACTCTTCGTTGAGCTGCATGCGGCGCCAGCGGTTACGCAGTGCAATCGCCACGGAACGCTTAGCGTTATCCTGGCCGATAATGTGCTTATCAAGTTCGCTGACGATTTCGCGTGGGGTCATTTCAGACATGGGAGATCCTTACGCTTTGTAGCTTAATTCTTCGATGGTATGGAAATGGTTGGTATAGATGCAAATATCGCCTGCAATATCCAACGCCTTTTCAGCAATTTCACGGGCGCTAAGTTCTGTGTTTTCTAACAGAGCGCGTGCCGCAGCCTGGGCGTAAGGGCCGCCGGAGCCGATAGCAATAAGATCGTTTTCTGGCTGCACCACGTCACCGTTACCGGTGATGATCAGCGATGCAGTTTCGTCCGCGACCGCCAACAATGCTTCAAGTTTGCGCAACATGCGATCGGTACGCCAGTCTTTTGCCAGCTCAACTGCCGCTTTAACCAGATGGCCCTGATGCATTTCCAGTTTACGTTCAAACAGTTCGAACAACGTGAAGGCATCCGCCGTGCCGCCGGCAAAGCCTGCGATTACTTTATCGTTATACAGGCGGCGAACTTTTTTAACGTTGCCTTTCATTACGGTGTTACCCAGTGTGGCCTGACCATCACCGGCGATTACTACGTGGCCATTACGGCGTACGCTTACTATAGTTGTCACGAGCAGACCCCTTGGTTAGGAATACAGAATTCAAGCCCCGCACAATTGTGCGGGGCATAATGCAAGTATAGATGGGGGAGATTTTGAGGGTTTCAACCCCCGGTGGCGAGCCGAATGCAGTTTGTATGGCCTGCCATCTTCAAACGATTGAGGGTGTTGTCAGCGTTCTCTTTGCCTTTCACCGGCCCGATGACCACACGATTCCAGCCATTGTTGGTGGTAATTTTCGAGTCAAAGCCTTCGAAAGCCAACTGCGCACGTACAGTCTCAGCCTGTTCAGCACCTTTAAATGAACCGCACTGAACCATCCAGCGACGTTCATCTTTCTTCTCCGCTGTTGGTTTTGGCGCTTCAGCCGCGCGTGCTACTGGTGCGGCCTGCTGTGGCTTCGGCTGCGAGGTTGTATGCGCAGGCGTTTGCAGCAGATCCTGGTACGGTTGCTGGGTAGAAGCCGGTTTAGACTGGCGCGGTTGCGCCTGTACCGGCGCGGCTTGCGACGTACGCGTCTGTTGCTGCCAGCTTTGCTCGGTCGTACGCGACTGCTGAGCCAGACGTTGCTGTTCCGCTAACTGCTGCGCCTGACGCTGGCGTTGCAGCGTTTGCTGGCGCTGTTCCGGCGTCTGCTCATTCCACGGGACTTCGGCAAGCTGCGTTGGTTGCTGACGCATATCAGCCTGCATTTGTTCAAGAAGCTGGCGCTGCTCCGGAGTCAGCTGATCCGGCGTTTTCACTTCGCCGCCAGCAGACGGTTCTGTTGGCGCACGCACGCCCGGCTGGCGACTTTCCAGCTCTTTAATGTAGCGCCAACGTTCTTCCGGTTTCGGAGGTAGTCCGTTTCCGGTCACTTTCTGGCTTTGCAGCGTCTCAGACTCTTCTTTCTTGTGGTGCGTAATGAAGTACAGACCCCCGATAAAGGTCACAAGAACGGCTGCAGCAATAGCGACCATTGCGGGAGAAACCGCAGGCATATTTCGTTGCTTTTTCCGTGAGGTGCTCTTTTTTCGCCGCGAAGGTGCCGGTTGGCTGCGGCGTACATAATCTCGTTGTGCCACTATCGTTTCGCTGTATTTATTCGTTCGTCAGCCCGCCATGTTACTTAAGCGGCGGGCCTTTGACCAGTCACGGAAGCCTTAAAGGTTTACTTTAAGATAACGTGCGCGTCGATCCCCGGATAATAAGCTCGCAGTCCATTAAACGTGAGCCGCTTCCGACCGTTTGCCCCTGCATTTGATCAAGCAGTAACAGCATAGCTTCCCGACCAATTTCGTAGCGCGGCTGTGCAATGGTTGTCAGCGGCGGATCGCAAAATTGTGTCAGGTCGATGTTGTCAAAACCGATTATGGAAAGGTCGTCAGGGACTTTCAGCCCCTGGCGTTTCGCCTGAGAAAGTGCGCCGAGCGCCATTACATCGCTATGACAGAAGACGGCAGTTGGCGGTTGCGGAAGGTCGAGCAGCTGTTGCATGGCTTTACTTCCGGCTTCGAAGGTGAAGTCACCCCGGGCGATATATTGCGGATCAACCATAATACCGCAGCGACGCAGTGCCTGAACGTAGCCTTGTAGACGGTAGTGACACAATGGCATCTCTTCGGGGCCGGCAATACAGCCAATCAGTTTATGCCCTTGTTCATACAGATAATTTACGGCATCAAAGGCAGCGGTCAGGTTGTCGATATGAACCGTAGGCAGTTCCAGCTCTGGTGCGAATTCGTTCGCCATCACCATCGGCGGCAGATTACGTTGTTCCTCTATGCTTGCATCAAACGGCAGCCTTGAACCCAGCAGCAACATGCCATCAATTTGTTTGGTGATGATCAAGTCGATAAAGGTCTTTTCCTGCTGATTTTGGTGTGCGCAGTCGCCAATCAGTACCAGATATCCATGACTTGCCGCCGTGACTTCGATACCGCGAATAATTTCGCTAAAGAAGGGGTCGCAGATATCCGGGACAATCACCAGAATCGTTCGGGATTCATTACGCTTAGCGTTACGCCCCAGTGGCTGCGGAAAATAACCCACTTCCCGGGCCGCTTTTTCAACCCGATTACGGGTGGCCTGGGAGACTTTATCTGGATTCATTAATGCTCGGGAGACGGTCGCTGTAGAGACTTTTGCCTTCAGGGCAACGTCTTTCATGGTTGCGGCAGTTTCCTGCTTCTTCACTTTCACACTCACTCCTCGCCTGGCACGTCAGGCGTACTACATCCGTGTTTACTTCATATCGGCAACATTTTTAGCAGATAGCGCGTGAAAACGGTTACAGAATTTTCATGAAAAGTGTGATGAATATTTAATTTTTCGATCCGCCTCGCATCGTTAGCGGTTTAACCCTCAATAGGATCGACATCCAGCACCCATTTCACTTTTCGTGAATCTGGTATTGTATTAATAAGCGCCAGCGTACCGTTAATGATGTGCTGTAAACGCACGCGGGAAGGGTATTGTAGCAGGATCTGCCAGCGCCAGCGACCGCCACGTTTGGGTGCCAGTGCCGGAACCGGGCCGAGAACCCACAGTTTGTCATCCGCCAGCGGACTGGAGAGGATGAGATTTCGCAACTGTTGCAGGAACAGCGGCGCGTGCTGATTGTTATGATCTTCCGCGCGCACAATCACATGGCTGGTCCACGGCGGCAGTTGCATCATTCGCCGCTCGGCCAACGCCTGTTCCGCAAAAGCGTCATAACCTTTATACAGCAAGGTTTGTAAGAGAGGATGTTCCGGATGGTGCGTTTGCAGCACCACTTCGCCTTGTTTACCTGCGCGTCCGGCACGGCCTGCCACCTGGGTGTATAGCTGGGCAAAACGCTCCGCCGAGCGAAAATCGGCAGAAAACAGCGCGCCGTCCACGTCCAGTAATGCAACCAGCGTTACATCCGGGAAATGGTGACCTTTCGCCAGCATTTGCGTGCCAATCAAAATTCGCGCGCCGCCGCGATGCACTTCTGCCAGTTGCTGCTCCAGCGCGCCTTTACGGCTGGTGGTATCGCGGTCGATACGTGAAATGGCTACACCAGGGAAAAGCGGCGCTAACGTCTGTTCAAGTTGTTCTGTTCCCAGACCCACCGGCACCAGATGGGTAGAGCCGCAGGACGGACACTGGCGCGGTACTGGACGCTGACTGTCGCAATGATGGCAGCGCAAATGCTGCTGCGCCTGATGCAACGTGTAGTAGTGATCGCAACGTGGACATTCGGCAATCCAGCCGCAGTCGTGGCACAGCAGTGCAGGCGCAAAACCACGGCGGTTAAGAAAGAGAATGACCTGGTTATCGGCCTGCAAATGCTGGCGCATACGGGTGATTAACGCCGGAGCCAGCCCCGCCTGCACCTTCTGACCTTTTAAATCCAGTACATGTTGAATTGCCGGACGCGCATTACCCGCCCGACGTGTCAGGCGCAGCAGGCGGTATTTTTTCTGCTGCACGTTGCATAGCGTTTCGAGTGCGGGCGTTGCCGAGCCGAGAATTATCGGGATTTGCTCGCTGTGCGCGCGATATACCGCCAGGTCGCGGGCATGATAGCGCCAGCCTTCCTGCTGCTTGTAGGAACTGTCGTGCTCTTCATCGATAACAATCACACCGAGATTTTTAAACGGTGTAAACAGTGCGGAACGGGTGCCAATCACAATCGCCGCCTCGCCATTTTTCGCTTTCAGCCAGGCCGAAAGGCGCTCACTGTCATTCAGACCGGAATGCAGAACTTCCACTGGCGCATTAAACCGTTCACGAAAACGGGCGATCGTTTGGGGTGTCAGGCCGATTTCCGGCACCATCACCAGCGCCTGCTTGCCCTGAGCGAGCACGTTTTCCAGTACGCTTAGATAAACTTCCGTTTTCCCGGAGCCGGTAACGCCCGCCAGCAGCCAGGCAGAAAAAGTATCCGCTGCGCTATGAATTGCGCCAACGGCGGTGGCTTGTTCGGTATTCAGCCGTAGACGTTCGCCAGTAACAGCATAGTTCGTTCGCCAGTCGCTAAATTCCGGCGTTTCGCTTGCCAGCTCGCAAAGACCTTTTTTGCGCAGCGCCTGTAGTGCGGCATCGTTAAATTCAAGTTCCGCTACCTGGTCACGCCAGATTTTCCCTTGTCGCAACGCCGCCAGCGCCTGTTGTTGCTTAGGCGAACGTTTCAGGCTGTTGATATCCACCGCCTGGCCTTGTTCGGTAGCAAACCAGTACCACATGGGCGCGTTCGCCGCAGGCCGCCCCTGGCGCAGTAAAATCGGCAAGGCATGAAACAATACATCGCCAATTGGATGATGATAGTAATCCGCCGCCCAAAGCAGTAAGCGCCAGACGGAACTGGAAAAAACGGGTTCACTGTCCAGCACTTCTACTACGGTTTTCAGTTCGTTGAGCGGCAACTCGCTGACGTCGCTAACTGACACGACAATCCCGATGCGCTCCTGCTGTTTGCCAAACGGCACGCGCACGCGACACCCGGCTTTAACCGTCATACCTTCTGGCAGGAGATAGTCAAAGGTGCGGGGAAGCGGAACGGGCAAGGCAACGTGGGCAACGGGCATAGCATCATCCTGACTTGAAATTCGGTGGAACAGTATACACATTGCGGTAGAGGAGTGCGGATCAGTTTGCATACGCTGGTTAATTTCTGTATGATTCGGCGCCTTTGATACGAAATGATCGTATTGAAACTATACTTTAAACATCGCGTGGTGTCTGGCGTTAGGGCTGGAAGAGCGACGCGGCCTTAAACCGAGGTTTTCCCATGAAAAAAGATATTCACCCGAAATACGAAGAAATTACTGCTAGCTGCTCTTGCGGTAACGTAATGAAAATCCGCTCCACCGTTGGTCATGACCTGAACCTCGACGTGTGCAGCAAGTGCCACCCGTTCTTCACTGGCAAACAGCGTGATGTTGCTACCGGTGGCCGTGTTGACCGCTTCAACAAGCGTTTCAACATCCCGGGCAGCAAATAAGACCGGATTTCTGAAAAAAGCGCCGAACGGCGCTTTTTTTGTGCCTGAAAACTTTCATTAGCAGGATAACGTATTGGATCTTTATTTTTCCTTTACATCGCGAAAATCCATTTTATCAATACCGTATTTTTTCATGCGCAAATACAGCTTTTTTCTGGGGATCTGAAAGTAATCGGCAACGTCGTTGATACGTCCCTGGAAGAAGTTGAGTGCATCAATAATTATTTGTCTTTCATAGCTTTCTACACGTTCATCAAGTGGTGTTGGATCAGCATCCATCATCTGCAAACTGACTGAATCGTCCAGCATTAAAACACCCACAGCCACCAATTCTGCTGCATTTATTAATTCAATGATATTACCGGGCCAGGTTCGCGCCATCAGTCGTTTATAAAACGTTTTTCCCAGCAGCGGTTGTTGGCGGTTTAATCGTTTACAGGTGAGAGTCAGATAATGGTGAAAAATAGGCTCAATATCCCCCGGGCGTTGACTTAGCGGTGGGCATTCGATGTGGGTAAGTGAAAAAAGAAAATACAATGCGGGAATAATTTTTTGTGTGGCGGCAAGTGCAGCCAGAGGGCTTTGATTAACAACAATCAGACGAAACGACCGATCCTGTGGGCGTTCCTGGAGTTGAATCAAGAGACGCTGATTTTCTTGCGTTAAATATTCAAGTTCTTTTAATAACAGCGTGCCACCTTTTGCTTCTTCCACCCATTCTTCCAGCGGTTGCTGACTATTAGCGCTGAGTGTGCGTTCAATTAACGGCCTTTCCTTGCGAGAACTAAATTGGTGAAGATAATGGGCGGCTAATGTTCTGCCGGTTCCAGGTTCGCCGTAAAAACAGACGGGAAGATCGGTTTCTGCCAGAGTTTCAAGCTGCTGACGCGTCTGACGAACCCAGCCACTGTTACCAATTAAGTGCCGATTAAATTGCGCTCGTCGCCATTTTTTTTGTTCCAGATAATCTTCACGCTCTGCCAGCGCTTTCTCGATAAGCGATAAAAATTGTTCCGGATTAATCGGTTTTTGCAGGAAATCCCACGCTCCTTTTTTTACCGCTTCAACGGCCATTGGGACATCGCCGTGGCCGGTGATCATCAGAATGGGAAGATTAGGATCAATCAGCATTATTTTTTCCAGCAGCATAATGCCTGAAATATCCGGCATGCAAACGTCGCATACCACGATTCCTTCCCAGGTATCTTGCAGCAATTGCAGCGCTTCTGAAGGGTTGCTACAGGTACATACTGCATAGCCCTCTTGCTGTAAGAGAGAACTGTAGGCTTGCAGAACATCATTGTCGTCATCAATGAGCAGTATTGTTGGAGTTGTATCTGTCATGCTTAAAGTTTCCTGAAACATAGAATAACCAACGCATGGCGGTCGAGGGTAGACGCGATATATAGCTCTCCCTGGCACTGACGCATAATAGAATGACTAATCGAAAGACCAATACCTAAACCTACAGCTTTGTCAGTCGTAAACGGTGTTAATAGTCGATCAGCCAGAAGCACTGGCCAGCCTTTTCCATTATCAGCAATATAGAGCGTTAACGTGGTGTCTTCTTCTTCAAAGTTAATGGTTATTGTGGGCGGTTTTTCCTGACTGGCTTCCAGGGCATTCGTAAATAAATTAACTAAAACTTGTTGAATCAAAACATCGTCGCCATAAACGGCAGGAAAATTATCCGGGTAGTGAAGAGATGCTTTCAGTGGTCGATGTTTTAATGCCAGAAGCTCCCAGGATGAATAAATTACCTGCTGTAAATTAATTGCTCCGCCTACGAGTTCACTATCGCGTCGGCGGGCGAAGTTTCGCAGTCGTTTAACGATATTATCCATGCGCTCAACCAGCGATCGCATCGTAACGATATAGTTTTTCGCCAAACCAGCGTCTTGTTGCTCTATAGCGCGATTGGCGCTGAACAGGTACATAGATAATGCATTAAGCGGTTGATTGATTTCATGTGCCAGTGTTGTCATTGTTTGCCCAACTACAGCCAGTTTGGCGGTTTGGATCAATTCACTTTGTGCTGTTCGCAGATTTTTTTCTGTCGCGATTCGATCACAGATTTCCTGCCCCAGTTGACGTTGCTGCTGATTAATTTGCTCTATCGTCTGGCGGAGTAGGTTGGCAATTCTACCAAGCTCATCATTGCCGGAGACTGGAATATCTGCATCGAGTTCACCGTTACTTAATTTGACGACGGCATCATTCAGTAAGCGAAAACGGCGGATCATCCTTGGTCGAATGTAGAAATAATTCACCAGAATAACGAACAGTAAGGCCGTAACCATAGCGGCAAAAATCAGTAGTCCACTGATTTGCATTATTTTTTCTAATCGCAGATTGAAAGTTTGTAGCTGTTGATGGCTATTACCCAGTTGCGTTTCTAATTGGCCGCGTATTTGCGTAAAAACACGCTCTTTATCCCTGATAGTATTCATAAGGGTCTGTTGAGCTTGCTGCCAGGCGGCCAGAGTTCCGGGTAGATAATTTTGCTGTGTACCCAGTTCCCACAGGGAATAAACTGTCTGGTGTAATGTAATAGTGCTGGAATAAGAAGCTAAAGACCGCACATTTTCGTCAATGCTATGCTTCAAAAAATCCAGGTATTGAATATGTTGTCTTAACGACTCGGTATCATTGTTATGCGTGTTAAGCATCTCCTTTAAGGTACTGACGATTTCAGTTTCTATATGTGAGAGTTCGAAAACGAGCTGTAACTCGTTTTGAATAGATTGCAATGCATTTTGCAATCCCTGGTTTTCGTGAAGATCTTTCCGTTGGCTGAGCTGATTGAGCAATGATGATTGTTGCCAACTTAAATCCTGAGTCAGGGAGTTGAGTTCATTATTGAAATCGTCATGCAACCAGTTAACTCTTGACGATATAACGTCGAGTTTTCCGTTTTCCTTATTGTGTTCATTCAATGCCTTATCGAGATTGCCAAGCAATTTGCGACTACTGGCGACCTGTTGGTTAAGCGCACTTTGATGTACTGAATCAAGATGGGGATTAATTGACTGAATTTTTTGTAGCCGTTGTTCAATTTGCTCTCTTACCTGAAGGCGGCTATCTGTGTTGGTTGTCTGTTGTAGCTCATTGAATTCATTTACCAATGCCGTAAGGTTTTCTTCAAAAAGAAATGAAGCCTGAATTCGTGGGAAATAATCGTCAAGTGCGTAGCGAACCTGGGAATTTTGTTCATGCCAGGAATAAAGGCTAACTACACTAACGAATAGTGTAAGAACGGCACTAAAAACAAAGGCGAGACGCAAGCTCGTCCCGATAGTATGTAGTTGTTTCACTTTAATGACTCAAGTTGTGAATTCACTAATTGCTGCTGCTGCAGGAAAAACTGCTGCCATGCCATAATCTGGGCTTCACGAAAACCTGATTGCAGCTCGAATTGCTGTAGATATGTAGGATTAACAGACTGTTGCGGGGTAATGGGAACCGCGGTTAATAGTGCGCGCACCTCTGGCAATGTCCGCTTAAGCCGATGTTCTGCGGCATATAATGCTTTCCAACTTTTCTGAAGCTCGGTAAGGCGAAAAGTAATCGCATAATCAAATAACAATTGCACGAGCTTTTGGCGTTGCATTATCAACGGGTAATCAAGCGAAGGAGATGCAAATAACCGCATTTGTTGATCAGCGAGTGGAGTGCCGGAGGGCAGAGGATATACCGGATACTTCCCTGAATCAGAATCGCTCAGTGCTTGCTGGCCTTCCGGACTCAACAAAAAATCAATAAAACGTCCTGCCTCTTGTGGATGATTACTGCCTTCTGTAATGGCAATAAACATAGGCGCTGCGCGCGAGTTGGGGAAATAGCTGAAACGTAAAGTTGAATTATTAAGCAGTACGTTAGCGTAATTGTCGATTACCGGACCAGCGTCCCCCAATCCTGTGCTGATCTTATTTGCTACGCCGAAGCTACGTGATGAAATGGTGGCGAGATTACCGCCTATTTTCAGTAGTGTACTCCAACCGCTACTCCATCCTTGTTGTTGCAGAAGATCTTCAATCATCAGATGAGTAGTATCCGAACGAGAAGGACTGCTCATTAATAGCGTTCCTTGATAACGCGACTTACTTAATTCCTGCCATGACGTTGGCACAGGCTCTTTTTTGTCTTCCAGATGCGCCACATTGATAAGAATGCCATAGCCCGATATGGCAACAGCAACGGTGGTTGAACGAATGGATTCCGGTACTAACTTTCTACTTGTTTCTATTTGATTATTAAATGGCTGGAGCAGATTTTTACTTTGTAACCGCTGTAGCAACATAGGGGATGAACTCAGTACCAGATCAATATTTTCACCCAATGGATTTTCCAGCAGGCGCTCAATAGATGCACTGGTTCGGTTGAGCGTACGGATTTTGGTTGCCTGTGGTTGCTTTTGCCATTGACTGATAATGTGCTCTGTCGCTTCCGAAGAAAGCGTTGTAGCAATCACTAATTCATGCGCTGAGGCAACGCTGATATATAAAATCCAACAGATTAGCGCTCTTTGTATAATGCGAATCATGTCAAAAATCCCATTAATAAGAGATAAATTCCTGGGCTGTAATCCATGTTGTTATCCATTAGTTAACATAAGCAACGAACTTCAAGCCATGTGTTTTTGTATTTGTAAATTATCATTAATTTGGCAAGCAACCAGCATTACTATATCCGCAAGTGACTGCTACGGAAATGCTCATTAATTAATTTCCACATTTTCGCTCTCAGATTCAGGTTCTGACTGTATAGCAGTAAAAAATGAAATTTGTTATTGGCGGCTTCAGCCCATTTTTTTACCCGTTGAGGATGGTTATAACAAGCACTATCGTGAATAGGGTCATCTGCGGTGGCCTGATGCAGACTTAGCGCCTCAGTAATCATGACGGAGTTCCAGTCTTCAGAAACCATAAAAAAGGCCCTAATTTGAGCGCAAATCAGCGTGTTACGACGGATATCCTGAAGGTGTTCAGACTCTGCTTTTTGTTGTGCGGTGATGAAGGTTTTCATGTTGTGCAGCATGGTTCTCTGGCATAACAAGAACAAGTATCTTCAATGATCCCGATTATAGAAGCAAAATATGTGATTGAACTCAAAAAATGAAAATTTTAATAAAACTAATTTTTTTTAAATTGGGCCTGTTGTAACACGTTAAGGTTTAAATAATAACCATGTTGCATTTTCCAAAATCAAATATGGGAAAGAAATGGAACATTGAATTTGTTTTTTTGAGTCAGTTTTGACTCATTTGCCCTGTATTGTAACTTAAACTCTCTTGCTTCACTATCTTCAAAACTCACTAAGCAAAGGCTTTTTAAATACTCTTCAGAGAGTAGTAATGAGCATTGCTATGAATATTATTATTTGATTAAACAACACTATGAACTGGAAGGTGATATATGCTTTCTTTATTGAAACCTAAAGTGGCAACACATAAGGTTCCTGAAAGTGAAGTGAAAAGTACCTATAATCGTTACCGTATGCAGGCGTTATTCAGCGTATTTATCGGTTATCTTTCGTATTACATTGTCAGGAATAACTTTGTTCTCTCTACACCGTATTTAAAACAAGAGCTTAATCTTTCTGCGACGCAAATAGGGCTGTTAAGCAGTTGTATGCTGATCGCCTACGGTATTAGTAAAGGGATAATGAGCAGTCTGGCGGATAAAGCTAATCCCAAAGTATATATGGCAGTGGGTTTAATACTTTGTGCTCTCGTTAACGTGGCACTTGGTTTTAGTTTCGCATTCTGGATGTTTGCAGGACTTGTCATTCTGAATGGTTTCTTTCAGGGAATGGGTGTTGGCCCGTCGTTTATTACGATCGCCAACTGGTTTCCTCGTAAAGAACGGGGCATCGTCGGTGCGGTCTGGAATATTTCGCACAACGTGGGTGGCGGTATTGTTGCTCCGATTGTCGGCGGCGCATTTGCCGTACTGGGCACTGAACACTGGAAAATAGCAACATATGTTATTCCAGCGATTGTCTCTGTTGTCATTGCTATCGTGGTACTGATGTCAGGTAAAGGTTCACCGGTAAGTGAAGGTTTGCCGCCATTAAACGAAATCGTTCCGGACGACGTCAGCATTAAAGCAAAAGATGATCGTGCGCCGGAAGATATGACGGCCTGGCAAATTTTTTGTACCTATGTGCTTAAAAATAAGAATGCCTGGTTTGTCTCTTTCGTTGATGTTTTTGTCTATATGGTGCGTTTCGGAATTATCAGCTGGTTACCTATTTATCTGTTAAGCGTGAAGCATTTTACGAAGACCGAAATGAGTACGGCATTTTTAATCTTCGAATGGGCGGCTATTCCAACGACATTATTTGCTGGCTGGTTGAGTGATAAATTATTTCATGGTCGCCGTATGCCGCCAGCGATTATCAGTATGGTATTGATTTTCTTCTGCCTGTTGGGCTACTGGAAAAGCGATTCTCTACTCTCTATTACTATTTTCGCTGCTTGCGTGGGCTGCCTTATCTATGTTCCGCAGTTCCTGGCCTCTGTTCAGACCATGGAAATTGTTCCCAGTTTTGCCGTGGGCTCCGCTGTCGGTTTGCGTGGTTTCATGAGCTATATTCTTGGCGCGACGCTTGGTACAAGCCTGTTTGGTATTATGGTCGATGAGGTTGGTTGGGATGGTGGTTTTTATCTTCTGCTTGCTGGTGTTATCTGTTGCATCATTTTCTGTACGTTAACGCACTTTGGTGCGATCGCTATGGAAAAACAACGTCAAAATGATGCTGAGACGTATCAACCAGAGCTTCAGACCCAAAAAAGCTAGGTTTTAGGGCCAGTCACGATGTGATTGGCCTACTCGCTTACTTTCATCACCGATTTCGTACCAGTTTGGTTGCGTAAAGCGCATTTCGAGTTATGGCAAAACGCGATTAACGTTTGCGGCGGGAACGACAATCCCGCTATGCCAGCCGTGTTCACAGTAATCCATTACCACGAAAACAGTGGCCACTCTTTGGCGACGGTAGTGAGTTGTGGCGCATCGAAAAGGGCTTGTGGCGAAACCACCGTTTCCTCAAGCGGGATATTTTTACCGTACCGTTCTTTAAGCTTTCCCTGGACCAGCGGGTTGCTAAGATCGAATTCTTTCAGCTTTTGCTGTTCACCCATGCGCATTCCCAGCGCGTTCTGATAAACCTTCCAAACGACTTCCGAGCAGTACTGACGATCATCGCTCCACGAGAAGCTAAAGTCATACGGTTTGCCGAGATAACGTTTTGCCGTTTGCGCCAGTTTTTGCTGTTGTTCGGTATTCAGTCCGCCTTCAACGCGGCGAACAATGTATTTGCCCTTTTCACCGTGGGCTATCCACTGTTTGAGCGGGGTGTATTTCACCGGGCCGACCGCTTCAAAAACGTAAGGCTTTTTGTTGCGTATCACCAGCATTCCGGTGTGGCTGTAATCGGAATGAGTTGCCAGTTGGATCGCTTTACTTTGCGATGAGCGAGAGATCTGAAAGATGATGTCGCCGGTTTGCGGCTGCCAGGCAAAGGCAGGTACAGAAACCAGCAGGCTGAGGATCAGCAGCCTGTTTTTCATAGTTAAACGTCCATGTATAAAAAAAGCGGTGGGTCGCAGACAACGTGCTCGTTGTTTATGCCGGATGCGGCGTGAACGCCTTATCCGGCCTACAAGTTCGTGCAAATTCAATAAATTGCAATATGACGTAGGCCTGATAAGCGTAGCGCATCAGGCGATTCCACTCCGCGCCGCTCTTTTCCGCATTAGTATTCCCACGTCTCCGGGTTAATCCCCATCTCACGCATGATCTCTTTTGCCGCTTCCGGAATTTCGTCGCTGCGCTCTTTACGCAGGTCGGCATCATCCGGCAGAGGTTGCCCGGTAAAGGCATGCAGAAACGCTTCGCACAGCAGTTCGCTGTTAGTAGCGTGACGCAGGTTGTTCACCTGACGACGCGTGCGTTCATCGGTGAGGATTTTTAACACCTTAAGAGGAATGGAAACCGTAATCTTTTTGACTTGTTCACTCTTCTTGCCGTGCTCAGCGTATGGGCTGATATATTCGCCGCTCCATTCAGCCATGAGATACTTAATCCTCTTCGTCAATAAATTGAAACCAGACCACACAATTAATGTGGGTAATGGCCATAAACCCGCATAGTTTACCGTACAGGCGCTACCGTGACATCGTGTAATGCACCTGTCGGCGTGATAATGCATGTAATTTTAACGGTTATTGGGGAATTGCTCAATCTATACGCAAAGAAGTTTAGATGTCCAGATGTATTGACGTCCATTAACACAATGTTTACTCTGGTGCCTGACATTTCACCGACAAAGCCCAGGAAACTTCATCACATGACGCGTAAACAGGCCACCATCGCAGTGCGTAGCGGGTTAAATGACGACGAACAGTATGGTTGCGTTGTCCCACCGATCCATCTTTCCAGCACCTATAACTTTACCGGATTTAACGAACCGCGCACGCATGATTACTCGCGTCGCGGCAACCCAACGCGCGATGTGGTTCAGCGGGCGCTGGCAGAACTGGAAGGCGGCGCTGGTGCAGTGCTTACAAATACCGGCATGTCCGCGATCCACCTGGTGACTACCGTCTTTTTGAAACCCGGCGATCTGCTGGTTGCGCCACACGACTGCTACGGCGGCAGCTATCGCCTGTTCGACAGCCTGGCGAAACGCGGTTGCTATCGCGTGTTGTTTGTTGATCAAGGCGATGAGCAGGCATTGCGGGCGGCACTGGCAGAAAAACCTAAACTGGTGCTGGTAGAAAGCCCAAGTAATCCATTGTTACGCGTCGTGGATATTGCGAAAATCTGCCATCTGGCAAGGGAAGTCGGGGCGGTGAGCGTGGTGGATAACACCTTCTTAAGCCCGGCATTGCAAAATCCGCTGGCATTGGGTGCCGATCTGGTGTTGCATTCATGTACGAAATATCTGAACGGTCACTCAGACGTGGTGGCCGGCGTGGTGATTGCTAAAGACCCGGACGTTGTCACTGAACTTGCCTGGTGGGCAAACAATATTGGCGTGACGGGCGGCGCGTTTGACAGCTATCTGCTGCTGCGCGGTTTGCGAACGCTGGTGCCGCGTATGGAGCTGGCCCAGCGCAACGCGCAGGTGATTGTGAAATACCTGCAAACCCAGCCATTGGTGAAAAAACTGTATCACCCGTCGCTGCCGGAAAATCAGGGGCATGAAATTGCCGCGCGCCAGCAAAAAGGCTTTGGCGCAATGTTGAGTTTTGAACTGGATGGCGATGAGCAGACGCTGCGTCGTTTCCTGGGCGGGCTGTCGTTGTTTACGCTGGCGGAATCATTAGGGGGAGTGGAAAGTTTAATCTCTCACGCCGCAACCATGACACATGCAGGCATGGTGCCAGAAGCGCGTGCTGCCGCCGGGATCTCCGAGACGCTGCTGCGTATCTCCACCGGTATTGAAGATGGCGAAGATTTAATTGCCGACCTGGAAAATGGCTTCCGGGCTGCAAACAAGGGGTAAAAATGAGTGTGATTGCGCAGGCAGGGGCGAAAGGTCGTCAACTGCATAAATTTGGTGGCAGTAGTCTGGCTGATGTGAAGTGTTATTTGCGTGTAGCGGGCATTATGGCTGAGTACTCCCAGCCCGACGATATGATGGTGGTTTCCGCCGCCGGTAGCACCACTAACCAGTTGATTAACTGGTTGAAACTAAGCCAGACCGATCGTCTCTCTGCGCATCAGGTTCAACAAACGTTGCGTCGTTATCAGTGCGATCTGATTAGCGGCTTGTTACCCGCCGAAGAAGCCGATAGCCTCATTAGCGCCTTTGTCAGCGATCTGGAGCGTCTGGCCGCGCTGCTCGACAGCGGTATTAACGACGCGGTGTATGCAGAAGTGGTGGGCCACGGGGAAGTGTGGTCGGCGCGCCTGATGTCTGCGGTACTTAATCAACAAGGATTGCCAGCAGCCTGGCTTGATGCCCGCGAGTTTTTACGCGCTGAACGCGCTGCGCAACCGCAGGTTGATGAAGGACTTTCTTACCCGCTGCTGCAACAACTGCTGGTGCAACATCCGGGCAAACGTCTGGTGGTGACCGGGTTTATCAGCCGTAACAACGCCGGTGAAACGGTGCTGCTGGGGCGTAACGGTTCCGACTATTCCGCGACACAAATCGGTGCGCTGGCGGGTGTTTCCCGCGTAACCATCTGGAGCGACGTCGCCGGGGTATATAGCGCTGACCCGCGTAAAGTGAAAGATGCCTGCCTGCTGCCGTTGCTGCGTCTGGATGAAGCCAGCGAACTGGCGCGTCTGGCGGCTCCCGTTCTTCACGCCCGTACCTTACAGCCAGTTTCTGGCAGCGAAATCGACCTGCAACTGCGCTGTAGCTACACGCCAGATCAAGGTTCCACGCGTATTGAACGTGTGCTGGCCTCCGGTACTGGTGCGCGTATTGTCACCAGCCACGATGATGTCTGTTTGATTGAGTTTCAGGTGCCTACCAGCCAGGATTTCAAACTGGCGCATAAAGAGATCGACCAAATCCTGAAACGTGCTCAGGTGCGTCCACTGGCAGTTGGCGTGCATAACGATCGCCAGTTGCTGCAATTTTGCTACACCTCAGAAGTCGCTGACAGTGCACTGAAAATCCTCGACGAAGCGGGATTACCTGGTGAACTGCGCCTGCGTCAGGGGCTGGCGCTGGTGGCGATGGTTGGGGCGGGTGTCACCCGCAACCCGCTGCATTGCCACCGCTTCTGGCAGCAACTGAAAGGCCAGCCGGTCGAGTTTACCTGGCAGTCGGATGACGGCATCAGCCTGGTGGCAGTACTGCGCACCGGACCAACCGAAAGCCTGATTCAGGGCCTGCATCAGTCCGTCTTCCGCGCAGAAAAACGCATCGGCCTGGTCTTGTTCGGCAAGGGCAATATCGGTTCCCGCTGGCTGGAACTGTTCGCCCGTGAGCAGAGTACGCTCTCGGCACGCACCGGCTTTGAATTTGTGCTGGCAGGTGTGGTGGACAGCCGCCGCAGCCTGTTGAGCTACGAAGGCCTGGACGCCAGCCGCGCGTTAGCCTTCTTCAACGACGAAGCCGTCGAGCAGGATGAAGAGTCGTTGTTCCTGTGGATGCGCGCCCATCCGTATGATGATTTAGTGGTGCTGGACGTTACCGCCAGCCAGCAGCTTGCTGATCAGTATCTCGATTTCGCCAGCCACGGTTTCCACGTCATCAGTGCCAACAAACTGGCGGGAGCAAGCGACAGCAACAAATATCGCCAGATCCACGACGCCTTCGAAAAAACCGGGCGTCACTGGCTATACAACGCCACCGTTGGTGCGGGCTTGCCGATCAACCATACCGTGCGCGATCTGATCGACAGCGGCGATACCATTTTGTCGATCAGCGGGATCTTCTCCGGCACGCTCTCCTGGCTGTTCCTGCAATTCGACGGTAGCGTGCCGTTTACCGAGCTGGTGGATCAGGCCTGGCAGCAGGGCTTAACCGAACCTGACCCGCGTGACGATCTCTCTGGCAAAGACGTGATGCGCAAGCTGGTGATTCTGGCGCGTGAAGCGGGTTACAACATTGAACCGGACCAGGTACGCGTGGAGTCGCTGGTGCCTGCCCATTGCGAAGGCGGCAGCATCGACCATTTCTTTGAAAATGGCGATGAACTTAACGAGCAGATGGTGCAACGGCTGGAAGCGGCCCGCGAAATGGGGCTGGTGCTGCGCTACGTGGCGCGTTTCGATGCCAATGGCAAAGCGCGTGTGGGCGTGGAAGCGGTGCGGGAAGATCATCCACTGGCTTCTTTGCTGCCGTGCGATAACGTCTTTGCCATCGAAAGCCGCTGGTATCGCGATAATCCGCTGGTGATCCGCGGGCCAGGCGCAGGGCGTGATGTCACCGCCGGGGCGATTCAGTCGGATATCAACCGTCTGGCGCAGTTGTTGTAATCCTGAGCCAGAGAAAGCAGTATTTGCGTAACGCGCCCTGCGGAAAGCGGGGTGCTGTGAGTAAATACTGCTTGTTTATGTAGCCAGTGGATAAATTCTCTGCTGGTTGCCAAAGAGAGCATTTCAGCTTTGCTACTCTTTCCGCCCGTTAATGCACATACCATTTTACGATTTTTTCCCTGCTCCCAGAGTTGCCACTGATTTTTCCACCAGCCGTGATAAGTTGTTCCCTGAAAACGCCAGGGCATATTATTGGTACAGTCAGTTATTTCCTCTTCAATGAACCAAATTTCACCTTGCTGTTGGCGAAACAGATCAGCCCAGACCGTAATAATGGCGCCTCTTAAAAAACACTCGTGTGAAATAACATGAGTTTTAACTGTCGGGAATAAAATATTCAGTACTCTGAAATGCCCGTGTGCAGTGATAACCGGACGCAGAATAGCGCCTTTGGCATTGCGCTTGAGCGCTGCGCTGCCATACTGAATTTCATCAAACTGACTGCGGCGTAGAAATTGTGCTTCGCGCATATCAACGCGGTGTACGATATTGCTATCGTATAGCTCTGATTCTGCTTTTCCTTTAAATCGGTAATGCAGGCTTTCTCCCGCTTGATGCTGCGTGTAATTAGTAGAGAGATGAAGAATATTTCCGTGAATAGCATCGAAACTCATTAAAACATACAGTTTCTGCCCGCCGCTGGCTCCCTGAAATGGCACCAGAAGAGCAACCGTTTCGATTATTTCTGGAGGCGTTATTTCTTTCTGATATTGTTTGGGCGTCCAGACCTTTTTGCAGTTACGGCATTGAATGCGTTGCGAACCCTGTGGATTGTGACCATAACAAATCGTCTCTGTGCCATAACATACCGGGCAGAAATGGCCCTTTTCAGAGGCCCACGTAGATAAGTGAACTGACAACCAGTCACGAAATTGTTGTTCGTCAAACAACGGTGGGTAGCTTCCACATGCCCGGCAGTGCAATGCTGCATAACCCAGTCGATAGTCAGGCCAGCTGTAATCTGTCGATGTTGACCGTCCTAAATTACGGCAACCAAACGACTTGCAGGCATTAATCGTAAACAGAGTCGACATATATCACCAACGATTTCACAAGGTCGTTGATTTTGTCCGGCAACGCTCCCTTGTGGATGTGATTACTCTCACATAAATAACTCTTTCAGAACGTAATGTAGCAATCCTTTAAATCACTGAAAGGGACTATTTATGAAAATTAAAATGCTTGCTGCGGGTATCGCATTAACACTGCCGTTCTGGGCTTGCGCCAAAGATGTCACTATCATTTATACCAACGATCTCCATGCACATGTAGAGCCTTATAAAGTGCCGTGGATCGCTGACGGTAAACGAGATATTGGCGGCTGGGCAAATATCACTACGCTGGTTAAACAAGAAAAAGCAAAAAATAAAGCGACATGGTTTTTTGATGCGGGTGACTATTTTACCGGGCCCTATATCAGCAGCCTGACCAAAGGCAAAGCTATTATCGATATTATGAATACCATGCCATTTGATGTCGCCACAATAGGCAACCATGAATTTGACCACGGCTGGGACAACACATTATTACAGTTGAGTCAGGCAAAATTCCCTATTGTGCAGGGCAATATTTTTTATCAGAACAGCAGTAAATCATTCTGGGATAAGCCCTATACCATCATCGAAAAAGACGGCGTGAAAATTGGCGTTATAGGTTTGCACGGAGTATTTGCCTTTAATGACACGGTATCCGCTGCCACGCGAGTGGGTATTGAGGCGCGTGATGAAATTAAATGGCTACAACGTTATATCGATGAACTCAAAGGCAAGGTTGATTTGACCGTCGCCCTGATCCACGAAGGTGTTCCGGCCCGCCAGTCCAGTATGGGAGGCACGGATGTGCGTCGCGCGTTGGATAAAGATATTCAGACGGCAAGTCAGGTGAAAGGGCTGGATATTTTGATCACCGGACATGCGCATGTGGGTACACCGGAACCGATTAAAGTCGGCAATACGCTCATCCTCTCGACGGACAGCGGCGGGATTGATGTGGGTAAACTGGTTCTCGACTACAAAGAGAAGCCGCATAAATTTACGGTGAAAAGCTTCGAGCTTAAAACCATTTACGCCGACGAGTGGAAGCCCGATCCACAAACGAAACAGGTGATTGACGGCTGGAATAAAAAGCTTGATGAAGTGGTGCAACAAACGGTGGCGCAATCGCCGGTTGAATTAAAACGTGCCTATGGTGAATCGGCATCCCTCGGGAACCTGGCGGCGGACGCTTTACTGGCAGCGGCGGGTAAAAACACCCAATTGGCTTTAACCAACTCTGGCGGTATTCGCAATGAGATCCCCGCAGGGGCGATTACGATGGGCGGCGTCATCAGTACCTTCCCGTTCCCCAACGAACTGGTGACGATGGATCTCACGGGTAAACAATTACGCAGTTTGATGGAACACGGCGCAAGTTTAAGTAATGGCGTTTTACAGGTATCGAAAGGCCTGGAAATGAAGTACGACAGCAGTAAGCCGGTTGGTCAGCGGGTTATCTCACTGACTCTGAATGGCAAACCGATTGAAGATGCGACGGTTTACCCTATTGCTACTCAAAGTTTCCTTGCTGATGGTGGGGATGGTTTTACCGCCTTTACCGAAGGGAAAGCGCGTAACACAACGGGCGGTTATTACGTTTATCACGCCGTGGTTGATTACTTCAAAGCGGGCAATACCATCACGGATGAACAGCTCAACGGTATGCGAGTGAAAGATATCAAGTAAACATACGCATTGAGTTGGTTTACACCTTATTGCCGGATGATGATATCGACGTATATCTCATTCGGCATTTGTATTACGCCGATTCCCGCACCACCAGTTGCCCGGAAAGCGCAATTCTTTGGGTTTGCAAATCCGGGTCTTTTAATTTGCGAATCATCAGGGTCGCTGCCTGGCGTCCGGTTTCTTCACTGGCGGAAGATACATAGGTGAAAACAGGAGAGGTCAGGTTGATATGCAGCATATCTTCAAAACCAATTAGCGCTACCTGCTGGGTCAGAAAGACGTCTTTCCCGACGGTGCGCCCCACCTGATGTATGCCGTTGATGCCGCCAATCATAGCGTCGGGCGAATGGCAGAGCAGGGCGGTAATGGCGTTGTTATTTTCCAGCAGCTGGCGCGTTGCCATGCTGGCAGCCCAGGTGTCACCGTCACAGGCTGGCGTGAACTCGTCACGACCAGCAATGCCAAATTTTGCCAGGGTCTGGCGAAAACCAACCAGTCGCTGCTGACGGATAAGATCACTCTCTCTGCCACCGAGATAGGCAATGTAACGATGGCCGCGCTCAATTAAATAACGTGTGGCAAGACTTGCTGCCTGCTGGTTGTCACGCAACACCAGGTTGCACTCATCTTTGATAGGCGTTTGTGACGCGACAACAAGGGGAAGCGAACACTGGCGGATTAGTGTGGGGAGGGTTTCACGATGCGCATCGGAAGCCAGATAAATCACTCCGGCAACACCTTGTTGCTTGAAGGAAAGTAAACAACGTTCAAGATGTTCATGTTCGTTCTGTGGTTGCCCAAGGAATACCATATAGCCCCTGGCTTCCAGTTCCTGAACAATGCTGGCCATCACTTTGATGGAAAAGCTATCGCTAAAATCACGTAAAATCAGTCCGATAAGATTTGAAGTGTGGGAACGTAAATTGGCGGCGGCAACATTATGCACGTAGCCCAGTTCGTCAATAGCAGCATGAACTTTCCCGATGGTCGCCTCCGAGATTTTCCCTTTCTGGCGCAACACTAGCGACACAGTAGAGACGGAAACTCCGGCTCTTTTGGCAACATCAATTATGCTGACTTTCTTCAAACTCACTCCCTGAACAACGTTGATTTTTTAAATAGCAAGAGGGTTCTGGTCAGGGACCAGAACCTCTGACATCGAGTAATCTTAAGGCTATTTACCGATCATCGTCGACATGGTTTGCGCGATAAATTGCGCTCGCGCGCCAAAAATGACCTGAATGCCGTTATTGCCGACAAAAACCACGCCACGGGCGCCGATATTATTTAGACCATCCTGATCCACCGCTTCTTTATCAGAGACTTCCAGACGTAAACGCGTGATGCAGGAGCCTACCGATTTAATGTTTTGCTGACCGCCAAGTAGCGTGATGATTTCTGTTGCCAGCTCGTCATCGGTTTTATCATTAGCGCTAACCGTAGTTTCAGTACGACCAGGCGTTTTCACATCAAAACGACGAATAACAAAGCGGAAGGTGAAGTAGTAGATCACCGCCATTGGCACGCCGACGATAATGGCGCTCAGGAAGTTGGTTTCGTAGCCGTTAAATGATGGCAGGATGCCAAACGAAATATAATCGATAAGCCCTGCCGAGAAGGATTTTGCAATGTGGGCATGGAGCAGATACATCGCCATATAGGAGAGGCCAGCCATTATCGCGTTGAATACGTACAGTACCGGTGCCACGAAAATAAAGGTAAATTCAACGGGTTCTGTAATACCTGTCAGGAAACAGGTTAATGCGGCAGAGAACAGAATACCGGCGGCAATTTTCTTATTTTTGGTGTGTGCTTCATGGTACATCGCCAGACACGCCGCAGGCAGCGCGAACAGCATGAGCGGGAACTCGCCCTGTAAAAACTTACCTGCGTTATGGTAGCTGTCGCTACTGAACGATTTCACACCTTCTTCCAGCATTTTGAACCAAATTGTTTGGTCACCGTGGATTGTTTGCCCTGCCTGGGTGGTGTAATCACCAAAAGAGTACCAGAACGACGGATACCAGATGTGGTGCAGCCCAAGCGGAATGAGCGCACGTTCTGTCACACCAAAAATAAAGGTCGATGCCGCTTGGTTATCACCATTGACGATAACTGATAGTGCATCGATTCCCGACTGAATATGTTGCCAGACATAGGGCAGTAACAAGCCAAGGATGAAGGAAAGAAAAGCCGTCGCGATAGCGACAAAGCGTTTTCCGGAGAAAAAACCAAGGAATTCTGGCAATTGCATGGTATGAAAACGGTTGTAACACCACGCTGCCAGAATCCCGCATATCAGGCCGCCAAAAACGCCCATTTGCAGTGTGGGGATCCCCACCACCATCGCGTATTTGCCGCCTTGCCCGGCCATTTCTGGCGTGATGCTAAGTACGGTGCTGATGGTGATATTGGTGACAAAAACGGAAACGGCTGCGGATAACGCCGCAATTCCTGATTCAGAAGCCAGCCCTACGGCGGAACCGATAGCAAAAAGCATCGGCAAGTTATCAAAAATAATGCCGCCTGCATTCATCATCAAAGGCAAATGGAATTTATCGCCGAATGCCAGTAACAACCCAGCGGCAGGCAGAAGCGAAATTGGCAGCATTAGGGCGCGACCAATCATCGACAATTTAGAAAGTGACTTCACGAAACTCGACATCAGATTCATGCTGATTTCCCCCGAATAGCGCATAAATCTGCGCGAATTAGTCTTTTTTTGTATAAGTAGAACGTTCTAGTAGAACGTTCTACTTATCGTGGGGGATGCATAATTGCTCTGCAACATAATTTTGGAGAAATTGTTAATAGTTTGAAGTAGTTCAAATAATAAACATGCAGTATTGAATGCAAATTATGGTATCTATTTGTTTTATTTAAATAAGTGTCCAGCTAACACAGACGAGCATATTAATTAACTCTTATTTAAATAAATTTGAAGCCGATGGTTTATCCGTTTATTCATTACTTCGCGCGCGATAATGTGAGAGAACCCATTTACTCCCACATTCAAATGAAGAAAATTCATCTTCCCTGATTTTTCCTCACCATCATGGGGCATTTTTCGGTTGACGCCCCTCGGCTTTTCCTTCATCTTTACATCTGGACGTCTAAATGGATAGATGTTCACAACACAACATATAACTACAAGCGATTGATGAGGTAAGGTATGAGCTTTTTTCACGCCAGCCAGCGGGATGCCCTGAATCAGAGCCTGGCCGAAGTCCAGGGGCAGATTAATGTTTCGTTCGAATTTTTCCCGCCGCGTACCAGTGAAATGGAGCAGACCCTGTGGAACTCCATCGATCGTCTTAGTAGCCTGAAACCGAAATTTGTTTCAGTGACCTATGGCGCAAACTCCGGCGAGCGCGACCGCACGCACAGTATTATTAAAGGCATTAAAGACCGTACTGGTCTGGAAGCTGCGCCGCATCTTACCTGCATTGATGCGACGCCTGCCGAGCTGCGGACCATCGCCCGCGACTACTGGAATAACGGTATTCGCCATATCGTGGCGCTGCGTGGCGACCTGCCGCCGGGAAGCGGTAAGCCGGAAATGTATGCCTCTGACCTGGTGACGCTGTTAAAAGACGTCGCGGATTTCGATATCTCCGTGGCGGCGTATCCGGAGGTTCACCCGGAAGCAAAAAGCGCTCAGGCGGATTTGCTCAACCTGAAACGCAAAGTCGATGCCGGAGCCAATCGCGCGATTACTCAGTTCTTCTTCGATGTCGAAAGCTACCTGCGTTTTCGCGATCGTTGTGTTTCGGCGGGTATTGATGTGGAAATTATTCCTGGCATTTTGCCCGTCTCTAACTTTAAACAGGCGAAGAAATTTGCTGACATGACCAACGTGCGTATTCCGGCGTGGATGGCGCAAATGTTTGATGGTCTGGATGATGACGCCGAAACCCGCAAGCTGGTGGGTGCGAATATTGCGATGGATATGGTGAAGATTTTAAGCCGTGAAGGGGTGAAAGATTTCCACTTCTATACGCTTAACCGCGCTGAAATGAGTTACGCGATTTGCCATACGCTGGGTGTTCGACCTGGTTTATAAGTGCTTTGGTTTCTGTAAAAATCACACGGTGATCACAAAATTAAAACAAAGCACAAAATGCCTCCTCGAAGCGAGGGGGCAGACAAGTAAAACTATTGACTCGCTTTTTCTCCTTCATTCCTTAAAAGAACAGAGAGAAAACAGGGATAAAACCCTTTTTTATAAGGTATTTGTCCGTAATCGGACATAATCAAAAAGGCTTATTTAAGATCAATTTGATCTACATCTCTTTAACTAATGATATGTAAGATCCCAACTATCGCATCCGTGGATTAATTCAATTATAACTTCTCTCTAACGCTGTGTATCGTAAGGGTAACACTGTAGAGGGAGTATATTGATGAGCACGTCAGACGATATCCATAACACAACAGCAGCCGGAAAATGCCCGTTCCATCATGGCGGTCATGACCAGAGCGCCGGTGCGGGAACAACCACTCATGACTGGTGGCCAAAACAACTCCGTGTTGACCTGTTAAACCAACATTCTAACCGTTCTAACCCACTGGGTGAGGACTTCGACTACCGCAAAGAATTTAGCAAGCTAGATTACTACGGCCTGAAAAAAGATCTGAAAGATCTGCTGACAGAGTCTCAACCGTGGTGGCCAGCAGACTGGGGCAGCTACGCTGGTCTGTTTATTCGTATGGCCTGGCATGGCGCGGGGACTTACCGTTCAATCGATGGTCGCGGCGGCGCGGGTCGTGGTCAGCAACGTTTTGCACCGCTCAACTCCTGGCCGGATAACGTCAGCCTGGATAAAGCGCGTCGTCTGTTGTGGCCAATCAAACAAAAATATGGTCAGAAAATCTCCTGGGCCGACCTGTTTATCCTCGCGGGTAACGTGGCGCTGGAAAACTCCGGTTTCCGTACCTTCGGTTTTGGTGCCGGTCGTGAAGACGTCTGGGAACCGGATCTCGACGTAAACTGGGGTGATGAAAAAACCTGGCTTGCCCACCGTAACCCGGAAGAACTGGCAAAACGCCCATTAGCAGCAACCGAAATGGGGCTGATTTACGTTAACCCGGAAGGACCAAATGCCAGCGGCGAACCGCTTTCTGCGGCTGCAGCTATTCGCGCGACATTTGGCAATATGGGGATGAACGACGAAGAAACCGTTGCGCTGATCGCGGGTGGTCATACGTTAGGTAAAACTCACGGCGCAGGCCCGGCAACGCACGTAGGTCCTGATCCTGAAGCGGCCCCGATCGAAAACCAGGGCTTAGGCTGGAAAAGTGATTTTGGTTCCGGTGTCGGTGCCGATGCCATTACGTCAGGTCTGGAAGTGGTCTGGACCCAGACGCCGACCCAGTGGAGCAACTATTTCTTCGAAAACCTGTTCAAGTATGAGTGGGTACAGACTCGTAGCCCGGCAGGCGCCATCCAGTTTGAAGCCGTAGATGCACCGGAAATTATCCCGGATCCGTTCGATCCGTCGAAGAAACGTAAGCCGACGATGCTGGTCACTGACCTGACGCTGCGTTTTGATCCAGAGTTTGAGAAGATTTCACGTCGCTTCCTTGACGATCCGCAAGCGTTCAACGAAGCCTTTGCCCGTGCGTGGTTCAAACTGACGCACAGGGATATGGGGCCGAAATCTCGTTACATCGGACCGGAAGTGCCGAAAGAAGATCTGATCTGGCAAGATCCGCTGCCACATGTGTTCTTCAACCCGAGCGAGGAAGATATCCTTAACCTGAAGACGGCGATTGCTGAGTCTGGTCTCTCTGTGAGCGAGCTGGTTTCTGTTGCCTGGGCTTCTGCCTCCACCTTCCGCGGTGGGGATAAACGTGGCGGTGCCAACGGTGCGCGTCTGGCATTAGCTCCGCAGCGCGACTGGGAGGTTAATGCCGCAGCAGCACGCGCATTGCCGGTGCTGGAGGGGATCTATAAATCCTCACACACGGCTTCACTCGCTGACATTATTGTTCTCGCCGGTGTTGTTGGTGTCGAAAAAGCGGCGAGTGCTGCGGGTATCAGCATCAGTGTTCCGTTCACACCAGGTCGCGTAGATGCACGTCAGGATCAGACGGATATCGAGATGTTCGAGCTGCTCAAACCTGTTGCTGATGGTTTCCGTAACTATCGCGCTGCGTCGGGCGAGGCTACCACTGAATCACTGCTGATCGATAAAGCGCAGCAACTGACGCTGACTGCACCAGAAATGACTGTGCTGGTGGGCGGGATGCGTGTGCTGGGCGCCAACTTCGATGGTAGCAAAAACGGTGTCTTCACTGACCGTGTGGGCGTATTGAGCAATGACTTCTTTGTGAACTTGCTGGATATGCGCTACGAGTGGAAAGCGACCGACGAATCGAAAGAGCTGTTCGAAGGCCGTGATCGTGAAACGGGTGAAGTGAAATACACCGCCAGCCGTGCGGACCTGGTATTTGGTTCTAACTCCGTTCTGCGTGCACTGGCAGAAGTTTACGCCAGCAGCGATGCCCACGAGAAATTTGTTAAAGACTTCGTGGCAGCATGGGTGAAAGTGATGAACCTCGACCGTTTCGACCTGCTGTAACCTGACCTTCTTCAGCGACTGCCTTTCAGGCAGTCGCTGAAGTTTCTTTACCAGCGTATAGTGTCCACAGGAAAACTACACACTGGATCTCTCATGTCTGCCGCAGGAAAGAGCAACCCACTGGCAATCAGTGGCCTGGTTGTGCTCACACTTATCTGGAGTTATAGCTGGATTTTCATGAAGCAAGTCACCAGCTACATCGGTGCCTTCGACTTCACCGCCTTACGCTGCATTTTCGGCGCTCTCGTTTTATTCATCGTTCTTTTGTTACGTGGTCGCGGAATGCGCCCGACGCCGTTTAAATACACCTTAGCCATTGCCCTGTTACAAACCTGCGGGATGGTTGGCCTGGCACAGTGGGCGCTGGTCAGCGGCGGAGCGGGGAAAGTGGCGATCCTGAGCTATACCATGCCGTTCTGGGTGGTGATTTTCGCCGCGTTGTTTCTCGGTGAACGCCTGCGACGTGGGCAATATTTCGCGATTCTGATTGCCGCTTTCGGTTTATTTTTGGTGTTGCAGCCGTGGCAACTCGATTTCTCTTCGATGAAAAGCGCCATGCTGGCGATCCTCTCCGGCGTCAGTTGGGGGGCGAGCGCGATTGTTGCTAAACGTCTGTATGCCCGTCATCCGCGCGTGGATTTATTGTCGTTAACATCCTGGCAGATGCTGTATGCGGCGCTGGTGATGAGTGTGGTCGCTTTACTGGTACCGCAACGTGAAATTGACTGGCAGCCCACCGTGTTCTGGGCGCTGGCCTACAGTGCGATTCTGGCGACGGCGCTGGCGTGGAGCTTATGGTTGTTTGTATTGAAAAACTTGCCTGCCAGTATTGCCGGCTTAAGCACACTGGCCGTTCCCGTTTGTGGTGTACTTTTTTCCTGGTGGCTGCTCGGTGAGAATCCTGGCGCGGTTGAGGGTAGCGGTATTGTGCTGATTTTGCTGGCACTGGCGCTGGTGAGCCGTAAGAAAAAAGAAGCCGTCAGTGTAAAAAGGATCTGAATTTTTTCTTCATGTGGGGCGATCGCTTATTTAACAAAATACCGATAATGCCCCACCATCCGCCAGCTAAACAGTACATCTTCTTCCTGCGCGCCTGCGCCAATGTTATGTATCACCAGCGGCGTACCGTCGCGGGCGAAGCCATCTGACACCACCCCAATATGTGCCAGCCCGTTGTCCAGTCGCCAGGAGACAATATCACCCGCTTGATAGTCCCCGGCGTTTTTGCTGGTGGGGCGTGTTTTATCGTGGCGGGTAAACCAGGTTTCCAGATTAGGCACCCGACGGTGATCGATGTTGCTGTCCGGGCGCTTTAACTGCCATTTTTGCGGATAATCGGCAAAATTCTTCGCCATATCTTCGTGCACCAGTTTCTGCAAATCGACCTTCTGGCTGCGCAATGCACGGATCACCACATCGGAACATACCCCGCGTTCTTGCGGGACATCACCGCCAGGATAAGTAAGCTGCACATACGCCGGATCGTAAAATAGCGTGCTGCCGATTTGCTGTCTGGCACCGTCTGCGATGGCAAGGTTGGTGTTGGCCTGGATTTGTACCACGGTTGGTGGAACGGCGGGAGATTTTAAGGAGTGGCTGGTAAATGCCGTTAGCAGGCTGACCAGCGCCAGTGAAGCTTTCATCTGTTTCATCCGTGAAAATAAGAGTCACAGATTCGACCTTCCGGGCTAACGATTGTTCTGTGGAGAAAATGTCCAGAAGCGGATAAAAAAACTCCCAATCAACGTGGGAGTTTTAGTTTACTGGCACAGAGTGCCGGATGCGGCGTGAACGCCTTATTCGGCCTACAAAAGCACGCAAATTCAATATATTGTAGAGATTGCGTAGGCCTGATAAGCGTAGCGCATCAGGCAATTTTGCGTTCAAACTCCCGGACAAGCCGGGAGTTTGGAGTAGGTTATTCCCACTCTTGCAGGAAACGCTGACCGTACTGGTCGGCTACCAGCAGTGCGGCGTAAACCTGATCTGGCGTCGCGCCGCCAGGCATGTTGTGAATGGTTTCACCTTCTGCACATGCCGCTTCTGCCACAATTCGCATTTTCGCCGGGACATCTTCTTTAATATCCAGTTGAGCGAGAGTTATTGGCAAACCTACCGCATGGCTAAGTGCGGCTACGGTTTCGATTTCCTCCACCGGCGCGTTTTCCAGAACCAGCTGCGTCAGCGTACCAAATGCCACTTTTTCACCGTGATAATAGTGATGCGCATCCGGGATAGCGGTCAGGCCGTTATGCACCGCGTGAGCCGCCGCCAGACCACCGCTTTCAAAACCAACGCCGCTCAAATAGGTGTTCGCTTCAATCACGCGCTCCAGCGCCGGAGTCACTACATGCTGTTCGGCGGCAAGCATCGCTTTTTCGCTTTCTTCCAGCAGGGTGTTGTAGCACAGTTCAGCCAGCGCCAGCGCCGCCTGAGTACACTTACCGCCCGCCATCGTGGTTGCGCCGCTACGAGAGCAGGCACGCGCTTCAAACCAGGTCGCCAGCGCATCACCGATACCCGCTGCTAACAGACGCGCAGGTGCGCCCGCGACGATTTTAGTATCGACAATGACCATATTCGGGTTATTTGGCAGCAGCAGATAGCGGTCAAACTCACCATCATCGGTGTAGATAACAGACAATGCGCTGCACGGTGCGTCGGTAGAGGCGATAGTCGGTGCGATCGCTACCGGAACACCCATGAAATGTGCCAGCGCTTTGGCAGTATCGAGGGTTTTTCCGCCACCGATACCGAGAATTGCGCCACACTGCGCAGTCTCCGCGATGCCACGCAGACGGTCGATCTCATTTTGCGAACATTCACCGCCAAACGGCGCAATTTCTACTACCAGCCCGGCATCTTTAAAGCTTTGCTCGACGGTTGCCTGAGCAAAACCTAATACAAATTTATCGCCAACAACCAACCAACGTTCTGCCAGCGGCTTCAGGTATTCGCCCAGGCGATTAATGACATCAGCGCCCTGGATGTATTTACCCGGTGATTGAATAATGCGGTCCATAATTGCTCCTTTAGAGATGAGTAGTGCCAAATGCGGCATTCCAGTCGTGTTCGAACTTCTCTATAGCTGACTCTACCGCAGGGGTGTTGAGCATTTGTTGCGCTACATCTAAGGGCAGTGTGATGGATTCACATCCTGCCAACAAACAATCCAGCGCCTGACGTGGTGTTTTAAAGCTGGCAGCCAGCACCATGCTTTCTGGCGCGTGCATTTCCAGTAACGCTTGCAGCTCCTGGACGGTACGAATGCCGTCTCCGCCCTGAGCGTCCACGCGATTTACATAGGGAGCAACGTATTTTGCCCCTGCCAGCGCGGCCAGTAACCCTTGTGCAGCACTGTACACTGCGGTGCCAAGTGTAGTAATACCCTCTTTTTTCAGTATTTTAATTGCTGCCAGACCTTCGGAAGTCACCGGGATTTTCACCACAATGCCCGGAATGGCGTCGCGCAGGCGCTTCGCTTCTTCCACCATTCCCTGCGCATCACGACTCATGGTCTGTGCAAACAGAATGCCCTCATCACCAATCGCTTTTTGCAGACGCGGCAGCACTTCCCAGATGGACTCCTTGCTGGCAGCGATAATGCTCGGGTTAGTTGTTACCCCGGCAATGGGGAATATGCGTGCCAGACGTTCGACTTCTGCGACGTTAGCGGTGTCCAGATACAGTTCCATGATGTTTCCTTTTACAGTTCCAGTTCATGTTGCAGCAGGCTGGCGATAGCGTCGGCAGAGGCGGCGTTAACCAGCGCGTTACGGAATTCTTCGTGCATGATGCGACGAGCGAGGCGCGAGAAAATGCGCATATGCTGATCGCCCGCAGCGTGTTTGTTCAGGGTTAACATAATGATGAATTGCGCTTCATCATCGCCCCAGCGCACCGGCGCTTGCAGACGCGCCACGCTGATGGTGGATTGCTCAATGTGTTCTGATTTGCTGTGTGGAATGGCAAAACTAAAGCCCAGACCGGTAGAGAAAACGGCCTCGCGCGCCCACAAGTCGGCTTCTAGTTTACGCGGATAGCGGCAGCGGCCAGCCAGCAGCAGGTTATCGGTCATGCCTTTGAGCACTTCTTCTTTGCTGCGCCAGTCGCTTTCCAGCGTGATGCACTCGGCAGTGACCAGCGGTGCGTCCTGTTGCGTCATACGGAATTGCGCCAGCAGGTGTTCCACTTCCAGCGAAGTCCGGCAGGCCATTGCCTGGTTGAGCAACTGGCGGCATTCGCGGCTATCAAGCTGTGCCATTCGCGCTTTCGCGGCCGGAATCGACGGCGCGCTCATGCTCAGTTCATCCAGCCCTAAACCAATCAGCAACGGCAGCACGGAACCTTTCGCCCCCAGTTCACCGCACAGACCAATCCATTTTCCCTGGCGATGCACCGCCTGCACGGCGTAATCGAGCGCCCGCAAGAATGCCGGATTCAGGCTGTTGTAGTGACGAGTAACCTTAGCGTTATCGCGATCCACCGCCAGCAGATACTGCGTCAGGTCATTACTACCGATACTAAAGAAGTCAATCTCTTCGCAGCATTGATCGATGATGAACATCACCGACGGCACTTCCAGCATAATGCCGAGCTGGATCTTCTCATCAAACGGAATGTGTTCGTTACGCAGTTGCTGTTTGGCTTCTGCCAGTTTTTCTTTCACCCATAAGATCTCTTCCATTGAGGAGATCATCGGGATCATGATTTTCAGGCTGCCGTGAGCGGAGGCACGGAGGATCGAGCGTAGTTGTGTGGTAAATAACGACGCGTACTCTTCATAAATACGCACCGCGCGATAACCGAGGAACGGGTTAGCTTCTGCCGGAATGTTCAGATAATCAACGGGTTTGTCGCCGCCAATATCCATAGTGCGCACAATAATGCTGCGCCCGTTGGCGGACTCCAGCGCCTGACAAAAAATGTTGTACAACTCGCTTTCGCCCGGTGCACTGGTGCGATCCATATAGAGCATTTCAGTACGGAACAAACCAACGCCTTCCGCGCCATTGCCAAATGCGGCCTGCGCTTCCACGGAGTGGGCGATGTTCGCCGCGACTTCGATACGGATACCGTCAGCGGTACGCGCTTGCTGGGTCAGCCAGACACGCTGTTGCTCACGCAGAGCGTCCTGTACGCGGGCTTCTTGCTGATAATAACGGGCTACGGCTTCCCCAGGCTCAACCACAATTGCCCCGGCGTTGCCGTCGATATAAATCGTTTGTTGCTGCCACGGGGTAAGGGCATCGATATCCACACCAACCAGCGTCGGAATGTTGAACGAACGGGCAAGAATTACCGTATGTGACGTAGTGCCGCCGCTTTTCAGTAACAGACCTTTGAGGTGATTTTTATCCAGTTCGAGAAACTGGCTGGGGGTCAGCTCATCCGCCATACAAATAGATGACTGCGTCAGCTTGCCCGGTGCCGGGAAGCGTTGTTCACCGTAGATTTGCTGAAGCAGCTGGAAGCAGACGTCGCGTACGTCCAGCGCACGTTCTTGCAGGTAGCTACTGCTGGAACGGGCGAACTCTTCGCAAAAGTGATTCGCACTGGCGACAATCGCTTCGGCGCAGCTTAATCCGGCACTGACGCCTGCCAGTAAATGTTCGCGCAGGGAAGTATCGCCAGCCAGTGATCGGTGCGCTTCCAGAATCGCGCTGGTGGCACCGTCGCTATCCAGCAGACGAAACTCAATGTTTTTCATCACCAGCGTCAGGCCGTTTTCCAGTGCGGATTGCTCGGCGTCGACGTCTTTGGCAGCGGGAAGATTACCCAGCGCGTTGAGATCTAAAGAAGATATTGGCGTCAGAATGCCGCCTGCGCTACCGCTACATACGGTGCGGGCGCGAATAATGCGCGGATTCAAATTAGTGAGTGAAACCGGCAGCGGCTCCAGCTCGTCAGATTTAACTTCTGCCAGCGGCGCGTCGCAGTGGGGGAATTCATCACGTAACCACTGGCTCAAGCGCTGGTGTGCTGCTTGTTCGTCAGCCCCGGAAATCAGTAACTGGCAGTTATCGCCCACCAGTGTATCGGTGCCAATCAGCGCCAGGGCGCTTTTGGCGTTGCCTTTACGGTCAGTACGCAGGTTATGCCACTCAATTTGAGATGAAAAAGTATTACACAGCGTTTCAACGTGGCTTGCCGGACGCGCATGTACGCCGTTAGGCAGCTCACAAATAAATTCCACAATCAGGGCCATTGCCTCTCTCCCGGTACGGTTTTCTGTTTACAGGATAAGAGCGCATGGCAACGACCTGCCATGTGACAAATCTGCCAAAAGCTGGACAAATGTAATGTAACCGCCAATTTGCGACGCGTCTCACAAGACGCGCCATTCCGGCATGATTCCGAGTTAACGCAAGTTATGAGGCGGATCGCATTTTTGTACTGACATTACAAAAGTCCAGTAAATGGCCTTTTTATCCACTGTTTGACCTGCTTGCGATTGCCTATTGTTTCTCCCATCAAAAAATATGGACATAGGCTTGGGTAAGCCTGGGAGCGACTTATGAATGAGTTGGTACAGATCCTGAAAAACACTCGTCAGCACTTAATGACGGGCGTTTCACACATGATTCCCTTTGTGGTATCGGGCGGTATTTTGCTGGCGGTTTCCGTCATGTTGTATGGCAAAGGCGCAGTGCCTGATGCCGTAGCCGATCCGAATCTGAAAAAACTGTTTGATATCGGTGTTGCAGGTTTAACGCTGATGGTGCCTTTCCTCGCCGCTTACATCGGTTATTCCATTGCAGAACGCTCTGCGCTGGCCCCGTGCGCTATCGGTGCCTGGGTTGGTAACAGCTTTGGTGCGGGCTTCTTTGGTGCGCTGATCGCCGGGATTATCGGCGGCATCGTGGTGCATTACCTGAAGAAAATTCCGGTGCATAAAGTTCTGCGCTCGGTGATGCCCATCTTCATTATTCCCATTGTCGGCACCTTAATTACCGCTGGCGTCATGATGTGGGGGCTGGGGGAACCTGTCGGTGCGTTAACCAACAGCCTGACTCAGTGGCTTCAGGGGATGCAGCAAGGCAGCGTGGTGATGCTGGCGGTGATCATGGGGCTGATGCTGGCGTTCGATATGGGCGGCCCGGTTAACAAAGTGGCCTATGCGTTCATGCTGATTTGCGTTGCTCAGGGTGTTTATACCGTGGTGGCAATTGCTGCCGTGGGGATCTGTGTTCCGCCGCTGGGCATGGGGCTGGCAACGCTGATTGGTCGTAAAAATTTCTCCGCAGAAGAGCGCGAAACCGGTAAAGCGGCGCTGGTAATGGGCTGTGTTGGCGTCACTGAAGGGGCGATTCCTTTCGCTGCCGCCGATCCGTTGCGTGTCATTCCTTCCATTATGGTGGGGACTGTCTGTGGCACGGTGACCGCTGCAATGGTAGGTGCGCAGTGCTATGCAGGCTGGGGTGGTCTGATTGTGCTGCCGGTGGTTGAAGGCAAGCTGGGGTATATCGCGGCAGTGGCTGTTGGGGCTGTAGCAACGGCTATCTGCGTTAACGTGCTGAAAAGTCTGGCGCGTAAAAATGGGTCTTCGACTGATGAGAAGGAAGACGACCTGGATCTGGATTTTGAAATTAATTAATTGAGGAACGAGCCATGACGAAAATTATTGCAGTAACCGCATGTCCTTCAGGTGTTGCCCATACCTATATGGCGGCAGAGGCGCTGGAAAGTGCCGCGAAAGCGAAAGGCTGGGAAGTAAAAGTAGAAACCCAGGGGTCGATTGGTCTGGAAAACGAACTGACTGCGGAAGACGTGGCGAGCGCCGATATGGTGATTCTGACCAAAGATATCGGCATCAAGTTTGAAGAGCGTTTTGCTGGCAAGACCATCGTGCGCGTCAACATCAGCGATGCGGTAAAACGCGCTGACGCCATTATGAGCAAAATGGAAGCTCATCTGACACAAACCGCTTAAGTTCTTATCCCGCCCGTAAGGGCGGGTTCGCTTTCCCACAGGAGTTCCTCATGACGAATCGTATCTCTCGCCTCAAAACTGCACTGTTTGCCAATACCCGTGAAATCTCGCTGGAGCGGGCGCTGCTTTATACCGCCAGCCATCGGCAAACCGAAGGCGAGCCAGTGATATTGCGCCGGGCGAAAGCGACAGCGTATATCCTTGAACATGTTGAAATTTCGATTCGTGATGAAGAACTGATTGCCGGTAACCGCACCGTAAAACCGCGCGCCGGGATTATGTCGCCGGAAATGGACCCTTACTGGTTGCTGAAAGAGCTGGATCAATTCCCGACGCGCCCGCAAGACCGTTTCGCCATTAGCGAAGAAGATAAACGTATCTACCGCGAAGAGTTGTTCCCGTACTGGGAAAAACGTTCGATGAAAGATTTCATCAACGGGCAGATGACGGATGAAGTAAAAGCCGCGACCAGCACGCAGATTTTCAGCATCAACCAGACGGATAAAGGTCAGGGGCACATTATTATTGATTACCCGCGCCTGCTGAATCACGGGCTGGGGGAGCTGGTGGCGCAGATGCAGCAACATTGTCAGCAACAGCCGGAGAATCACTTTTATCAGGCAGCGCTGTTACTGCTCGAAGCCTCGCAGAAACACATTTTGCGTTACGCCGAACTGGCGGAAACGATGGCGGCAAACTGCCCGGATGCTCAGCGTCGCGAAGAGTTACTGACCATTGCGGAGATCTCCCGCCATAACGCCGAACATAAGCCGCAGACGTTCTGGCAGGCGTGCCAGTTATTCTGGTACATGAACATCATTCTGCAATACGAATCCAACGCCAGTTCGCTGTCTTTAGGGCGCTTCGACCAGTATATGTTGCCGTTCTATCAGGCATCATTAACCCAGGGCGAAGATCCGGCGTTCCTGAAAGAACTGCTCGAATCTTTATGGGTGAAATGCAACGACATCGTGCTGTTGCGTTCCACCAGCAGTGCGCGTTATTTCGCAGGTTTCCCGACCGGCTATACCGCACTGCTCGGCGGGTTAACCGAGAATGGACGTAGCGCGGTGAACGTGCTTTCGTTCCTCTGTCTCGACGCCTATCAAAGCGTGCAATTACCGCAACCGAACCTCGGTGTGCGCACTAACGCCTTGATCGACACGCCGTTCCTGATGAAAACCGCAGAAACCATTCGCCTCGGCACGGGTATTCCGCAAATCTTCAACGATGAAGTGGTGGTGCCAGCGTTCCTCAACCGTGGCGTTTCGCTGGAAGATGCGCGCGACTATTCCGTAGTGGGTTGTGTGGAATTATCTATTCCCGGCAGAACCTACGGCTTGCATGACATCGCGATGTTTAACCTGCTGAAAGTGATGGAAATCTGCCTGCATGAAAATGAAGGCAATGCTGCGCTGACTTATGAAGGTTTACTGGAACAGATCCGCGCCAAGATCAGCCACTACATCACCCTGATGGTTGAGGGCAGCAATATTTGCGATATCGGTCACCGTGACTGGGCACCTGTACCGCTGCTCTCATCGTTTATCAGCGATTGTCTGGAAAACGGTCGCGATATTACTGACGGCGGCGCGCGTTATAACTTCTCCGGCGTACAGGGGATCGGTATCGCCAACCTGAGCGATTCTCTCCATGCGTTGAAAGGGATGGTTTTTGAGCAACAGCGTTTAAGTTTTGACGAATTGCTGTCGGTATTAAAAGCCAACTTTGCAACGCCAGAAGGCGAAAAAGTCCGCGCTCGCTTAATTAACCGCTTTGAGAAATACGGTAACGATATCGACGAGGTGGATAACATCAGCGCCGAACTGTTACGCCACTACTGCAAAGAAGTGGAAAAATACCAGAACCCGCGCGGCGGCTACTTCACGCCGGGATCGTATACCGTTTCTGCTCACGTCCCGTTGGGATCGGTGGTTGGTGCGACGCCAGACGGTCGTTTTGCCGGGGAACAACTGGCAGACGGCGGCTTGTCACCCATGCTGGGTCAGGACGCACAAGGGCCAACGGCGGTACTGAAGTCAGTCAGTAAGCTCGATAACACGCTGCTTTCTAATGGTACGTTGCTGAACGTGAAATTCACTCCGGCGACCCTGGAAGGTGAAGCGGGATTACGCAAACTGGCCGACTTCTTACGGGCGTTTACCCAGCTTAAGTTGCAGCATATTCAGTTTAACGTGGTGAACGCCGACACGTTGCGGGAAGCGCAACAACGCCCACAAGATTATGCCGGGCTGGTGGTGCGCGTTGCCGGATACAGCGCCTTCTTTGTCGAACTGTCGAAGGAGATCCAGGATGACATCATCCGCCGGACAGCGCATCAGCTGTAACGTTGTGGAAACGCGCCGCGATGATGTGGCGCGCATTTTCAACATTCAGCGTTATTCACTGAATGACGGCGAGGGCATTCGTACGGTGGTCTTTTTTAAAGGCTGTCCGCATCTTTGCCCGTGGTGTGCTAATCCGGAGTCGATCTCCGGCAAAATCCAGACGGTACGCAGAGAGGCGAAATGTCTGCACTGTGCGAAATGTTTGCGTGATGCGGATGAATGCCCCTCCGGGGCGTTTGAACGGATTGGTCGCGATATCAGCCTTGACGCGCTGGAACGGGAAGTGATGAAAGATGACATTTTCTTTCGCACGTCCGGCGGCGGCGTTACGCTTTCTGGCGGCGAAGTGTTAATGCAGGCGGAGTTTGCTACCCGTTTTTTACAGCGACTGCGGCTGTGGGGTGTGTCATGCGCCATCGAAACTGCCGGAGACGCGCCAGCCAGCAAGTTGTTACCGCTGGCGAAATTGTGCGATGAAGTGTTGTTCGATTTAAAAATTATGGACGCGACTCAGGCGCGGGATGTGGTGAAGATGAACCTGCCACGCGTACTGGAGAACCTGCGTTTGCTGGTGAGTGAGGGTGTCAACGTGATCCCGCGTTTGCCGCTGATCCCCGGTTTCACGCTCAGCCGGGAGAATATGCAGCAGGCGCTGGACGTGCTGATCCCGCTGAATATCAGGCAGATCCATCTGTTACCGTTTCATCAGTACGGCGAACCGAAATACCGTCTGCTGGGGAAAACATGGTCGATGAAAGAGGTGTCTGCGCCGTCGTCAGCCGATGTGGCAACGATGCGCGAAATGGCAGAACGGGCCGGATTTCAGGTTACCGTGGGAGGTTAAAATGGCATACCTGGTGGCAGTAACCGCCTGCGTGAGCGGCGTGGCGCATACTTATATGGCGGCGGAACGGCTGGAAAAATTATGTCAGATAGAGAAGTGGGGCGTCAGCATTGAAACCCAGGGCGCGCTGGGAACGGAGAATCGTTTAGCGGACGAGGATATCCGCCGGGCGGATGTCGCGCTGTTGATTACGGATATTGAGCTTTCCGGTGCCGAGCGATTTGAACATTGTCGCTACGTGCAATGCAGCATCTACGCATTCCTGCGTGAGCCGCAGCGGGTAATGAGCGCGGTGCGCAAAGTGCTTTCTGCGCCGCAGCAAACCCATCTTATTCTGGAGTAGTCGGTTTTTCTGTCAGTTGGCTGTGGTACTGCCGACGATATTCCGACGGCGAGCGTTCGGTGTTTTTACGAAACAGACGGCAGAAGTAGTTGCTGTCGACAAAGCCGCAGGCGTGCGCCACTTCTTTTACCTTCAGGTCATAGCCTTTCAATAACGTCTTAGCGTGCTCCAGTCGCGTGTGATTCAGGTATTCGTTAAAACCAATGGCCCCCGTTTTTTGAAACAGGTGCGAGAGATAGTTTGGTGAAATATAGAATGCCTGGGCGACAGATTCGCGGGTAAGCGCGGAGGCATAGCGTTCGTCGATATAATCACGAATAGCTTCGAATAGAGCCTGGCTGCGTGAGGCGGTCTGTATTTGGCTACCGAGCAAATCGCGGCAGTGGCTAAGCAGACTGGCGACGATAAGCCTTGCCGTTTGCTGCTCCTGTGGCTGCATTTGCATTTCATTGAGCGTTTGTAGCAGAAAAGAACCAATGCGCGGGCCGCGTCGGGCGACGTGTTGCTTCGCCAGATTTTGATATTGTTTGCCATCCCATTGCACGACGCTGAAGCCGAGTTGCTGTTTGCCAAACAGCACGCTAAAGGTGGTCGCGGGTGTTTTCCATTGTGGGAAATTCCAGCCGCCAGCGGGAACGTACAGCACATCGCCGGGAACTAACGTTGCTCCAGCGCCGGTATCAACAAACTCACCTTCCAGCACTATTTCCAGCCGTGGAAAATCGACCTGATACGCAAGATCGGGCACCGGACCGTTGCTGCTGGCAAAGTAAATCTGGCGCAGCGACAGCGGGCCGTTTATCAGGCGGGAGAGCAGATAGCTGACGTCGTGATACATGTTATTCCCTTAGGTATGTAGACGGGAAAACAGTAACTGGCATTATGAAAAAAGGCCACCTGAAAAGTGTGGCCTGAGGGGCGTTCGATGTAAACATTGCGGCAGTTGTATTGCCGGATGCGGCGTAAACGCTTTATCTGGCCTACCGCCGCGATCTGTAGGCCGGATAAGACGCGTCAAGCGTCGCATCCGGCAAATAGCATCTGGCTGATAATTACTGATTACCCACCTGATCGCCATACGGCAGAGTGTCGTAATCGATCAGCGCATTTTTCTTATACGGGTTACCAATCCAGCGGGTAGTTTCTTTGAACTGCGGATTCACCACTGAACGGGTTGGATCGTAACCGTCGTAAGATAAGCCCGCCAAATCTGACCAGGTGTGGATCAGTTCCGCCAGACTGTATTTGCGATCAACATCCTGCGAGAAATCACGCGGATGAGTCGCCTGCCATTTTTCCGACGTCCACAGCAGGAACGGAATGGTGTACATATGGCGCGTCGGGTTGTCTTCGTTACGCCCCTGAGTTTTGTGCGGCGGCGTGTCGTAAACCTCTTCACCGTGGTCAGAGAAGTAAACCAGGAAACCGTTCGGGTCTGCTGCTTTAAAGTCTTTAATCAGGCTGGCAACCACATGATCGTTGTACAGGTTAGCGTTGTCATAATCGTTATATGACTCCAGCTCTTCTGCGCTTAATCCCGGCGGAACATGATCGGTATTGCCATCAAACTTGCCCTGATTTTCCGGGTAACGGTATTTGTATTTGATATGCGTACCCAGCAGATGAACGATGATCAGTTTCTTCGGCGCAGGGTCCTTCAGCACTTCCTGGAACGGCTTCAGCACGTTGGTGTCGTATTCACGCGCACTCTGCGTACGTTGCTGGTTCATGTAGTACTGCTTGTCGGTCTGGCGCGAAAATACCGTCAGCATGGTGTTGCGGGCAGTCATCGTCTGCTGGTTGGTTATCCAGAAGGTTTTATAACCTGCCTGTTTCATCATGTTCATCAGCGACGGCTGCGTCAGATACAGATCCGGGTTCTTTTCGTTGGCAAAGGTTAGCGCCTGTTGCAGGATTTCAATGGTGTACGGACGCGATGTGACCACGTTATTGAACACCGTCAGGTTCGGATCGGTTTTATGCAGCGCATCCAGTTCCGGCGTGGTTTCACGCGGATAGCCGTACAGACTCATGCGTCCACGCTGGGTCGATTCGCCAATCACCAGCACTAAGGTGCGCGGTTCGTTACCCGATTCGTCTTTGAAATTAGCCAGTGGCGGTAATGCGTTATTTTCATTCAGCAGCTTCGTCAGTGAGTTAAGTTGTTGACGATACTGATAATAACCGGTCAGAAATTGCCACGGCGCGGCAGGTTCCATGCGAGATGCCAGATTATCCAACGTTTTCTCAAACGGCTTGTGTTTGATAAATGTGTTCATGGCGATAGGGTGCAGAATCAAGCCATAAAGTAGGGCAAAAGAGACGATATAACGCCACGGCTTTGGAATATAGACCGGGCGCAGGCGCGTCCACAGCAAAACTGCCACCGCCGTATAGGCCAGCGCGATAAGCACAATCTTCAGGCTGAAATACTGGCTTAAATACTCGCTGGCTTCGTTGGTGTTGGTCTCAAACATCACAAACAGAACGCTCTGCGAGAACTCCTGACCGTAGATGACGTAGTAGCACAACGCTGCCAGAGAAGCCGCCCACAGCATTACGCCGATTACCGCTGCGATAATCTTAATCCGCTTCGGAAAGAGGAATACCGGGATCAACCACAGCGAACTGAACAGCAGCGAGTCGCGAATGCCGTTGGTGCCGCTGTAGCCGCTGATGTAAATAATGGCCTGTAACAGGGTAGAGAAAAACCAAAAGTAGAGCAGTGCCCAACCCAGGGCTTTCCAGCTAAAAATGGGTTTAGTCTGGACTTCAGTGGAATGCATAGTAAGAACCCGTTTTGGATAATAGCGCCGAATGTAAGGACAAAACCTTAAGGATATCTGAAGGGATATCCAGAATCTGGGTGAAATGCAGACAGAAATATATTGAAAACGAAGGTGTTAGAACAGAAGTATTTCAGAAAACCCTCGCGCTATTGCACGAGGGTTGATAGAGGAGGGGGGTTAGCCAGTATTACGCATACCAGCTGCAATTCCGGCAATAGTGACCATCAACGCTTGTTCGACACGGGGATCTGGCTCCTGGCCTTCTTTTTCAGCCTGGCGCGAACGATGCAGCAACTCTGCCTGCAGTACGTTCAGCGGGTCAGTGTATATATTTCGTAGCTGAATAGACTCGGCAATCCACGGTAGATCGGCCATCAGATGGGAGTCGTTGGCAATCGCCAGCACCACTTTGATGTCTTCTTCTTGCAGATTGCGTAACTCTTTACCTAACGGCCACAGTGCTTTGTCGACCAGGCGTTGGTCATAGTATTCCGCCAGCCACAGATCTGCTTTGGCGAATACCATTTCCAGCATACCCAGACGCGTTGAGAAGAACGGCCAGTCGCGGCACATGGCTTCCAGTTCGCTCTGTTTGCCATCTTCCACCACTTTTTGCAGCGCCGTACCCGCGCCCAGCCAGGCGGGGAGCATCAGGCGGTTTTGTGTCCAGGCAAAAATCCACGGAATGGCGCGCAGAGACTCGACGCCGCCGGTTGGGCGACGTTTCGCCGGGCGTGAACCTAACGGCAGTTTACCCAGTTCCTGTTCCGGCGTAGCGGAGCGGAAGTAAGGGACAAAGTCTTTGTTTTCACGCACGTAGCCACGGTAGAGATCGCAGGAGATGACTGACAGTTCATCCATAATGCGACGCCAGCTCTCTTTCGGCTCAGGCGGTGGCAGCAGGTTGGCTTCCAGAATCGCCCCGGTGTACAGCGACAAGCTGCTAACGGTGATTTCTGGCAGACCGTATTTGAAGCGGATCATCTCGCCCTGCTCGGTTACTCGCAGGCCGCCTTTCAGGCTTCCCGGCGGTTGCGACAGCAGCGCCGCATGGGCAGGTGCGCCGCCGCGACCAATGGAACCACCGCGACCATGGAACAGCGTCAGCTCAATACCCGCTTTTTCGCAGGTTTTGATTAACGCGTCCTGTGCCTGATATTGCGCCCAGGAAGCCGCCATCACGCCCGCATCTTTTGCTGAGTCGGAATAGCCAATCATCACCATCTGTTTGCCCTGAATCAGACCGCGATACCAGTCAATATTCAGCAGTTGGGTCATGACATCGTTGGCGTTGTTCAGGTCATCGAGAGTTTCAAACAGCGGTGCGACTGGCATTGCAAACCCGATACCCGCTTCTTTCAGCAGCAGGTGGACGGCCAGTACGTCGGACGGCGTTTTCGCCATCGAGATCACGTAGGCGGCAATAGAGCCTTGCGGCGCTTCGGCAATCACCTGACAGGTATCAAGTACTTCGCGCGTTTCAGCGCTTGGTTGCCAGTTGCGCGGCAGAAGCGGACGTTTGGAGTTCAGTTCGCGGATCAGGAATGCCTGCTTGTCGGCCTCTGACCAGCTTTCATAATCGCCGATACCGAGATAGCGGGTCAGCTCGCCCAGCGCTTCGGTATGGCGGGTGCTCTCCTGACGGATATCAATACGAACCAGCGGTACGCCGAAACATTTCACGCGGCGCAGGGTGTCGAGCAGATCGCCGTTGGCGATAATACCCATGCCACACGCCTGAAGTGACTGGTAGCAAGCGTAGAGCGGCTCCCACAGTTCTTCGTTCTGCGTCAGCAGACCTTCCGGCTTCGGCAGTTCTTCGCCTTTCAGACGCGCCTCCAGCCAGGCCTGTGTCGCCATCAGGCGAGAACGCAGGTTTTTCATCAGATAGCGATACGGTTCTGCGGCGCCTTCTTCGCCGACCAGCGCCAGCAGTTCTGGGGTGGCCTCAACCATCGACAGTTCAGAAACCAGAACCTGAATATCTTTCAGGAACAGGTCGGTGGCTTTCCAGCGGCTGAGCAGCAGGACGTGGCGGGTGATATCGGCAGTGACGTTCGGGTTGCCGTCGCGGTCGCCGCCCATCCACGAAGTAAAACGGACCGGAACAAATTCGACGGGCAGTTTGTAGCCGAGGTTCTCTTCCAGTTGTTCGTTCAGTTCGCGCAGGTAATTTGGTACGCCTTGCCACAGGCTGTTTTCCACTACGGCAAAGCCCCATTTCGCTTCATCAACCGGAGTTGGGCGCAGCTTACGGATTTCATCAGTATGCCAGGACTGAGCGATCAACTGGCGCAGGCGGCGCATCAGCTGGTGGTGTTCGTAGTCGGCGATATCTTTGTTATCGAGCTGTTTTAAGCAGGCGTTCACTTCCACCATTTTGTGGATCAGTGTCCGACGGGTAATTTCGGTAGGGTGAGCCGTGAGGACCAGTTCCAGCGACAGCGATTCCACTGCTTTTTTGATGGTGTCTTCGCTCAGTTGCGGCTGGTTTTTCAGTTTACGCAGGGTGCGGGCGATCACTTCCGGATTGCTGGCAGCCTCGCCTTTCGGCGAAATGCTGTGGTATTGCTCGGCGGTGTTGGCCAGGTTCAGGAACTGACTAAACGCACGCGCAACGGGCAGCAGCTCGTCGTTCGACAAATTTTGTAAGGTGGTGAGTAACTCCTGGCGGTTAGCATCATTGCCAGCGCGTGAAGATTTGGACAACTTACGGATAGTTTCTACGCGTTCAAGAATGTGTTCTCCTAACGCATCCTTGATGGTTTCTCCCAGCACTTTGCCGAGCATACTGACATTACTACGCAATGCGGAATATTGTTCGTTCATATTACCCCAGACACCCATCTTATCGTTTGATAGCCCTGTATCCTTCACGTCGCATTGGCGCGAATATGCTCGGGCTTTGCTTTTCGTCGTCTTTTATAAAGCCACGTAAAAGCGGTGACGTCAAATGCTGCGAAATCGCTTCAGCAAACGAATAAATAGCAGGAATTTACGCCATTAAATTCACGACGTTTTAAATAAGCGTAACTTATGGGAATGTTAAAAAATCGCCATGCATAACACCAAAGGTGTAGGTCGGATAAGATGCGAAAGCATCGCATCCGACATTATTGTGGCACCGGAGTTTGGCAACGGTGCCGGATGCGGCGCGAGCGCCTTATCCGGTCTACGTTTTAATGCCAGCAAAAATGGTGAATTACCTGCGTAATCAACTCACGGGTGGGTTTAATAAACCGTGTCTCCAGATATTCATCAGGCTGATGAGCCTGATTAATTGAGCCAGGCCCTAGAACCAGCGTCGGGCATAACGTTTGAATAAACGGCGCTTCGGTACAGTAGTTAACCACTTCGGTCTTTGCACCGAGCAATTTCTCAACCACTTCAACCAGTTGATGATTTGGCGGGCATTCATAGCCTGGGATCGGTGGGTGCAACTCTTCGACCGTCAGACGACCCGGCCAGCGTTCGCTCACCGGAGCCAGCGCGTCGTTGAGCAAACCGTTTAGCTCGTTGAGCGTCATGCCTGGCAGCGGACGAATATCCATATGCAACTCACAGCAAGCGCAAATTCGGTTAGAAGCGTCGCCGCCGTGAATATGCCCGAGGTTGAGCGTGGGGTATGGCACGGTAAACGCTTCGTAGTGATAACGTTCTTTCAGGTTATCGCGTAATTGCAAAATATGGCCGATGGCGTCGTGCATCAGTTCGATAGCGTTAACTCCGCGCGCCGGATCGCTGGAGTGGCCCGACTGACCCAGAATGCGAATGGCATTTGAGATGTGGCCTTTATGCGCGCGTACTGGTTGCAGCGACGTCGGTTCGCCAATGATGGCGCAATCCGGGCGCAGGGCGGTAGTTTCGGCAAAATAACGCGCTCCGGCCATACTGGTTTCTTCATCGGCAGTCGCCAGAATGTAGAGCGGTTTTTTCAGTTTCGTGACGTCGACATCGCGTAGCGCATCAAGGATAAACGCAAAAAAGCCTTTCATGTCGGCGGTGCCTAAGCCGTAAAGCTTGCCGTCATGCTCCGTTAGCGTAAACGGATCGCGCGTCCAGCGACCGTCATCAAACGGCACCGTATCGGTATGCCCCGCCAGCAACAAGCCACCAGCACCCTGTCCGGTACTTGCCAGCATATTAAATTTGTTGCGAGTTCCTGGCACAGGCTGCACTTCCACATTGAAGCCCAAATCTTTAAACCAGTCCGCCAGCAGAGTGATTAAATCTGCATTGCTTTGATCGAGTGCCTCTTCCGTAGCGCTTATTGAAGGTGTGGCAATCAGAGCGCGGTAAATCTCGATAAATGGCGGTAATTTGTTTTTCATTGTTGACACACCTCTGGTCATGATAGTATCAATATTCATGCAGTATTTATGAATAAAAATACACTAACGTTGAGCGTAATAAAACCCACCAGCCGTAAGGTGAATGTTTTACGTTTAACCTGGCAACCAGACATAAGAAGGTGAATAGCCCCGATGTTGAATACGCTGATTGTGGGTGCCAGCGGCTACGCTGGCGCAGAGCTAGTGACCTATGTAAATCGCCATCCGCATATGAACATAACCGCTTTGACTGTCTCAGCGCAAAGCAATGATGCGGGAAAGTTAATCTCCGATTTGCATCCGCAGCTCAAAGGCATCGTTGACCTGCCGTTGCAGCCGATGTCGGATATCAGCGAGTTTAGCCCAGGGGTGGATGTGGTGTTTCTCGCCACCGCCCATGAAGTTAGCCACGATTTAGCGCCGCAGTTTCTTGAAGCTGGCTGTGTGGTGTTCGACCTTTCCGGCGCGTTTCGTGTTAACGACGCCGCCTTCTATGAAAAATATTACGGCTTTACCCATCAATACCCGGAACTGCTGGAACAGGCAGCCTACGGTCTGGCGGAGTGGTGCGGTAATAAATTAAAAGAAGCAAATTTGATTGCGGTGCCAGGCTGTTATCCGACGGCGGCACAGCTGGCGCTGAAACCGTTGATTGATGCCGATCTTCTTGACCTCAGTCAGTGGCCGGTGATTAACGCCACCAGCGGCGTGAGCGGTGCAGGACGTAAGGCAGCGATTTCAAACAGCTTTTGTGAAGTTAGCCTGCAACCGTATGGCGTCTTTACTCATCGCCACCAGCCGGAGATCGCTACGCATCTCGGTGCTGACGTTATCTTCACCCCGCATCTGGGCAATTTCCCGCGCGGCATTCTTGAAACCATTACTTGCCGCCTGAAACCGGGCGTGAGTCAGGCGCAAGTGGCGCAGACATTACAGCAGGCGTATGCGCATAAACCGTTGGTGCGTCTGTATGACAAAGGCGTTCCGGCACTAAAAAATGTCGTCGGGCTGCCGTTTTGCGATATCGGATTTGCCGTTCAGGGTGAGCATCTGATTATTGTGGCGACCGAAGATAACTTACTGAAAGGCGCGGCGGCACAGGCAATCCAGTGTGCCAATATTCGTTTCGGCTATGCGGAAACGCAGTCTCTTATTTAAGGGTGCAATGATGAATCCATTAATTATCAAGCTGGGCGGCGTACTGCTGGATAGCGAAGAGGCGCTGGAACGGCTGTTCAGCGCACTGGTGAAATATCGTGAGTCACATCAGCGTCCGCTAGTGATTGTCCACGGCGGCGGCTGCGTGGTGGATGAGCTGATGAAAGGGCTGAATCTGCCGGTGAAAAAGAAAAACGGCCTGCGGGTGACGCCTGCGGATCAGATAGACATTATCACCGGAGCGCTGGCGGGAACGGCAAATAAAACCCTGCTGGCATGGGCGAAGAAACATCAGATTGCGGCCGTAGGTTTGTTTCTCGGTGACGGCGACAGCGTCAAAGTGACCCAGCTTGATGAAGAGTTAGGCCATGTTGGACTGGCGCAGCCAGGTTCGCCTAAGCTTATCAATACGTTGCTGGAGAACGGCTATCTGCCGGTGGTCAGCTCCATTGGCGTAACGGACGAAGGGCAACTGATGAACGTCAATGCCGACCAGGCGGCGACGGCGCTGGCGGCAACGCTGTGCGCAGATCTGATTTTGCTCTCCGACGTCAGCGGCATTCTCGACGGTAAAGGGCAACGCATTGCCGAAATGACCGCCGCGAAAGCAGAACAACTGATTGAGCAGGGCATTATTACCGACGGCATGATAGTGAAAGTGAATGCGGCGCTGGATGCTGCGCGCACGCTGGGCCGTCCGGTAGATATCGCCTCCTGGCGTCATGCGGAACAGCTTCCGGCACTGTTTAACGGTATGCCGATGGGTACGCGGATTTTAGCTTAAGTTTTGTTAGCCGGAGGCGCAGCTTTCCGGCATTGAATTTCAAAATAAGGAAACAGAGTTATGGCACTTTGGGGCGGGCGTTTTACCCAGGCAGCAGATCAACGGTTCAAACAATTCAACGACTCACTGCGCTTTGATTACCGTCTGGCGGAGCAGGATATTGTTGGCTCTGTGGCCTGGTCCAAAGCCCTGGTAACGGTCGGCGTGTTAACCGCAGAAGAGCAGGCGCAACTGGAAGAGGCGCTGAACGTGCTGCTGGAAGATGTTCGCGCCAGGCCACAACAAATCCTTGAAAGCGATGCCGAAGATATCCATAGCTGGGTGGAAGGCAAACTGATCGACAAAGTGGGCCAGTTAGGCAAAAAGCTGCATACCGGGCGTAGCCGTAATGATCAGGTAGCGACTGACCTGAAACTGTGGTGCAAAGATACCGTTAGCGAGTTACTGACGGCTAACCGGCAGTTACAATCCGCTCTGGTCGAGACCGCACAAAACAATCAGGACGCGGTGATGCCGGGTTACACCCACCTGCAACGCGCCCAACCGGTGACTTTCGCGCACTGGTGCCTGGCCTACGTTGAGATGCTGGCGCGTGATGAAAGCCGTTTGCAGGATGCGCTTAAGCGTCTGGATGTCAGCCCGTTAGGCTGTGGCGCACTGGCGGGAACGGCCTATGAAATCGACCGTGAACAGTTAGCAGGCTGGCTGGGCTTTGCTTCGGCGACCCGTAACAGTCTCGACAGCGTTTCTGACCGTGATCATGTGCTGGAACTGCTTTCTGCTGCCGCTATCGGCATGGTGCATCTGTCACGTTTTGCTGAAGATCTGATTTTCTTTAACACCGGCGAAGCAGGTTTTGTGGAGCTTTCTGACCGCGTGACTTCAGGTTCATCATTAATGCCGCAGAAGAAAAACCCGGATGCGCTGGAGCTGATTCGCGGTAAATGCGGTCGGGTGCAGGGTGCGTTAACTGGCATGATGATGACGCTGAAAGGTTTGCCGCTGGCTTACAACAAAGATATGCAGGAAGACAAAGAAGGTCTGTTCGACGCGCTCGATACCTGGCTGGACTGCCTGCATATGGCGGCGCTGGTGCTGGACGGCATTCAGGTGAAACGTCCGCGTTGCCAGGAAGCGGCGCAGCAAGGTTACGCCAACGCCACTGAACTGGCGGATTACCTGGTGGCGAAAGGCGTACCGTTCCGCGAGGCGCACCATATTGTTGGTGAAGCGGTGGTGGAAGCCATTCGTCAGGGCAAACCGCTGGAAGAGCTGCCGCTCAGTGAGTTGCAGAAATTCAGCCAGGTGATTGGCGAAGATGTCTATCCGATTCTGTCGCTGCAATCGTGCCTCGACAAGCGTGCGGCAAAAGGCGGCGTCTCACCACAGCAGGTGGCGCAGGCGATTGCTTTTGCAAGAGCGCGGTTGGGATAAGAACATTTATATGTACAAATTTGAGCCTGGCTTATCGCCGGGCTTTTTTATGGCAAAAAAAAGCGGATCCTGGAGATCCGCAAAAGTTCACGTTGGCTTTAGTTATTCGAGTTGAGAAACTCTCGAAACGGGCAGTGACTTCAAGGGTTAAAAGAGGTGCCGCTCCGTTTCTGTGCGCAATTATCAGTCACAATGCTTGATAGGGATAATCGTTCGTTGCTATGCTACCTATCGCCATGAACTATCGTGGCGATGGAGGATGGATAATGAATATTCGTGATCTTGAGTACCTGGTGGCATTGGCTGAACACCGCCATTTTCGGCGTGCGGCAGACTCCTGCCACGTTAGCCAGCCGACGCTTAGCGGGCAAATTCGTAAGCTGGAAGATGAGCTGGGCGTGATGTTGCTGGAGCGGACCAGCCGTAAAGTGTTGTTCACCCAGGCGGGAATGCTGCTGGTGGATCAGGCGCGTACCGTGCTGCGCGAGGTGAAAGTCCTTAAAGAGATGGCAAGCCAGCAGGGGGAGACGATGTCCGGACCGCTGCATATTGGTTTGATTCCTACGGTTGGACCGTACCTGCTACCGCATATTATCCCGATGCTGCACCAGACCTTTCCGAAGCTGGAAATGTATCTGCATGAAGCGCAGACCCACCAGTTACTGGCGCAACTGGACAGTGGCAAACTCGACTGCGTGATCCTCGCGCTGGTGAAAGAGAGCGAAGCATTCATTGAAGTACCGTTGTTTGATGAACCCATGTTGTTGGCAGTCTATGAAGATCACCCGTGGTCTAATCGCGAATGCGTGCCGATGGCCGATCTGGCAGGGGAAAAACTGCTGATGCTGGAAGATGGTCACTGTCTGCGCGATCAGGCAATGGGCTTCTGCTTTGAAGCTGGAGCGGATGAAGATACACACTTCCGCGCGACCAGTCTGGAGACGCTGCGCAACATGGTAGCCGCAGGTAGCGGGATCACTTTATTGCCTGCGCTGGCTGTACCGCCAGAACGCAAACGCGATGGCGTGGTTTATCTGCCGTGCATTAAGCCGGAACCACGCCGTACCATTGGCCTGGTTTATCGTCCTGGCTCACCGCTGCGCAGCCGCTATGAGCAGCTGGCAGAGGCCATCCGCGCAAAAATGGATGGCCATTTCGATAAAGCGTTAAAACAGGCGGTTTAAGCCGTTTAATGCCGCTACCCGATAGGCTTCCGCCATGGTCGGGTAGTTAAAGGTGGTGTTGACGAAGTACTCAATGGTGTTGCCGCCACCTTTCTGTTCCATAATCGCCTGACCGATATGAATAATTTCGGCAGCGCGCTCACCAAAGCAATGGATCCCCAGAATCTCTTTTGTTTCCCGATGGAACAAAATTTTCAGCGTACCCACGTTCATGCCAACGATTTGTGCACGCGCCAGATGTTTAAACTGGGCGCGGCCTACTTCATACGGTACTTTCATCGCGGTCAGCTGCTGTTCAGTTTTGCCCACGGAGCTGATTTCCGGGATGGTGTAAATACCGGTAGGGATATCTTCAATCAAGTGCGCGGTGGCTTCACCTTTTACCAGCGCCTGCGCGGCAATGCGCCCCTGGTCATAGGCCGCTGAAGCCAGGCTTGGATAACCAATCACGTCGCCCACCGCGTAAACGTGCGGCTGCGCGGTCTGATACATGCTGTTGACCTTCAGCTGTCCGCGACTGTCAGTTTCCAGCCCAATGTTCTGTAACGCCAGCGAATCTGTATTACCTGTGCGACCGTTGGCATAGAGCAGACAGTCGGCTTTCAGTTTTTTGCCCGACTTCAGATGCATGATCACACCGTCGTCACAGCCTTCGATCTTCTCGTACTCTTCGTTGTGACGAATCACTACGCCACTGTTCCAGAAGTGATAGGAGAGCGAATCTGACATCTCTTGATCGAGAAACGCCAACAGGCGATCGCGGGTATTGATCAGATCTACTTTGACATCCATACCGCGGAAGATCGACGCATATTCACAGCCGATCACTCCAGCACCGTAAATAAGTACATGGCGCGGTTCGTGGTGCATGCTAAGAATTGAGTCGCTGTCGTAAATGCGTGGATGGGTGAAATCGACGTCTGCTGGATGATAAGGGCGTGAGCCGCAGGCTATGACAAATTTTTCTGCGGTTAATGTTTCGACCGTGCCGTCCGGGCAGTCCAGCGCCAACGTATGCTCGTCAACAAAGCGAGCGTTCCCCTGCAATATTTCACAGTGATTACGTTCGTAAAATCCCTGACGCATGCGCGTTTGTTGATTAATCACGTTATCGGCATGGTTAAGGATATCGGCAAAAGAAGAGCGGAGCAGTCGGGAATGGTCGCTGTATAGTGGGTTTTGATTGAATTCTATAATGCGGCTGACAGCGTGACGGAGAGCTTTCGACGGGATGGTGCCCCAGTGGGTGCAACCGCCGCCAACATTTTGATAACGCTCGATAACTGCGACGCGCGCACCTTGCTTAACCAGGCCCATTGCAGCGCCTTCGCCGCCGGGGCCGGAACCTATTACTATGGCATCGTAATCGTAGGAATGTGGCATGGTAGGGCTTACCTGTTCTTATACATAAAAGCAACAGAATGGTAACATTTTATCGCGGGTAAGCCAATTGATCCCCGTCATTTATCTGGCTATATCGTGAGCGGCCTTTGCTTTGTCTTCCTCCTTCTTATTTTATTTATTCACTATTAATTGCTTTTTATTATGGCTGATAGTTTTATCTTGCCGAAGTGTGCTTTTTTGTTATTGTATATGTTAAATATTATTATAAAACAAATATATAAATATTTTATATTGATGACTTATTTATATTTATACCATCAATAAAATCCGTTAATTAACCTGTTTATAAGTGAATAAAGGAATAGTCGATGATCGAACACTATATTCGAGGGTTTGAGGAAGAACTGCGCGAGATCCGCCATCAGATCCACGAAAACCCGGAGCTGGGGCTACAAGAATTTAAAACCAGTGCTCTGGTTGCGGAAAAGCTGCGCCAGTGGGGCTATGAGGTTGAGCAAGGGCTGGCGACAACCGGCGTGGTAGCCACGTTAAAAGTGGGCGATGGAGAGAAAAGTATTGGCCTGCGGGCGGATATGGATGCGTTGCCAATTTATGAAAATAGTGGCAAGCCCTGGGCCAGTAAACATCCCGGTTTAATGCACGCATGCGGGCATGACGGCCATACCACGATATTACTAGGAGCTGCGCGTTATCTTGCCGAAACTCGTCGTTTTAACGGCACGTTACGTCTTATCTTCCAGCCCGCAGAAGAGATGATTAACGGTGGCGAGATTATGGTCAAAGAAGGTCTTTTTGACCACTTCCCCTGCGATGTGATTTTCGGGATGCACAACATGCCGGGCTTGCCGGTTGGCAAGTTTTTCTTCCAGCCAGGGGCGCTAATGGCGTCAATGGATCAGTTCCACATCACAGTTCGTGGCTGTGGAGGGCATGGCGCAATTCCTCACAAAGCCATCGATCCGGTGCTGATCGCGGCATATATCACCACCGCATTACAAAGCATTGTGTCGCGCAATGTCGATCCGCTGGAAGCGGCGGTAATTACCGTTGGCAGCATTGTTGCGGGAGAGGCCGCTAACGTCATTCCTGACAGTGCTGAGATGAAAATCAGCGTCCGCTCTCTTAGCCGCGATACCCGACAACTTCTACTGACCCGTATTCCGGCTCTGGCGCAAGCCCAGGCTGTCAGCTTTGGCGCTACGGCTGAGGTTACGCATGTTAACGGTACGCCGGTATTAGTGAATGACGAGGAGATGGCGCGCTTCGCCTGGCAGGTGGCGTGTAAAACGTTTGGTGAAGATCGGGCCGAGTTTGGCATCAAGCCCCTGATGGGCAGTGAGGATTTCTCTTTCATGCTGGAAGCCCAGCCGAAAGGCGCTTTTTTGCTGTTCGGTAATGGCGATGTCGGGGAAGGTTCCTGCATGGTGCATAACCCGGGCTACGACTTCAACGATGCAAGTCTGGTCCCGGCATGTAGCTACTGGGGCGCACTGGTAGAAGCCTGGCTGCAATAAATAAAACAACACACAACAACACTTTCTGGCAAGGAACATGGAATGACGGCGATCGTAAATGGAAGCGTGATTGTGAAGAAAAAGCCCAGCGGTAAGCGGGTGATTTTTGCTTCGGCGTTTGGCAATGCGCTCGAATTTTTTGATTTTGGCGTTTACAACTTTTTTGTGGTCTATATCAGTACGCTTTTCTTCCCGCCCAGCGCTGATCACAATGTCGCGCTGTTACTGGCATTTGCAACGTTTGGCGTGAGTTTTTTTATGCGCCCGCTTGGTGGAATTATCGTCGGGGCCTGGGCCGATCGTTTCGGACGCAAACCCGCGATGGTGTTCACCATTGCCCTGATGAGCCTCGGTACGCTGATGATCGGCATCGCGCCGACATATGCGACGGCGGGCTATTGGGGAACGGCGACGTTGGTACTGGCGCGTCTGATTCAGGGTATTGCGGCAGGTGGTGAAGTCGGCGCCTCAATGTCTTTACTGGTTGAATCAGCTCCGGCAAATCGTCGCGGTTTTTACAGCAGTTGGTCACTGGCGACCCAGGGGCTGGCAACGACCTTTGGTGGTGTTGTCGCTTTAGGTCTGAGCGCATGGCTACCGTTCGCCACAGGTTCAGAAACCGTAATGGCCGAATGGGGCTGGCGTGTACCATTTTTTATTGGTGTGCTTTTAGCGCCCATCGGTTGCTGGCTGCGTCTGAGCCTGGAAAATGATGTGCCTGAACCTGTACACAATAAAAAAGCTGCTGCCAGCGAAAGCGCGTTCTCTCTGCTCCTGCAACATAAAGCGACTATCATTAACGGCGTTTTACTCGCTATTGGTAGCACGGTAGCAACCTATATTTCCCTCTTTTACTATGGCACCTGGGCGGCGAAGTATCTGGCAATGCCTCAACACTATTCTCATGCAGCGATGTTACTGGCGGGGGTAATTACGTTTGTGGGCGCGCTGTTGGTGGGGATGCTATGTGATTCGGTCGGGCGTAAAAAACTGATTTTAATCTCTCGTGTGATGGTGCTGATCTGTAGCTGGCCTTCGTTCTGGCTGTTGGTGAATTACCCCAGTCCCGGCATGTTGCTGACGGTCGTTTTCGTGATGGTCAGCTTTACCACGCTTGGTGGGGTACCGGTAATGTTGCTGATTTCCGAACTATTGCCGAAACGGATTCGGGCATTAGGCTTCGCGTTGGTTTATAGCATTGGCGTAGCAATCTTCGGCGGTTTTGCGCAATATTTCGCCACGCAATCCATCGTGTTACTAGATAGCCTGACGGCTCCGGCGTGGTATCTGGGCGGGGGAACATTGCTGTCTATGCTGGCGTTGCTGTTTGTAAAAGAACCGGCTAAAGAGTTGCAGTAAATGTGTTTTATTGCGCTACCGTTCATTCACAACACTGGAGCAATCCAGTATGTTCATTCTCTGGTATAGTGCCAGCAGTACTTTTGGCAAGGATTCAGACATCGTGATGGGCGTAAGAGCGCAGCAAAAAGAAAAAACCCGACGTTCGCTGGTAGAAGCCGCATTTAGCCAATTAAGTGCTGAACGCAGCTTCGCCAGCCTGAGTTTACGTGAAGTGGCGCGTGAAGCGGGCATTGCTCCCACCTCTTTTTATCGGCATTTCCGCGACGTAGACGAACTGGGTCTGACCATGGTTGACGAGAGTGGTTTGATGCTGCGTCAGCTTATGCGCCAGGCGCGTCAGCGTATCGCTAAAGGCGGGAGTGTGATCCGTACCTCGGTATCCACATTTATGGAGTTCATCGGTAATAATCCTAACGCCTTCCGGTTATTATTGCGGGAACGCTCCGGCACCTCCGCCGCGTTTCGTGCCGCCGTTGCGCGTGAAATTCAGCACTTCATTGCGGAACTTGCGGACTATCTTGAACTCGAAAACCATATGCCTCGCGCGTTTACTGAAGCGCAAGCCGAAGCCATGGTGACGATTGTCTTCAGCGCGGGTGCCGAGGCGTTGGATGTCGGCGTCGAACAACGTCGGCAATTAGAAGAGCGACTGGTACTGCAACTGCGAATGATTTCGAAAGGGGCTTATTACTGGTATCGCCGTGAACAAGAGAAAACCGCAATTATTCCGGGAAATGTGAAGGACGAGTAATGAAACAAGCAAATCAAGATAGAGGTACGCTGCTGCTGGCGTTAGTTGCTGGCTTATCGATTAATGGTACTTTCGCAGCGCTGTTTAGCTCCATTGTGCCATTTTCTGTATTCCCGATTATTTCCCTGGTGCTGACGGTTTACTGCCTGCATCAACGTTATCTTAATCGCACTATGCCGGTCGGCTTGCCGGGTCTGGCTGCTGCCTGTTTTATTCTCGGCGTTCTGCTTTATAGCACTGTGGTTCGTGCGGAATATCCGGATATCGGTTCTAACTTCTTCCCGGCTGTGCTGTCCGTCATTATGGTGTTCTGGATTGGCGCGAAGATGCGTAACCGTAAGCAGGAAGTTGCTGAGTAATCGGAATCATGCCGGATGCTGGCGCATCCGGCATGGGTATTACTTCGCCGTCAGTAATACGCCGCACTCCATATGGTGCGTGTAGGGGAACTGATCAAATAGAGCCAGACGTTCAACCTTGTGCGTCTGGCTTAATGTTTCCAGATTCTTGCATAATGTTTCCGGATTGCAGGAGATATACAGAATACGCGGATACGCCTGCACCATTTTCTCGGTTTCACTGTCCAGGCCGCTGCGTGGCGGGTCGACAAAAATGGTTTCGCACTGATAACTCTTTAAATCGATCCCTTGCAGGCGGTTAAACTCGCGCACACCATTCATCGCCTGAGTAAATTCTTCTGCAGCCATACGAATAATTTGTACGTTATCAATATGGTTAGCTGCGATGTTGTATTGCGCAGCGGCGACCGACGGCTTGGCGATTTCGGTGGCTAATACCCGATCAAAATTACGCGCCAGCGCTAATGAAAAGTTACCGTTGCCGCAGTACAGCTCCAGTAAATCGCCTTTTGAGCCTTTGGTTACGTCCAGCGCCCATTCCAGCATCTGAATATTCATCGCCGCGTTCGGCTGGGTAAAGCTGTTTTCTACCTGACGGTAGATCATCTCTTTCCCTGCGACCGGCAGACGTTCATCGATGTAATCCTGATCCAGCGCGATTTTGGTTTTCGTTGCCCGACCAATCAGATGCACATTCAGATTCTGCGCGCGCAACGCATCGCGCAGGGCTTCCGCCTGCTGACGCCATTCGTCATCCAGCTTTTTATGGTACAGCAGGGAAACCACCGCCTGATTACTCAGCGTGGTGAGGTAATCAATCTGGAACAACTTGTGGCGCAGAACGGGATTATTACGCACACCCGCAATCATCGCCGTCATCAACTGGTTGATGAGTTCACTGGCGGCGGGGAAGCTATCCACGCGGATACGGCTTTTGGTTTGTTGATCGAAAATGATGTGGTACAGGTCATCGCCATCGTGCCAGATGCGGAACTCCGCACGCATCCGGTAATGACTGACCGGCGAGCGAAACACTTCCGGAACCAGGTCAGAAAACGGTGCCATCATACTTTGCAAACGTACCACTTTTTCGGCTAACTGCGCTTCATACTGTTCTGTTGGAAGGTGTTCGGGGGTCATGATGTATCCTGAAAAATTAAAGTACGCGGCGATTGTAGGGATTGCTCATCAGATGTCCAGATCTTGATGAATTCCTATTTGTGAGCTACGTCTGGACAGTAAGTTGTTACAACCTGTAGCATCCACTTGCCGGTCCTGTGAGTTAATAGGGAATCCAGTGCGAATCTGGAGCTGACGCGCAGCGGTAAGGAAAGGTGCGATGATTGCGTTATGCGGACACTGCCATTCGGTGGGAAGTCATCATCTCTTAGTATCTTAGATACCCCTCCAAGCCCGAAGACCTGCCGGCCAACGTCGCATCTGGTTCTCATCATCGCGTAATATTGATGAAACCTGCGGCATCCTTCTTCTATTGTGGATGCTTTACAATGATTAAAAAAGCTTCGCTGCTGACGGCGTGTTCTGTCACAGCCTTTTCCGCTTGGGCACAGGATACCAGCCCGGATACTCTCGTCGTTACTGCTAACCGTTTTGAACAACCGCGCAGCACTGTGCTTGCGCCAACTACTGTTGTGACGCGTCAGGATATCGACCGCTGGCAGTCGACTTCGGTCAATGATGTGCTGCGCCGTCTCCCTGGCGTGGATATCACCCAAAACGGCGGTTCAGGTCAGCTTTCTTCTATTTTTATTCGTGGCACAAATGCCAGTCATGTGTTGGTGTTAATTGATGGCGTACGCCTGAATCTGGCAGGGGTGAGTGGTTCAGCCGATCTTAGTCAATTCCCCATTGCACTTGTTCAGCGTGTCGAATATATCCGTGGGCCGCGTTCCGCCGTTTATGGTTCTGATGCAATAGGCGGGGTGGTGAATATCATCACGACGCGCGATGAACCTGGAACGGAAATTTCAGCGGGGTGGGGAAGCCATAGTTATCAGAACTATGATGTCTCTACGCAGCAACAACTGGGGGATAAGACACGGGTAACTCTGTTGGGCGATTACGCTTATACCCATGGTTATGATGTTGTCGCTTACGGCAATACAGGAATGCAAGCGCAGCCTGATAACGATGGTTTCTTAAGTAAAACGCTTTATGGTGCGCTGGAACATAATTTTACCGATGCCTGGAGCGGCTTTGTACGTGGCTATGGCTATGATAATCGGACCAATTATGACGCGTATTATTCTCCGGGTTCACCATTGGTCGATACCCGTAAACTCTATAGTCAAAGTTGGGACGCCGGGCTGCGCTATAACGGCGAACTGATTAAATCACAACTCATTACTAGCTATAGCCATAGCAAAGATTACAACTACGATCCGCATTATGGTCGTTATGATTCGTCGGCGACGCTCGATGAGATGAAGCAATACACCGTCCAGTGGGCAAACAATGTCATCGTTGGTCACGGTAGTATTGGCGCGGGTGTCGACTGGCAGAAACAGACTACGACGCCGGGTACAGGTTACGTTGAGGATGGATATGATCAACGTAATACCGGCATCTATCTGACCGGGCTGCAACAAGTTGGCGATTTTACCTTTGAAGGCGCAGCACGCAGCGACGATAACTCACAGTTTGGTCGTCATGGAACCTGGCAAACCAGCGTCGGATGGGAGTTCATCGAAGGTTATCGTTTTATCGCTTCCTATGGGACATCTTATAAGGCACCAAATCTTGGACAACTGTACGGCTTCTACGGTAATCCGGATCTGGACCCTGAGAAAAGCAAACAGTGGGAAGGCGCGTTTGAAGGTTTAACAGCAGGAGTGAACTGGCGTATTTCCGGATATCGTAACGACGTTAGTGACTTAATCGATTATGACGACCATATCCTGAAATATTACAACGAAGGGAAAGCGCGGATTAAAGGTGTCGAGGCGACCGCCAATTTTGATACCGGACCACTGACGCATACTGTGAGTTACGATTATGTTGATGCCCGTAACGCGATTACTGACACGCCGTTGTTACGCCGTGCTAAACAGCAGGTGAAATACCAGCTCGATTGGCAGCTGTATGACTTCGACTGGGGGATTACTTATCAGTATTTAGGCTCTCGCTATGATAAGGATTACTCATCTTATCCTTATCAAACCGTTAAAATGGGCGGTGTGAGCTTGTGGGATCTTGCGGTTGCATATCCGGTCACCTCTCACCTGACAGTTCGTGGTAAAATAGCCAACCTGTTCGACAAAGATTATGAGACAGTCTATGGCTACCAAACTGCAGGACGGGAATACACCTTGTCTGGCAGCTACACCTTCTGAACCACGTCCCACCGTGCTGGTGTTTGACTCCGGCGTCGGTGGGTTGTCGGTCTATGACGAGATCCGGCATCTCTTACCGGATCTCCATTACATTTATGCTTTCGATAACGTCGCTTTCCCGTATGGCGAAAAAAGCGAAGAGTTTATTGTTGAGCGTGTGGTGGAAATTGTCACCGCAGTGCAAGAGCGTTATCCCCTTGCGCTGGCTGTGGTCGCTTGCAACACCGCCAGTACCGTCTCACTTCCTGCATTACGCGAAAAGTTTGCGTTCCCGGTTGTCGGTGTCGTTCCGGCAATTAAGCCAGCGGCACGCCTGACAGCTAATGGCATTGTCGGATTGCTGGCAACTCGTGGTACGGTAAAACGTTCTTATACCCACGAGCTAATCGCGCGTTTCGCTAATGAATGTCAGATAGAGATGCTGGGCTCGGCAGAAATGGTTGAGCTGGCTGAAGCGAAGTTGCATGGCGAAGAAATCTCTCTGGATGCGCTAAAACGTATCCTGCGCCCGTGGTTAAGAATGAAAGAGCCGCCAGATACCGTTGTTCTGGGTTGCACCCATTTTCCTCTACTACAAGAAGAACTGTTAAAGGTGCTGCCAGAGGGAACCCGGTTGGTGGATTCTGGCGCAGCGATTGCCCGCCGAACGGCCTGGCTGCTGGAACATGAAGCTCCTGAGGCAAAATCTGCCGATGCGAACATTGCCTTTTGCATGGCCATGACGCCAGAAGCTGAACAGTTATTACCCGTTTTACAGCGTTACGGCTTCAAAACGCTCGAAAAACTGGCAGTTTCAGGCTGATTTGGTTGAATGTTGCGCATTCGGAAAATTATTTT
>NZ_RHJO01000040.1:0-6610 GCF_004211985.1 Escherichia sp. E10V10 | reverse complement strand
CCTGCGCGACCTGTTCGACATCTTTAATATCAACCGCCATCGTATTTCTCCTGATTAGAAGTTCAGATTTTTCAGTGCATTCAGTGCAGAGCCCACATCCTCAGCGTCGCGCAGGGACAGTGCGCCATAGCCCCCGGCCATGAATGCTTTGGCCTGGGTACGGGAGAGTCCGACATCACGCAGGACTCTTTCGATTTTTTTCTGTTCGGGGATTTCCCCGCGGGCCAGTGCGTTCTTGACGTCGCTGATCCGCGCCTCGTCGTTAGACGGGAATGTCACCAGACTGACTTCCCAGAGGTCGATTTCTTTCAGCAGAAAGGCTTCTTTGCTCCGGTCGTATTCCCAGTCTTTCAGGACGTACCCAATAGAAAGGCCGGTTAACGAACCGGCCTTCATGTGTGCATGTGCGCGTTTTGCCAGGGGATCATCATCAATGAGCAACCGCCCCCTGACGTAAAGCCCGACATCGTCTTCCTTCATTTCGGTGTAAACACCGATGGGCTCATCCATGCGGTGCTGCCAGAGCAGCGCAGGTAACGCTTTTCTGTCACTCCACGCCCGCAGGGAAGCGGCAAATGCCCCTGACATCACCACATCATCGTGGCTGTCCTTTACACCAAAGACGGAGCCATACCCTTCAAACTCACCGGAGTCACTGACAGATTTCAGACTCAGCGGTACATCAAGACGTTGTTTCGTCTGCATTGGCGTTATCCTTCTGCTTACCGGCTTTACTGCCATCGGAGGGTTTCGTGGTCATGTTCATCGGTGTGAGATAGACATCACCACCGGGACGCGGATTCATATCTTCCAGGTCGCGGCAGTCATTGGGAGAGTAAATTCCCCAATTGATCCCGGTAGCGTAGGCTTCAAAACGGGACTTCATATCCCCGCGCAGTAAGGCCCCGGCGTTAAATTTGGCGTAATAAACGCCCTGCTTACTTTTTCGTACCAGTCCGGTGTTGATCCGCTGCTCAATGCGGGTCAGATACGGCACCAGTGAATAGTTGATAAATCCCAGCCCCAGCTCTTCGATATTGTTGAAGGTGGCGCGATCGGTGTTCTGCACCATGTGCAATGGCACCCGGAACAGACGACAGATTTCTTCAAGCTGAAACTTGCGGGTTTCCAGGAACTGGCTGTCCTCGGCGTTCAGCGCCATCGACTTCCAGTCCAGCCCCATCTCAAGGATCATCGGGCGGTGAGCATTGCCAAGCCCGGTGTGACGCTCCTCAAAATCTTTCTTCAGGCGCTCGTAAGCCTGATCTGACAGCGTCTGCTCTGTACGCAACACACCCGACGTCACCGCACCATTGCTGAACAGTCTGGCCCCGTGCTCTTCGGTCGCTGCCGCCAGCGATATTGCCTCGCGGGCATAGGCGATGGGATTCAGCCCCACCAGTCCGTCCAGCGTCAGCGTGCGCACATGCCAGATATCTTCCTGGCTCAGCACATCCGTGGAGCCGTCCGGGAATGTGACCTGATAGACCGGCTCCCAGCTACTGTTAAGCTTCGGTACCACACAGCCGGGATCGACGGGTAGCAGTTCAGCCACTTCGCCAAATGCTTTCACTTTGTAGGCGTAAAAGTTTCCCCGCAGGCACAGACAGGTGACCACCAGCTCCCAGAACTCCTGCGGCGTCATATAGCCATTGGGATGCGTGGAAATCAGCTTATGCAGACGTTCGCCGGTGGCTCTCTGTTTCAGGTTGCCGTTCAGGTGATACAGGTTGCAGGGCAACATCCCGACCGACTCTGCCAGCACCCTGACGCAGGAAAAAACCGCCGTCAGTCGCATGGCCCGCTGACTGCTGATCTGCTTTCCGGTATAGGTGTCGTAGGACAACCCGATGGCATCCGCCAGCTCTGCTGGCGTGGTCACCGGTGCGTCACTTTTTCGTTGAAATAATCCCGAAAAGAACACTATTTACCTCCGCCGACAGACGGCTGTGTACGGTCGAGATATCGCGCCACCAGCCACGACCAGAACAGGCACAACGCCCCGGCAACAACAAACCCCGCCGGGGGATAAATCAGCCAGGCACCATACGCCAGCAAAAGCGCCCCCAGCACGCCCACCAGAGGCGCGAGAATCAGCATGATCATAATTACCTCAGTTAAAGCGAGCGGATCCCATAGGACTCAATGTGGTCAGACAGCGTGTCTTCTTTCTCGTACAGCATGGCTCTGCCAACCGCCATAATCAGCGCAACTGCACCGTCAATTTTGTTTTCCGCCTGCTCTTTGACGGGCTTCACCACATCATCGTTACCCGGAATGGTTTTGCCGACCACGTTGCCAATACACCAGGTCATGATGGGATTGCCATCATGATGAAAGCGCCCCGATTCAATTGCCGCTTCCAGCTCTTTCATCGGGTCGGACATGTTGGTGTAGTTCTGAATGATAGTGATGGGGTTCAGGTCTTCATCAGCAAGGTCATGTGAGAGCCCGGTCGCCCCGAAGGGGTCGATGGGTGACTCGCTGACCGGGCTGATTTTGTTCGCCGCTTTGGCCTCCTCGAGGATGTAGCGATAATCCACCTCCGCACCATCGGTAACGGTCAGAACGCCCATTTCCACCCATTTCTGAAAGCGTTCGGCTGTCCGTCGATCTTCATTTTTCTCGACGCTGTACACCGTGTCATACGGTACCCAGAAACGCGGGGCCACACTGTAGTAATGCGTTTTACCGTCAATCTCGCGGGTATAAAGTCGCGCCATGCTGTTCATATCCAGCTTACGCGCCAGGTCAAAGGCCAGAATGCACGGCTGCCCCTCGAACTGCTCAAGGGTCAGTGATTTATCCTCGCAGCTCTGCCAGCTCACCAGGTTGAAATACGCCGAACGCGCCGACACCCAGATATTGAGGTGTTTTGTTTTAAAGACGTTTGCCAGACGGGCGTTATTTTTCGCACGCTGCTGCTGACTTAACAAAAATTCGCGATAAACCGACACGCCAATATTTGGATTGGCTTTTTCCAGCACCTGCGGGTCGGTCCAGTCGTCACCTTCATCAACGGTATAGATGATCCCGAACAGTTCATCGTTAGGCACCGAGCCGTTGAGCATCTCGATGACTTCCCGCCGTTTGTCGTAGCACGGCCCCTCAATGTTGTACCCGGCGGTAGTGATAGCCCACATCAGTGGCTGACGTCGCGCCCCCATCCCGGTAAGCATCGTGGTGTAAAGCGCATCTGTGGCGTGCTCGTGATATTCATCCACCACCGCACAGTGGGGTGATGAACCATCACCGGGGTTACCAATCAGCGGTTCAAACCGCGCCCCATCCTCCGGACGGTTCATGTTTGAGGCGTTAACCTCAATCCCGAACGCTTCCGTCAGCATGGGTGTGCGTTTACACATCAGTCGCGCCGGGCGAAAGACTTCCCACGCCTGTTTCTCTGTCGTGGCACCGGAATACACTTCCGCGCCAAACTCGTTATCACAGGCAAAACAATACAGGGCAACACCGGCAGAGATTGCCGATTTGCCGTTCTTACGGGGGATTTCGGTATACACCTCCCGGAAGCGGCGCAGCCGGGAGCCTTTATTGACCCAGCCAAACGCGCAGCAGATCACAAAGAGCTGCCACGGCTCCAGCGTGATGGGCATCCGTTTAAATGCCCACTCACCCTTGGTGTGCGGCAACAGCTGAATAAATTTGGCGGCCCGTTCAGCCAGATCCTTGTCGAAGCGGTAACGAAACGACTTACTTTTTTCCGCCATCAGGTCGTCAAGATGGCGCTGGCAGGCCTGAATCACAAACTGGCAGGCCACAATCTTTCCGCGCACGACATCCCGGGCATACTGATTGGCAGCATTTACGTTGGGGTAAGATTTCCGGCTCATGACTCGATAATTTTCAGAAACGGGTTAGTGGCTTTCTTCTTCCCCGCCAGGCCAATCAGACGCTGGCGGCTGCTGGGGTCGAGTCCGAGCATTGCCCCCGTACTGCTCATCTCGGACTCCTGTTCTTTTTTGGCGGTCAGCTCCGGATTTTTGACCATGCCGCCCATTGCACCGGTGATGGTGTTGCCCTGTCTGGCAATATTTTTCACGGCACGTCGCCAGAACTCATAGGCCACGCACCACCGCTCAAGCACTGCGAGGTCAGTCACGCACAGCAGGCCCTGACCGCAGAGTTCTTTGGTTGTCAGTTGCCACATGATCGTGGCGAGAGGAAGCTCTTCTTCAGCGAACCACTCCGGTGGCTCAACACCTTTGATGGGCGTAAAAACGGGTTCATCTTTGTTCAGGGCTCGCTTGCCGGGGTTTCCGGCCAGCGCCTTGCGCGCCGTTGGCTTGGGGCGACGCCCGGAACGCCCCGCCGTTCCAGCCATATGCGGCACTCCTGGTTAAATTTCATTTTTCGCGGGTATAAAAAAACGATGGGGCGGGCAGTCCGGAAGACGTCAGGTCACAGAGATTTGACCCGCCCCTCCCCTCAGACAGTTGAGAGTTATTATCACTTAAGCCGTTCACGGGCCGTCTTCGCCTTATGGCACGGCCAGCACAGACTCTGCATATTACTGTCGGCATCAGTGCCACCATGTGCTTTAGGGATGATGTGGTCAACGGTTTTCGCTTCACGCGCCACACCAGCACGCAGACATAACTGACACAGGCCTTTGTCACGTTGCAGCACACGCACACGGATAACATCCCACTTAGAACCATAACCGCGCTGATGACGGGATTGTCCAGGTTTGTATTGCTTCCAGCCTTCGCTTTTGTGGCTTTCGCAGTAGCCTGAAGGGTCCGTGGTTGTAGAGCGGCAGCCGCGAACACGGCAGGCTTTTGGGGTTCGTGGGGGCATCCAATCACCTCTTAAATTATTACTATAGTTCTATCTATAACTTCGCAAATAAAAATACCGGAGAACTAATCATCAAAAAAGATAATTAGTTCAACCAGCATTAATAATATGGAATATCCAGACAATCTATTTCATTTTAAATCTATATATAACATTTTCCCTGCAAGCAAGGCCAATTCTGATTTAAAACCCTTTCCGGCCAAGAAAGCCATTTGAAGTTCTCGTAAATTATCCATGGTTTTAGAAATATCATCATTTGAGTTAGATGATAGATAAATATTGCACCTAGATTGCAATTCATTAAAGGCTCTGATAATCAACTTTCTATTAACATAACCTTCATCATTTTCTAAATTCTTTGGCATAGAAATCAAAGTATTATTATACTCAATGATAGCATCCATCAATTTCAATTTTTTGTCTTCATTATACTGTTTTTTCCATTGCCCTAATGCGAGAAAACCCACAATCCCTGCGAACAAAGTAACTCCAATACTCGCCAGACTCACAAGAGCAGAAAATTTAGCCCAAAATGCAGCATCTCTGTTAGCTACAAGAGTTTCATAAGCAATATAAGTAGCGTCCATTTACACCTCACTTTATTTTAGAGGTGATTATAGCAAATTACATTCAATCAGGGCTGTACAGTTTTTTATCAATTATACTTCGCCATCTCGCTATTATATAACAATATCTTTACATATTGATGGCGTGCCAGCACAATACTGTCACGTACAACCATTCGGATTACTCAGAGAAAAGTATGATTCAGGATTTACTGATCGAAGCAATTAGTCACGATAGGATGCATAAAAAGTTAAATGAACTGAATTGCTACTTCTACAATCGCAAACATGAAACACAAATACGTGATGAGTTAGTTGTTATAATCAATCAAATCAGCACACTAACTGCTTTAAGTGAGCATCCAAAACTCGGTATCGGCGCTGTTGACATATCACTTTATAACCAGTCGATATTGACGCCTGAACATAATGGCAATGTTGCAACCATCGAGATAAAACATCATTACCCAAAAGATTTGCTTTATCGGCAGGTTCAAGAAGATATCACTTCCGATATTTCAAGAGTAATAGTTTCACCAACTACACACTTTATCCATATAATCCAGCAAAGAACCAGAATTAAAACTCCTTCTTTTGGTCAAGTGAAATTCCTTGAACGTGATGCAAGTGATATCAGCACTTATGTGCAATATCTTGAGGAGCTAAGTTCATTTCCCAGTAATTTTCATAAAAAAAGTGTATGTATTGAGGTAATTGGTGAAATTATGTCGACATATACCTTTAACGTATATTCATTTGACAACTGATTAAACTGTCAATTTTATTGCTTAATGGTTAGTTCTCTCTGAATCTATTTTACGAATGTCAGCTTTATCTCGATTGCAGTTAGCCAGCGCAGACAACAGACTCACATTCAACTCCAGACTAGCACCATACGTCAGCGGATTAGGTATAAACGGTACAGGAGTATCAGAAGTCAGGCTGGCTGGCAGTGGTGCCACCGGAGCGCTCACGTAAACCGTCCGCGAATTTCCGCAACCGGTCAGCAGCGGCAGCAGGCACATGACGTGAAGCACAATCATCATCCGTAACAGCCACTTTGATATCTTCCTGGGTTCTCTGTGACTCCAGTGCGATCTGCTGTTTTGCATGCTGGTTAGCCTCCAGAACTGTATTGACGATTTGTAGTGATTGCAGGACGTTATTGGTAATGGCAGTTGCTGATTCAGCATTTCGTACAGCCTCATCAGCACGTTTCTTTTCGT
>NZ_RHJO01000039.1:0-1702 GCF_004211985.1 Escherichia sp. E10V10 | reverse complement strand
ATCAGACAATCTGTGTGAGCACTACAAAGTACGCTTCTTTAAGGTAAGGAGGTGATCCAACCGCAGGTTCCCCTACGGTTACCTTGTTACGACTTCACCCCAGTCATGAATCACAAAGTGGTAAGCGCCCTCCCGAAGGTTAAGCTACCTACTTCTTTTGCAACCCACTCCCATGGTGTGACGGGCGGTGTGTACAAGGCCCGGGAACGTATTCACCGTGGCATTCTGATCCACGATTACTAGCGATTCCGACTTCATGGAGTCGAGTTGCAGACTCCAATCCGGACTACGACGCACTTTATGAGGTCCGCTTGCTCTCGCGAGGTCGCTTCTCTTTGTATGCGCCATTGTAGCACGTGTGTAGCCCTGGTCGTAAGGGCCATGATGACTTGACGTCATCCCCACCTTCCTCCAGTTTATCACTGGCAGTCTCCTTTGAGTTCCCGGCCGGACCGCTGGCAACAAAGGATAAGGGTTGCGCTCGTTGCGGGACTTAACCCAACATTTCACAACACGAGCTGACGACAGCCATGCAGCACCTGTCTCACGGTTCCCGAAGGCACATTCTCATCTCTGAAAACTTCCGTGGATGTCAAGACCAGGTAAGGTTCTTCGCGTTGCATCGAATTAAACCACATGCTCCACCGCTTGTGCGGGCCCCCGTCAATTCATTTGAGTTTTAACCTTGCGGCCGTACTCCCCAGGCGGTCGACTTAACGCGTTAGCTCCGGAAGCCACGCCTCAAGGGCACAACCTCCAAGTCGACATCGTTTACGGCGTGGACTACCAGGGTATCTAATCCTGTTTGCTCCCCACGCTTTCGCACCTGAGCGTCAGTCTTCGTCCAGGGGGCCGCCTTCGCCACCGGTATTCCTCCAGATCTCTACGCATTTCACCGCTACACCTGGAATTCTACCCCCCTCTACGAGACTCAAGCTTGCCAGTATCAGATGCAGTTCCCAGGTTGAGCCCGGGGATTTCACATCTGACTTAACAAACCGCCTGCGTGCGCTTTACGCCCAGTAATTCCGATTAACGCTTGCACCCTCCGTATTACCGCGGCTGCTGGCACGGAGTTAGCCGGTGCTTCTTCTGCGGGTAACGTCAATGAGCAAAGGTATTAACTTTACTCCCTTCCTCCCCGCTGAAAGTACTTTACAACCCGAAGGCCTTCTTCATACACGCGGCATGGCTGCATCAGGCTTGCGCCCATTGTGCAATATTCCCCACTGCTGCCTCCCGTAGGAGTCTGGACCGTGTCTCAGTTCCAGTGTGGCTGGTCATCCTCTCAGACCAGCTAGGGATCGTCGCCTAGGTGAGCCGTTACCCCACCTACTAGCTAATCCCATCTGGGCACATCCGATGGCAAGAGGCCCGAAGGTCCCCCTCTTTGGTCTTGCGACGTTATGCGGTATTAGCTACCGTTTCCAGTAGTTATCCCCCTCCATCAGGCAGTTTCCCAGACATTACTCACCCGTCCGCCACTCGTCAGCGAAACAGCAAGCTGTTTCCTGTTACCGTTCGACTTGCATGTGTTAGGCCTGCCGCCAGCGTTCAATCTGAGCCATGATCAAACTCTTCAATTTAAAAGTTTGATGCTCAAAGAATTAAACTTCGTAATGAATTACGTGTTCACTCTTGAGACTTGGTATTCATTTATCGTCTTGCGACGTTAAGAATCCGTATCTTCGAGTGCCCACAC
>NZ_RHJO01000038.1:12527-44433 GCF_004211985.1 Escherichia sp. E10V10 | reverse complement strand
GCTTGTGTACGCTGGCGGAACCGCAAGCACCTGACCGCCACGCCAGAGCTCTTTGTACTCAAGCTGGCGGCGCATTTCATACCAGCCCTGATCCAGTATCGAACGGTTTAAACCTGATTTTGCCCGGACATTGCGCCCCGGCTGGCTGACCGTACCCGCGGCTGACTTTGACATGTTGCTGACCTTCAAATCCTCAATGACTATCATTGCGTGGTTTTTGCTGACGGTCGTTGTGACTTTGTGAAGGTAGTCCCTGCGGATATTTGCGATACGGGAATGCAGTCGCTGTATTTTGCGTTTCTGCTTCTGCCAGTTATTGCTGAATTTGACCTTGCGGCTTAACTGTCGCTGAAGTCTCGCCAGCTTCTTCTGGTTTTTCTGAAAACTGTTTACAGGCTCAAAGACTGTGCCATCTGACAGCGTGGCGAGTTTAGCCACGCCAGCATCCAGCCCGACCATTGATGCTGAAGGGTGAACCGGAGTTGATACTTCACTTTCTGTCTGAATACTGATGTACCACTTACCGCAGGACTGGCTGACAGTGACATTTTTCACAACGCTCGTGACCTGACGGCTATTCCGGTAGCGCATCCAGCCAAGTTTCGGCAGAAAAATACGGCTGTTTTCCTGATCGAGCTTAACGCCCTGCGGGTAGCGGAATGCATCATTCTGTCCCCGCTTTTTGAATCGGGGAAAAGCAGCCCGATTCTGGAAGAAGTTTTTGTAAGCCCGCTCAAGGTCTTTCAGTGACTGTTGCAATGGCTGTGAGGGTGAATCTTTAAGCCATTGCGTTTCAGTGGCATTTTTCCACTCAACCAACCAGGAAGCCATTTTCGCGTAAGGGATATATTTATTACCGGCCTCATGATTCTCATTCTGACGTGCCAGAGCATGATTGAAAACGAAACGACATGCGCCTGCGAAGCACCTCATTTCACGCTCCTGTTGACCACCGGGTCTTAACTGGAATTTAAATGCTTGTAGTCGTTTCATAGGGAAAATCATACGTTGGTCTATGAAAAAAGAAACCGATATCCGACGCGGAAGGACTGTGTTTTCCTGATGCAGGTTCACCTGGTCTTTGTCACCAAATACCGACGTCAGATTTTTGACTATGACGCGACAGAAAAACTACGCACTTACTTTTCAAATGTATGTGCTGATTTTGAAGCTGAACTGGTTGAAATGGATGGCGAACCAGATCACGTCCATTTGTTAATTAACTATCCACCCAAACTGGCGATATCCAGTCTGGTAAACAGCCTCAAAGGCGTATCGAGTAGATTACTGCGACGAGATCGACCAGATATTGCAGTCAGGTATTACCACAAAGGCGTTTTGTGGAGTCCCAGTTATTTTGCCAGTAGCTGCGGAGGTGCGCCAATATCCGTCATCCGCCAATACATTGAACAACAGCAAACACCTGGTTAGGTGAAAAACCGCGCCTTATATCCCCGCCCTGAATGACGGGGATATAAGGCGCACTGGATAATAAAAAAGCCCGGATATCTTCCAGGCTATAGCAAAATCATTAATAAAATACTGCGGTAAGAATTACTCTACGACCATAACTATTTTGCCTACCTGACCATTGGCCTCCATATAGTGCCGAGCCTCTGCAATCTCGTCGAGCGTGAACGGTTGCAACTGTCCTCACACCTTGGAAACCAGAATGCCATGGTTAAAAAAGCACTGGGCCAGCTTAAAGAGAGCGGTTTTCTGGAATACTCCATAGACAAAGAAAACGTCGATTACGTGCTGAATATTCTGAAGAGAAACATGAAGCCATAATCGATGCCTGATAACGTAGTTGCCTGTGTTACCCGGTATAGTGGATATCCTTCTCCTCTCGCTTTGATTTACCTGGTATAGTGTATCTCCACTACACCGGGTGGCATCAGCCCCATTACCCCGATGCAGTCCATTTTCTTCTGCCTTTTCTGGGTGTCTTGTGTGTATTTTAGCCAAGAATGTGATCCTCACCCGGTATAGTGGATCACGTTATTGCCACCATACCTGATAGCATGACGGCACGGTTAGGAAACTTTACCTGGTACAGTGTATCGTGAATGATGATCGGCTCTGATAACGTGATGATACTGAAGTGAAAGCTGTACCCTGTGTAGTGGATCCAGTGAAAGTGCGCACCCGGTATAGTGTGCTTCATGGCTGAATCGGAGTTTGCCGCAGGTAGCCCTGCATCCATCATCATAACAGACACTGTCCGCAGGACTCGCGAGCCGTATGTGGGGTCGGTTTGGGAAATGGAAAATTTTGTACGTTAAGCGCATTATTTAACCACTCCTGATTTGTAAGGGCCTGATTTAAAGTCAGTGGTCATCGCATTTAGGTTATCCGATTGAGTCAAGACCCCCTAAGAAATGCCGTATAGTTTTTTTCACCGGAAACCTGGATTTTTCCGCGCCCAGTAACCACGGGCGCGGTTTCGTAAACGACCGGTTGAGAAACAACGATTTTGATGCTGAAACCTGCCACATAACCCGTAACTTATTCAACGTCATACAAATCAGATAGTTTTTAAAACGAAATACCCTCCATTACTTACAATGTTTTTCCTATAAGTCCGCTTTCGAATTTTTTATCACAACGACATGTAACAAAAAATGTAACTGTTACAGCGAGTTATCAGTGCAAAGGCACACATCCGCACCAGGCAGTCATCACACTCATTGCATTGATCTTAACCAATAAAAAGTCACATATGAAACATTCAACCGCCAAGGCACCTACTTATAGTTAATCCCTCTGTAAATGACGACATAAGGAGTGAACAAAAAAACCTTTACCCCAATACTTAGAGATGCGCTCTGTTACAGAGTAGATGAAAATTCTTAATAAAATTACAATTATAGATTTTCGATCTGCAAAGTTGATATTTTTTAGCAAAACGTTCTATCATCGCTTTGTAAAGATACCTCGTGGTAACTATCACCACTGCCCAACAAAGGGAATGATATGGCAGATTCCAGCTTCCAGAATGAAGTGCCAAAAGCACGCGTCAACATCCAGCCTGACCTGCACACGGGTTCTGCCCAAAAGAAAGTAGAGTTGCCCTTAAAACTTCTCGCGGTGGGAAATTTCAGCAACGGCAAAGAAACTCTCCCGCTTTCTGAACGCAGCAAGTTAACTATTTCAAAACACAACTTTAATAGCGTTCTATCCGAGCTTAACCCAGAGATCAGTATTGATGTTGCTAACCCCCTGAGAGGGTATGGACGTCAATCTGTCGCGGGTATCTCAGATGCCGAAAGCAAAAGCATAAGGCAGGCGCAGAGATGAAAATTTATCGTCCATTGTGGAACGAGGGGGCTTTACTGTCCCCTCAGCAGTTCCAGCAGCAGGCAGAATGGGAGTCTTTTCGCAGCGCCGGTGCAACCGCACTGGCATCTGCATTCCCCTGGGGTGTGGAAAAGATTGAGTTTAACGACAGTCTTCTTTCATCGGGTCTGATCCAGATTACGCAGTTACGTCTCTGGCTGGAAGATGGAACGCTGATTGATGCGCAAAGAAGCGATCTGCCTCCGGCGCCGCGTGAGTTAGATGCCAGTCAGCTGGCAGGTCTTGATGCAGTAACTGTCGTTATCGCACTGCCTCATATGCAGCCGGGTGTTGCCAACGTTGAGCAGGAAGGCATCTTCCCGGATCGACCGCTTCGCTATCGCGAAGAATGGGTGACGTTGCCGGATGCATTTGGGCCTGAAGAAGAATCAATGGCAGTTGCCCGGTTCAATTTCTCCATCCGGTTTGCCCATGAAAGTAATGATTCCTGGAAAGTCTGCCCTGTAGCAAGGCTAATCCGGGACGGACATAATGCGTGGCTACTGGACCCGTCTTTCATCCCTCCCGTTGCGTCATTTTCGGCAAGCCCGGTTCTTCGCGAACGTCTGGCGCTGTTAAATCGCCAGTTACGTTCCCGACGCCAGCGTCTGATGACAATGCGTCGTGAGAGCAACGAGAGACTTGCCGATTTTGCCGTCGCCGATGTTTCCCTTTTCTGGTTGCTGAATGCGCTAAATTCCCACGCCGGGGTGCTGACGGAATACGAACATTTTCCTTCCCGTCCGCCTGAACAGGTGTGGGCTGAGCTTGCACGCCTGGCAGGAAGCATGCTGACCTTTTCCCTGGACCATGATCTCGACGCCATACCGGGATATGACCACGAGGATCCCGCCAATACGTTTCCTCCGCTGTTTGACCTGATCTCGGGGTTGCTTGAGGCAAGTCTGCCATCCAGGGTCATTGCTCTGGAAATGTCCCGTCCGGATGGCCAAACCTGGAAAGCAAACCTTCACGATATTCGTCTGCGCGAAGAGGCAGACCTCTACCTCTCTGTTCGCTCAGACATACCGGCCTGGCAGGTTGCCGATAAATTCCCGGCACTTTGTCAGGCGGGTTCACCTGATGACGTCAATGAGATCTATGGTGTTGCACTCAAGGGGATCCCTCTGATCCCTGTCAGCAGGGTCCCGGCGGCTTTGCCTGTACGCATGGAAAACCAGTACTTCGCGCTTGATATGGAAAGCCCCGCTGCGCATGAAATGCAGGAGCAGGGCGTGTGTATGTTCTACGTGCCTGAAATGCTTGGCGCACTGGAACTTGAACTGTTTGCGGTATTGCGCTCATGAAACAGGATATCGATATCGACCAGCTGATGGCAGAGACCTGGCTCACCGTCACCATGCTGAAGAAAGGCGCCGTCACGCTCAATGGTAGTGCGCTTTACAACAAGTGCGTTAAACAGGTTGAAAGTGTGCGGGAAGCGCTGGTGCGTGCCGGTTATGACGAGGACAGTGTCGGGCATATTTCCTACGCACAATGTGCCTTGCTGGACGAGGCGGTGATGAGCCGTAAGCCTGAAAAGTGTGAGGAAGGAGAAGAGCCGAAAGTTGATGAGGGCCAGGTGGCATGGCGTAAAGTCCCGCTTCAGGCACGATTTTTCGGATCACTTCGAGCAGGTGAGGCTCTGTGGGATAGCATTGCAGAGGTCCTGCGTCAGCCCTCACCGAACCCGGCCGTTTTGACGTGTTATCACCGGGTAATTGCACTGGGTTTTCAGGGGGTGTACGGATTGAAGGCGGTCAGTCAGTCGCAGCGGGATGAAGTCGTCAAAGCCCTGTCTGAGCGATGCTCTCCGCCTGATGCAGGCCTGTCACTGATTGTTCACCGGATGGGGAAACATCGCTGGAGTCTGATGCGTTCAGTCTGGTTCTGGATAGCGCTTGCCATCATCCTTACCGGTGTTATCTGGTGGGGCGGTCATCTGTGGCTCCAGGCACTCTTGTCAGCACAAATACCGGAGCTACGTAACTAATGCGTAGATCAGTCATTATTCCGGTTGCCCTGCACACCTTTGCAGCTGTTGCCACATTGCTGTGGTTGCTCTGGTATTTCATCCCAACAGGGAACGTGTTTAAAGGCCTGACCACGGTGCTGATCCTCCTGCTGGCAGACTGGACTGTTTTTAATAACTGCAGCCGGGAGCAGTCGGTATCCGACACCTCCGTTTCAGCTGCTGACCTGCCACTACTCGACACCCAGGGCCCCGTTGTACTGGTATGCGGTGACGGGCTGGGTGCGCTGTTTCAGGGGAGTCCTCTGCGTAAAACAGCTCAGGGTTGGTGGCTCCGGGCCGATGACGTCAGCCGGTTAACGGATGTTGTCCGCAGCATACAGACGCAGTTCCCACGCCAGGTCGGTCAGCTTTCGGTTATGTACCGTTGCCTGCCAGACCATCATCAGGATGAAGCTGTTCTGCGCTCCACATTAAAGACGCTCCGCCAGCAGAGTAAACAAATCAAAACTCTGACGGGTTTTACTCTACCGGTTGTGGTGAGTGCCGAATTCTCCGGACCTGAGACTCCGTGGATAATCGTTCGTGGTGACAAACCGATTGTATGTCCGGTAAATGATTCGCCGCAGGCTTTCATCGACTGGTTGCAGGCTAATGACAATATTACGGCGCTACCCGTGATCAGTCAGGCATTTTCATTTATCCGTAAAACCCTGACTGATGAGCTTGAGAAACCTGATCGGTTAACCCCGCCCGAACGAGCGTTTTCCGTGGCACTGCGCCTCGGTACCGTCCTTCCCGAAACCCAGTCAGTCTGGGCCGACTGGCTATATTCCCGCACCTGTTTGCAGTTTTCCCGAAAGCCTGGGCAAACAGATCCGGAAAGTTTATTCCCGGATGCGGTTCTGCCGCTGCTGGCACCTTTTGCATCAACGGTGCAGGGGGGGCACCGTACCCGTCGCCTGGTCCTGCTGATGTGGGTGTGTGCTCTGACCGCATTGGGTATTTCTGCGCTCAATAACCGTGACCTGATCTGTCAGGTGAGCACCGATTTGCAGCGCTGGAATGCAATCCCGATGAACCACTATCGCCCTAAAGCAGAATCACTGGTCGCCCTGAAGCAGGATACATTCCTGCTTGAACGCTGGCAGCGTCAGGGAGAACCTTTGCGTTACAGCCTGGGCTATTACCCGGGGCTACGCCTGTGGCTGGCCTTGCAACAGGCTATCGATACCTGGACTCCACCACCAACACCTAAACCAAAACCAACACCTAAACCAAAACCAGCATCTAAACCAAAACCAGTACCGAAAATTGTTCGTCTCGACGGCATGTCGCTGTTTGATTCCGGCAAATCGGCACTCAAAGACGGTTCTACCAAAATACTCGTCAATGCACTGGCGGGGATCAAAGCCAGACCAGGCTGGCTCATCGTGGTCAGTGGCCACACAGACAATACCGGCAGCGTTCAGCTCAACCAGACCCTGTCTTTACAACGAGCGGAGGCCGTTCGTGACTGGATGCGTGATACCTGGGACGTACCGGAAAGTTGCATTGACGTGCAGGGTTACGGTGACAGCCGACCGGTTGCATCAAACGACACGCCTGATGGCCGTGCGCATAACCGCCGTGTCGAGATCAGTCTGGTACCCCAGGCTGACGCCTGTCGTCTGCCTGGCGCGTAACACACGTCACAGGATGTACGTGACGTTTCAACTAAAGAAATGGAGAAGTAAACATGGCAATCCCAGTTTATCTGTGGCTGAAAGACGATGGCGGCGCTGACATCAAGGATGCCTCCTTCGAGAAGCATAACCACCTTGAGCAGGTCGAACTACGCTACGAAAAAATCACCTGGGCCTACAAAGACGGCAACATCATTCATTCCGATTCCTGGAACGAACGCACTACAGCATAAGACTCTGGCGGGCAGATCCTTTCTGCCCGCCTTTTTTTGCTACGCACAGCGCCTGTCAGACGGACGCTTTGCAGAGCAGTCTCACAATTTATCGGCATGAACCTTATAGGCATCGGTTGACGGCCAGGGGCGGTAGCGTGCCTGAACAAGAGGGAACGACATGGAACATCATTCAGCACTCCTGCTACGACGACTTACCCCTTATTGCGCCAGAGCACTGGAGGGGGCGGCTTTTTTATGTCAGACCCGTGCGCATACAAAAATCACGCCTGAGCACTGGCTGTTGAAACTGCTGGAGCAGGCAGAAGGAGAGCCGTCATGAGCAGTTCCCTCTCCAACAAGGCTACCAGCCTGGTACATCAGCTTTTAGGGCAATCACGGTACCGGGTTGAAGTGCATGAATGTGACCATTTCCTGGATGTGTTACGTTACAACGCCGTTGAATCACTCAGCCAGCCCTGGCGCTATAACGTGGCGGTCACCTGCTCTTCTGCGAATATTGCCTGTGACTCGTTACTGCTGAAGCCCGCTTCATTCACTTTCCAGACACCCGTGTTTGACGGAACTCCGGCCCTGCAGGTCAGGACGGTATTTGGCGTGGTTGAGTCCTTTCGCCGCGTGTCTACTTCGAATGATGAGACCCATTACGCGCTGACGATCGTTCCCCGTATTGCCCTTCTGGGCTATACGAAAGGGAGCGAGATCTACCTCAATCAGTCAGTCACTGAAGTGGTTGAACAGGTATTGCGTAAACACGGTCTGGAAGGGCCTGATTTTGAGTTCCGGCTCTCCCGCGAATACCCCTCCCGGGAGCTCATCACCCAGTGGCGGGAAACCGACCTTGAGTTTATCCAGCGTCTGCTGGCAGAAGTGGGCATTTACTGGCGCTATGAAATGGACAGCCGTCTTGAACAGGACGTGGTGATTTTCCAGGACAGCCAGCAGCAGTATGAATTTGGTGTCACGCTACCGTTTCGCAACCAGGCCGGGATGAGTGACAGCGGACAGGAGAGCATCTGGGATATTCAGACCGCATATAACGTGGTTAGCGGAAGTGTGGCCACCCGGGACTACAACTACCGTGAAGCGCTACAACCTCAGGACAGTATCGAGAGCATTTTCAGCAAAGAAGGGATCACCACCGGAGAAACGTACCATTATGCTGAACCCTTCCTGACAGCAGGTGACTCTGAAAGCCCGGAGACCGGGGCATACTTTGCCCGTCTGCGTCACGAACGCATTCTGAACGCGCAGTATCGCGTCAGCGGGCATTCCTCCAGTCCTCATCTGGCTCCTGGTCAGGTACTGGAAACTGACGGAACGCTTCCCGATACCGTAAAAGAAGGCATCGTCATCACCACGGTGCGCACCAGTGGTTCACGTAAAAGTAGCTTTACCCTGACCTTTGAAGGCATCCCGTATAGCGAATCCGTTTGCTACCGTCCGGCGCTGCTCAATCGCCCGGTGATATCCGGCTCGCTTCCGGCCCGGGTGGAAAGCACACAGAAAGGCGACACCTGTTCCTGGCTCGACCCGGAAGGGCGCTACCGGGTGAAACTGGACTTTGACCGTAACAGTCTTGAACAGGGTTATGCCTGTGTGTGGCTGCGGCTGGCCAGGCCCTATGCCGGTGATACGTACGGCTTCCACTCACCGCTTATCGACGGAACGGAAGTAGCCATCATTTTTGATAACGGGGATCCGGATCGGCCCTACATCGCCTATGCCCTGCACGACTCAGAACATCCGGACCCTGTCACCAGTGACAACCATACGCGAAACGTGTGGCGTACCCCGGCGAACAATAAGTTGCGGATGGAGGATAAGCGCCAGGAAGAGCATATCAAGCTCGCGACGGAATATGGCAAAACGCAACTGAACCTGGGACACCTGGTCAATGGCCAGCGTGAAAAGCGCGGAGCCGGTTTCGAACTGCGAACGGATGAACATGGTGCTGTACGTGCGGCAAAAGGGCTGTTCCTGACGGCTGATGCCCAGGCCAAAGCCCAGGGACCGGTACTGGAAATGGCACCTGCGATAAGTCAGATTAACCAGGCCAACGGCCAGATGCAGGCGCTGAACAGCGCCGCTGAAGCCGCTGGAGCCCTGGTCTCTGATATCAATACCCAGATTAGTTTTGTGACCGACAAAATCAGGGACCTCCAGTCTGCGGTCCTGCTGGGTAGCGCTCCGCAGGGGGTGGCGTTTACCTCAGGTGAACATCTTCAGCTCAGCAGTACCCGCAATACCATGATCAATGCCGGTCAACATCTTGATATCGGGGCGATGAAAAATCTGTCGGTAACGGTGGAAAAAGCCCTTGGTCTGTTTGTCCATAAAGAAGGGGCGAAGCTGGTTGCCAACCAGGGAGACATCGAGATTCAGGCTCAACACAACACGATGGCCCTGTTTTCTGAAAAGCAGCTGACGGTGACCAGCAGTAAAGACGAAATTATTATCAGCACCCCGGAAACGCTGACGCTGAACGGTGGCGGGTCTTACCTGAGACTGAGTAAGAACGGGATTGAGCATGGTTCATCTGGTGAGTTCATTATGAAAACATCGAACTATCTGGTACCAGGCTCGGGCGCAAATCTTCCCAACGAAACACCCAATTTCAGCCTGACGGATATCACTCAGGAAAGCAAAATCAGCAGTAAGTCATTTAATGATTGAGGGGTGAAAATGAAATCATTAACTCACAACTTATTTTATGTTTTTATTTCTGCATTCCTGATTGCTTGTTCGCATTTAGTGTTTGCTGCTGAATCAATAACACCTGAAGATATTTTACATGACTTTTACTCTGAGTATCTTAAGAATGACGCTGAAGATAATGACATACTGGTCAAAAAATATGTTTCTGATCAGTTATTAAATAGTATTGCCGATTCTGCGATATGTAATTACGACTCTGATGATTCGATATCAGCATCAGAATTAAAAAAAACATGCTCACAGGAACGCGAATGTAAAAATCATAAAGGGAATTACATTTGTAACTGGGGCGGAGTATGGATTGAGTCTGACGTAGATTATTTTACGAAGTCTCAGGATATATATCCCTCCTGGAAGTTGAATATAAAAACCAGCACTATTATGAAAGATGAAAGTAAATCTGTCATTGAAGTTGTTCTGGGGAATGGTCCTGAACCTAAAAATACACTTAAAGTTTACCTTAAAAAAATAAATGCTGACTGGAAAATCATCAGTGTAACGGAATAAAAAGGCTGAATTCATGTGGAATAGTAGTGCATCAGTTAGTTACATAAATAGCCATGCTGAGCCAGGAAGTCTTGGGAAATGCGCTGCATATGTCAGAAGGGCAGTTGAAGCAGGTGGCGTAAAAATAAAGATCCCACCACCAAGGATTGGAAACTCCGCATCAGCTTGTGATTACGGCCCATCTTTAGAGGCTGCAGGTTTTAAATCTGTTTATTCTTATACAGGTTCTGGTCTCACAGATACAGCAATCATACCCGGACAGCAAGCAGGTGATATTGTTGTAATTCAACCTGTTGCTGGACATCCTCATGGTCACATTGCTTTATTCAATGGAACTAACTGGGTTTCGGATTTCATTCAACTCAGAGGGTTTTATCCTGGAAAGAAATATCGAGATATAAAACCCGCATATATTCTTTATCGTTTCACTGACGATTCTGCTTCTGACAGTAATGTTGGCGGGAAAAAACAACCTGTCAAAATTGTCTGGCCGCTCCCTTCCAACAGTCGGGGAAGTGAGTTCAAAAATCAGGAAGAGATCCTCTCTCATGTCGGGGGGGAATCCACCGGGCAGTATATGATTGGCCGCAGTGGCATGTGGCATGGCGGGCTCCATATCACCGAAGCAACGACCCCGTGGTGTGCGCTTAGTGGCAAGTCTCCTCTTGAAGCACTGGATTTCCCGGTTCCCTTTAAAGGTGAGCAGGCAATTCGATGCATGGCTGACGGAGAAGTGATTGCTTACCGCATCTGCAGGGATTATCTGACGATTGCATGGGAATCCGGTCCGCTGAACTTTTCCGGCTCATTTGTTCTGGTGAAACACTATATCCAGCCGGGTGAGGAAGAAACCAGCGGACTGCATTTCTATACACTGTATATGCATCTTGCGCCGTATTCAGCTTATGAGGCTGAAGCAGAAAATCAATGGGTCGTTCAGGATACTCTAAGAGCATATTCTGAAATGGACTTGCTGACGGCGAAACTGACTTCAGATAAAACTTCTCCACAAATTGCAGGGCACATGCCTGGAGGGGCCAGAGTGGAGTGGGACCCGGCAGACAGCAATCTTAACGCTACAGGAAGTAACAAGAGAAAATACGGTCTTGTGACGCTAAAGAGCATACCAGAAGAAACCAGCAGTACTCTCACTCCAGGTCAGCGCTACTGGATTGCTGTGGATAACAACAATGTTAAGTCAGCGCCGGGGGCCGTTCCAGACTGGTGGCGGCATTTGCTTCCTCCCGCAAAGGAAGTCATGGTATTCGATAAAACAGTCAGTCTCAGTTCACCTCTCCCTATCAAGGCCGGTGACCCGATTGGGCACATGGGTTACTATCAGGCACCAAAGGACGGGGGATATGAGGCGAGATATCAGGTGCATATTGAATGTACCAGCATGGATGATAATCTGGAGAAGTTCCTGACCAACCCAGAAAAAGTGGGGGAGAAAAACCCGCTCTGGCTGAAGTATTCTCCTGGCCTTGCTCTGTACACAAAAGACGTAGCGAAAGGCACCTTCTCAAAGGGGGCTACGTCTACAACGCGGACAGGCATCCTTCCATTGAGCAAAGTCACAGCTGAAACGGATAAATCAACAAAACAGGAATACTGGCAACTACGTCCAGAAAATGCCTATGTGCCCAAAGGCCAGGCGGAGCCTCAACTTCTGTCACAGTATGATTTGGCGAAGCTGGGCTTCAGAACTGAAACCGCAGAGCCTGCCAGCTTTGATTACCTGGATGGAAAAAACCAGCCCACTGGATTCTTCCGCAGCCTTATCAACTCGCTCTACGAGGCTGCGACCGGTGATACCCGGACCAGCCATGCACTGGTGAAGCATAATTATCAGCGCCTGCTGGATAAAATTGATAGTGGAAGCGACCGTTACTCTCCGATGGAGTACTGGAGAGCACTTCACAATCCCGACTATCGTGACGTTCTTCAGAAAACAATCGTAAAACATCCCAGCGACTGGTACTTCAAAAAAGACTATGCAATCTGGCAACCATTTCTGAATGCGCTGAAAAAAGATGCTCCGGAATGGAAGAAATACAGTGAGGATTTTCTCGATAAAATGGCATGGATGCAGGATGTGTCCACTGAGAAATTAGGGCCTTCGTTGTGGCATATGCACCCAATAATGTTCCTTGGTGCTCTAAAACCACGAAATGATATAGATTGGAGCAAGCTGACCAAGCAACAGTTTACTGATGCTGTTTATGAGGCCGCTCTTAAAGAACAAGAAAAATCAGGTATTCCTGCGGCAATAACAACTGCTCAGGCCATTGATGAATCAGGGTATGGGCGTAAGGTTCCAGTTGATTTAAACAATCAGACATATAGTTTCAATCTCTTTGGAATAAAGGCTAAAAGTGGACAGGAATTTGTTGAGATATGGACCACTGAACATATCAATGGAAGTAACATTAAAATTAAGGATAAATTTGCAGAATATAACTCTTTTGAAGAAAGTATTGCCGACAGGACTAGATTCTTAACTGAAAACAAGAGATATGCCTCACTATTTGAAAGCGATGATCCGGAAAAATGGGCTCATGGCCTTCAGGATAAAGGCTATGCCACAGACCCTAATTATGCTTCAAAGTTGATTTCTATAATGAAAGGTAGTTATATGAAAAGCAGAGGTTTGAAATGATTAAGATTATGCTATCAATCTTATTATATGGTTTTTGCTGCTATTCCTATGCTAACGGCTTTTGTTCGGATCTGTCCAAAACAGCCGAGAAGGAGCAAGCATATGTAGATCATTCCATGAATATATTTAAGGTTGTATCGAAAACAAGACTTTACTTCAACAGCGCGCCAAGTGAACAATGCAAGATTAATAATTTATTTTTAGTTAATGGTGATGTTGTTTCAGGATACACCACTCTTAATGGATATTTGTTTGCATCATATTTCAAGAAAAATGGCGATTCGGTCGATGGGTGGCTCAAACTATCAGATTTAAAAAATACCGGATATACTAGTGGTCCATCAAGTGATGAACAAACTGTTTTTAATATTATTCCAGATATCATAAAGAAGAACAAACTAACTATAGCGCCTGAAAAATGTATCAACATCAGTGGCGATGATACAGACAATAAATACTATAAGTTCGCTATAACCAAAGAATCGCTTGAAGAATGTAAAGACGTTCAGGTCACTCCATTTAGCATTTTGGTTAAAAAAGGAACTCAAAAAATGTACACAAACCAAGGGGATGGTATTGATAATTTCCACTCAATTGAATGAAGTTAAAAATCAAATCACATAAAATGATGATTGCTATAGAAAGGAGATAATATGCCAACATCAGCCTTAGATATGATGGAATTTATGATAGGACATTTAGGCAAACGGGTAACCTAGATCTCACAAAACTCCACTGCGTAAGAAAATTACTGAACTATTTTTCCGAAAATGAGGCATACATTCCTAGCGACTTAGTAAATGCTTTCGCTGATTCCGGCGTTTTTACATATATTATGCATTTCACTAATGATGGGAAAGATGTTGAAGATTGGGTGAGAAGTGACCGTTTGGTGGATACAGGTACAGGTAATGGCCAATCAAGAAAACAAAGGTGAGTAACAATAGTATGCTGTATAGGTCCGTAATGAGAGATTATTACGTAATAATAGCCAGTGTATTAATCGTATCATCAATGGCATTCAGAGTCACTGCCGCTGAACATTGTACCGGCGGCCCGAATCATTATCCCTATAATAAACATCAGACTCCAATCTAGGAAAAATCCCAATCGACAGATTCAAGTAAGAGAGTTTATTTTTACGCGCTCCCCAAAGAAGAATGCAAGTCCACTACTTTTGTTATTAATAACGACAAACTACTTAAGTATAGAGATGAAAATGGTTTTTCATATGTAAAATACATCAATAAAAATAGTGGATTAATTGATGGTTGGGTGAGGAAAGAGGACATAATTCCAGATGATGATTCTGTTAATGGATTATCGTACAATGACTTCAAATGGGACATGCCTAAAGATCAGATAAGCCTTATAGGGAAAGCAAGGCCAGAACTTAATGCATGGATTAAAGAAAAGGGTTTCAATGTTCCTGAGCCAGGAAGTCACGTTTTTAATAAAGGATTTGAAACTTGGGTGCTGTTGATTCAGGGGGTGAGCGTAAGTATCTCCCAAACAAATAGCATTATTGAAAAAAGAACAGGATTTAACGATACCTTTATATCTGAGATTTCATTTTTTGATAACAAATTCAAAACCGTTAGAGGGATATCTGTAGGTGATGCATGGGATAAGGTTGTTTCGACGTATGGAAATAAGAGCCGATTAGATAAATTTAGCCAGTGCAGATACTATCAGTATTTTGATATGAGATTAAATTTCTGCCTAGATTCGCAAAATAATATTCAACCAATATCATTCAATGATTATCCTGTAGAGCCTAAACAGTAGTATAAAGTATTCAATGTAATTACTATATTGCGAGGCAATATACATTTGATGATGACTATAGAATCTCGGCAATTAACTTAGTAACCCCAGCGTATTCTACGTTACGCGGAATAAAAGTTGACGACCCTGCTGATAACGTGTTTAAAGCCTATCCTGCGAATCAGGCACAAATAACGCTGAAAAAATCAGTTACACGCTCGGTGATATGTATCTGGATTTCACACTAAAAGATAACAAAGTATCATCAATTAACATGGGGATACCTATCCCTGGAGAGGAATAAAATGCTTCAGATAATCAGAAAAGGCGATAAAACAACCCACGGAGGTTCAGTACTGACCGCCTCAGAAACGATGAAATTCGGTGGTATTGGTGTTGCCCGAAAAGGCGACAAAGTGTCATGTCCGGTTCTGGGACATGGCCTTACAATCATCGTAGAAGGCAACCCTGATTACCTTGATCATGGTATCCCGGTTGCGTTTCACGGTCACAAATGCGCCTGTGGTTGTACGTTGATCAGTTCATTTACCGCTGCAAAGGTTGCCTGATTATGCCCGTCTGGCTGGATGCCATCCCTGAAAAGGCCACAAAAATAGCGCGCCCCGATACCCGCCACTGGCTGCTGTTCCTGGCATTTATCATGCTGGGAGGGATAGCACTCACATTATGGTGCTGGACATCAGAGCGAACCGGATTTGTCTTCTGGTTCACCGCTCTGGGCCTTCCATTTTGCACATGGGGGCTTATTTTCGGTTTACGCAGGGTTGCCTATAAAGCAGAGCAGGTCGGAGCTGAGTCGCGTAATGTCGACCGTGAAGCTCTTATCGACAGTGAAATTCTTCGCGGTCAGCGCTGCGCCTGGATCCTCGGTACATACATTCAGGCCCCGGCGGGAAACAAAGCCGATGACCTGCTTGAGGCAATGAAGGCCGCAGCCCCCGCTATCGACTTCTCCCGCCCAAGAGGATGTGACAAACCGGTCAGATACGCGGCATTAACAGAATACCAGTCTGATTTAACAAAGGCCCTGACAGCGGCGGTGACTAAACTGGCCACGCGTGTAGAAGGGATCGTTCAGCCGCTTCCGTCAGAACTGCCATGCTGGCTGGTGCTGGATTGTGATAACGACCTGTACCCCTTGATTGAAGAGCAGCTTAAAGCCGATCTATCACTCAAGACCGCCAGGATTTTTCGCCTGATGTCCGGAAAAGGGCTGAGCGCATTCGATGCCTGGCTGGACAAGCGATGGGACAATCCGGGCATTCTGGTTGCCATCACGCTGTCGTTACCGGCGTCTCCCCAGGAATATGACGCAGATGCCATCTCGATGGTGGTATTGAGCAACCGCAAAGCCCACGCCTGGCCGGATGCACTCCTCCTTCATCGCCCCGAAAGGGGAGCAGAAACAACGCTCACAAAGACACTCACCCGGGCGCTGCTCTGGGCGAAGACCAGACCCGATGAACTCAAAGGAAGCTGGCTCACCGGTCCAACATTGACCTCTGGAAGTGGCTGGAATAATGCCTGCGAGCTGAGCGGGGTGGAATTTAGCCTTTCAGAGGACAACTTCAGTATCGATCCAGTGCTGGGATACACGGGCCATGCTGCTCCATGGCTTGCCATCACGCTTGCCAATGCTGACGTTGAACAACATGGCCCGCAGGTTATCGCCGCCCAACCCACCGCAGACAAAGACGACGTCTGGATCGCCGTCATCACCAAAGAAGAAGTTCGCAAGGAATCGCCCAAGAATGTCTAAGGTAAAAGTAAAAACACTCATCGGCTCCGTTGTAACTGTCGCCTTTTTCCTGACAGCCATCGTGGCATTTTTGTTTTATGCCTTTCCGGAAAACGTAGCCTCAGCCACCGGCTTCGGACCGTATGACGGCCAACGGATACTCACATTCTGCGCCATACTGGTTGCCACGTTGTTTTTACTCGGCTGGCTGACGGAGAAGGCTTTCGACTTCGCCGGTAAATCTGGGTTGTATTTCCAGTGGGGACGGAAAAAGGCTGAGAGCGTCACTCCGGTAATGAGCACCATTCCCGGTGAAGAAGACGACGATGAACCGGTCTTCAGCGAAGACGCCGTATCCGAACACCTGCGCTTTCGCTATGGACGTCGCTGGAAGCGTAGAGTGCGACTCCTTCTGGTGATGGGCAACCAGGACGACGTTCACAAAGCTGCCCCGGGCCTGTGTAATGAGCTCTGGCAGGAAGGCGACGGCAATGTGCTGATTTATGGCGGTGACGCGCAGTCACTCCCGGATGAGATCTTCCTTTCAAAACTGAAGCGCCTGCGATCCGGGCAACCGGTTGATGGCATCATTCAGGTGATGAGTATTTCAGCTCTCCCGACGGATGGCGAACGGGATGCCCTCCTGCGTTACCGCCAGAAAGCCGACCATCAGTTGGGCTGGCAGGCGCCTGTCTGGCTGTGGCTGACTGACAACGCCACCGATGCTCAGCAGGGCGCGGAAACGGCTGCGACAGGGGTCATATTCGGGCCTGATGGCACCGTGAAAGGCGCGGGTGAAGGGTTTTCTACACTGGCACTGCATCTGCAAAAAGCAGGTATGGCACAGATACTGAATAATCCGGCTGATTGCGGCCTGCTTCAGTTATCCCTCCGACTGCGGCAGGAGCTGAAAGCCAGTCTGAATGTTTTGCTCGGCGGGCTGATGCAGGGATCTGCGGCCTTTCGTTTACGAGGGGTCATGTTCAGTCCTGAAGTGGCCGTCGTCGGTTCGGTCCCAAATACACGCCCCGATACACTGGCCTGGAAAGCCGTCATTGATGACTGTGATGCCGTCAGCGGCAGGAAGCTGGGCTTCGACTGGCTGAAGATGCTGCGGTTAATTCTGCTTTCCCTGATTGTCCTGTGGGGGGCCGCTACACTACTGTCTCTGATCGTTAACCGTACCCAGATTTTTCAGGCGCAGGAAACGGCAAGACAGGCAGCGGATACAACAAAACCACTGGCTGAACGCCTGCACAACCAGCTTGTACTCCAGCAGACTATTGCCCGTCTGCAACATCGCGAGGCGACCGGCGCGCCATGGTACACCCGCTTTGGTCTTAATCAGGACAGCGATACGCTGGCTGCACTCTGGCCCCTGTATGCGAAAAATAACGCACAGCTGATGAGGGATGCTACAGCAGACAGTCTCAGGCAGCAGCTGAATGCCTTTGTGCAACTACCTCCTGCCAGTGATGCCCGTACGCAGGGCACACAGCATACCTATGACATACTCAAAAGTTATCTGATGCTGACGCGTCCGGACAAAGCGGACGCCGGCTGGCTGGCAAAAAACGCGCTGAAAGCCTTACCGAAACGCCAGAATGTGCCGGCTGGCACATGGCAGAACATCTCACCGAAACTGCTGGGTTTTTATGCGCAAAACCTTCCGGCTCATCCGGAATGGAAAATTAAGCCTGACACTGAATTAATCAGCACGGTCCGTCAAATTCTGCTTAAGCAAATAGGCCAGCGGAACGCTGAGTCCGGGTTATATCAGGAGATGCTTAAGCGCGTGGCCAGCAACTGGCCTGATTTAACGCTTGCTGATATGACTGGCGACACCGATGCCTCAACGGTATTCAGCACTGATGAAGTCGTTCCTGGAATGTTTACGCGTCAGGCCTGGGAAGAGCAGGTACAGGATGCGATTGACGAGGTCGTGAAAACCCGCCGCGATGAAATTGACTGGGTACTGTCGGACAAGACACATCAGACAGGGAGCGATATCTCCCCGGAGGCACTGAAAGCCCGCCTGACTGAACGCTATTTCACCGATTTTGGTAACGCCTGGCTCAACATGGTCAACAGCATACAGTGGCAGGAAGCCACGTCACTGTCTGAGGCGATTGCCCAGCTCAGTCTGATCGGTGATGTCCGCCAGTCCCCGCTAGTGGCACTGATGAACACGCTGAACTACCAGGGGAAAACGGGGCAGAAAGGTGAGGCTCTGGCTGATTCGATAGTGGACTCAGCGAAAAAGCTGGTCGGTCAGAAAAAAAATGCCAGGCAGTTTATTGAACAGGCACAGGGCCCTAAAGGTCCGCTTGATGGCGTGTTTGGGCCGCTGATGGGGCTTATGGAAGGTAAAGAGGGTACCGGTGCCAACGGTAACCTCAGTTTCCAGTCCTGGCTGGCCCGCGTAACTCAGGTGCGGCTGAAGCTTCAGCAAGTCACCAGCGCCCCGGATCCGCAGGCTATGTCGCAGATGCTGGCCCAGACAGTATTCCAGGGCAAAGCCATCGATCTGACCGATACCCGCGACTACGGCAGTCTGGTTGCGGCGAGTCTGGGGCAGGGGTGGAATGGATTTGGCCAGTCGTTATTTGTGCAACCGCTTGATCTGGCCTGGCGGCAGGTAGTTGCCCCGGCGGCGGGTAGCCTTAATGCCCGCTGGCAGACAACCATTGTCGATCAGTGGAATAAGGCCTTTGCGGGACGGTACCCGTTTAAAGCCACTGGCAGCGATGCCTCCCTGCCGCTACTGGCTCAGTTCCTTCGTAGCGACTCGGGTCGAATCACTACCTTCCTGAAAACTAATCTCGGCGGGATCCTCCGCCAGGAAGGGAATCGCTGGGTCGTTGATCCTTCTGCAAGTCAGGGGATGGTTGTCAGTCCGGATTTTCTCCGGGCGATTAATCAGCTGGCGGAACTGTCAGATATCATGTTCTCTCAGGGCGATGCGAGTGTTCACTTCGAACTGATGGCGCGTCCTTCACGGGATGTTGCCAGAGTGCAGCTTACCCTCGATGAGCAGAACCTGGATTACTTCAATCAGATGGAAAGCTGGCAGAGCTTCACCTGGCCGGGGAATACTTACTATCCAGGTGTGTCGCTCATCTGGCGTAGTGTAAACAGCGGTATGCAACTCTTCGCCAGTAACCAGGGTAACTGGGGCTTCATTCGCCTGCTGGACAAAGCCCTGATCACTCCACTCGATGCCAGCCGTACACAACTGGTGTGGATCACCGCCGATGGCAATCCTCTGAAGTTCATCATACGCAGCGAGTTGGGCGACGGTCCGCTTGCCTTACTGAAGCTACAGGGATTTACGCTGCCAGCGTCCATTTTTAACGTTGCCGCTGGCACTGAAGGCGTTGAGTAAATATGAACAGAGGCATTCATCCTGCGCTGGCCTTTGCTAAACAGGTAGATGGCTGGTCTTCAGGTGTATTCAATCAGGTTGATAAGTGGTGGGGGACCGATTCACTTGCCCCATGGCGGTAGATGACGTTTCGCCAGTGCTGACGCTGGAAGACTCGGAGCCCGCTCTGTTGTTTGAAGTCCTGGCCCGACGCCTGAAGCTGCTACGAATGAAAGCCGGTCACAGTGAATCTGATAAAGCCCGTTGGTGGGTCTGATCGCCATTGACCCGGCCAGTGCCATGGTGCTCTGTGGCTAATATTCTCTTTAATAATTTTCAGGAATACCATGCATGGATGATTTAACCCTTCGCTATTACGAAGCAGAGATGCGCTATCTGCGTGAGGCGGGTAAAGAGTTCGCCCGTGCCCATCCGGATCGGGCAGCGATGCTTAATCTGGATAAACCCGGCGCCCGCGATCCTTATGTAGAGCGCCTGTTTGAAGGTTTTGCCTTCCTGATGGGCCGTTTGCGTCAGAAGCTGGATGATGACCTGCCGGAACTGACCGAAGGGCTGGTGAGTCTGCTGTGGCCACACTATATGCGGACCATCCCGTCGCTGGCCATCGTCGAATTCTCTCCTGACTGGCGTGGCCTTCGTCAGGCTGAACTTCTTGCCGAAGGTTTCTCCGTACAATCACGCCCTGTCGGGCCGCATAAAACCGCCTGCCAGTACCGGACGACTCGCGATGTTCCTCTGCAACCACTGCATCTTGCGGATGCCCACCTTCATACTGAAACTGATGGCCGCTCTGCTATCCGTTTGCGCTTCGAATGCCCTGAAAAAGTGGACTGGAGCAAAGCCGGAATCGACAAAGTCGCCATATTCCTCAACGCAGAAAGTCCGATCAGTTCAGCACTCCACCTGGCATTGACCCACCGCGTTCACGCCATGTACGTCCGCCATTCAGGGACATACATCGAACGTCATCAGTTTGATGGCTGGTGCAAACCCATGGGCTTTGACGACAATGACGGCCTGTGGAAGAAAGCCGATACTGCCTTCAGTGGTTACCAGCTGCTGCTGGAGTATTTCAGCTTCCGACCGAAATTTATGTTTGTTGAGCTGCGTGGCCTCGACACCATCGGGCTCACTGAAGCCAGCTCCTGGTTTGAAATCGACATCGTGCTCAGTGAAGCCTGGTCATCCGATCTGCCTTTTGAAACGGAAAACTTCCGGCTGCACTGTGCACCGGTCATCAACCTCTTCACCCTGGAGGCCGATCCGCTGACGCTTAACCCGCTGGATAACGAATACCTGCTCAGGCCGTTACGTCTTCAGGATGGTCACACCGAGATTTACAGCGTCGATGATATCCATGGCGCGGTAAAGAATGGCAAACACCCCTATGTACCGTTCACCAGCTTCCGGCACCGGGGCGGTATGATGCGCCACGATGCCCCTGAACGTTATTACCACACCCGCGTGAAACGCGGCCCCTCTGGCCTGTATGACACCTGGTTGATTCTCGGGGGGCGTTCGTTCGAGCTGGAGCAGCTGTCCGATAAACCAGAATCCCTTTCGATGCGAATAACCGGTACCAACGGGCAGCTTCCGCGCACAGCGCTGGAAAGTACGCTCCTGGACAGGGTGGCAAAAACCGGCAAAGTGCCCGTCAGGGTACTGAACGTCACCGCACCGACGATACCGCTGTATCCCCCTGCAAACGACCGTTTTCACTGGCGGGTGATGAGCCACCTCGGCTCAAACTTCCTCAGCATGATGGACAATCCGGAGGTCCTGCGGGGAACGCTGGCGCTGTACGACTGGACCGATGATGAAATGAACCGACGTCGGCTTGAAGCTATCGTCGCCGTGAAGCACACCCTGATCCGCCGTTTTGAGAAGGGCTTTATGCTCCGGGGCGTAGACATAGAGGTCACGCTAAACATGGATAATTTTGCAGGCGAGGGGGATGTGAATCTCTTCGGCGAAATGCTGCACCGGTTCTTCGCGCGCTATGCTGATATTCACCTCTTCAACCAGCTCACGCTGGTGCTGCAACCGACAGGAAAACGACTGAGATGGCGCGAGAATCACAGCCAGTACGTACCGGGCTAACACTAGTCCTGAGCAAAGATATCTGGCGGGCCAATTTTTATCGTTTCTGCCAGCTGCTGGAGCAGGAAAATCCGGACGCGCCGAAACTGGGCGCCTCCAGCCATCCAGCCAACGATCCGGTCCGCTTCAGGCCCTGGCCTGGTATGGGGTTCCCGGTCAGTACTCTCAAAGCGGTGGAGACTGACGAAGACCACCCGACATTGCCCCCAACGGTCCGTACGACATTTTTGGGGATGTATGGCGTGGACTCCCCTCTGCCGACGTCCTGGCTGGACGACATTGCGCAGCGCCGCGAAGGGCACGAGGCAGTTACCTCGTTTCTGGATATTTTCAGCCACCGCATCACCACCCAGTATTATCGAATCTGGCGGAAATACGCCTGGCCGGCCACCTTCGAGGCAGGTGGCCGCGATGCCACATCACAGTGTCTGCTGGGGCTAGTGGGACTCGGTATACCGGGCACCGCTGAGCAGGTGGCAACGCCGGTTTCACGCTTTCTGGCCTTGCTGGGTACCATGCGATTACCCACCCGTAATGCAGAAGGCATTCGGGCCCTGGTGAGCCTGCTGGCACCGAATACCCAGGCAATTATCACCGAGCCCGATCCGGTTAAGGTCCATATCGATAACCGTAGCGGGTTGGGTACCGGGAACCGCATCTGTCTTTCTCAGCGAGCCACGCTGGGTAAAACGGCAAAGGAAGCATGCAGTCGGGTACTGGTGACGCTGGAGACAGAAGATCCGGAGGAAGCAGAAGGGTGGTTACCTGGTGGTTTTCTCCATACCGATTTACTGGTCCTGCTGCGCGTTTATCTCGGCTACCGCAGTGACGCCCGACTGCGCCTCACCGTACCCGTACGATTGCTGCCTGAGCCACGCCTTGGCAAAGGCAGACGTATCCAGCTGGGCCGCACCGGCTTGCTGGGCCTGAAAGCAGGCAAGCTCAGCAATAGTCGGGGGAGTCTGACCGTCAGTCTGGGCTGCTATGAAGGGTTGCAATGTTCCGCGCTACCGTCCGCTGAAGACGGGCACTACCGCTTCGAATAATCACGTACTCCCACTCTCAATAAAGGAACTTTTGAATGGCAACAGTAACCCGTTGGTGGGCGCTGACGCTTATTGCCTGTAGCCTGCTCGCTGGCTGCGGTCTGACTCAGGCTGTGACGGACGGTACGGTCAGCATCACGAAATCCATCTTCTACAAGAAAATCAAAACGCTGCATCTGGATTTTACCCCGCGTACGGCCATTAACGCTGATGGCGCACAGACACCGCTGGCAACGATGGTGAGAGTTTATCAGCTCAGGGATCGTAAAGCGGTTGATGCCGCCGATTACCAGACACTGCTGCGCAATGCCGATACGGTACTTAAAGACGACGTACTGGCGTCTAAAGAGCTGCTGGTGACGCCAGAAGGCAGCATGACACTCAATATGCCCATGGATGAAGACGCTCAGTTCGTGGCGGTGGTGGGATTATTTAACCGCCCGGATCAGAAGGACAACCGCTGGCGCCTGGTGCTGACCCGTGACGATCTGGACCCGGACAACCCCCGCACGATTGAACTGGGTGATGGCTGGCTCAGCCTCGTGCCGGTGAAGGAGTGACGTGATGGATAACTGGTTAGCGCTTTTTGACGGACAGACCCGATATTTTCTGGATATTTTTGACAGCTCAGTGAAGCCGGATGTTCTGCGCTTTTACGGCAGGGAAGCACTGAGCGAACCCTTCAGCTGGGACATCGAGTTCACAACGCTTCAGGCGAATATCCCCCCGGAAGAGGTGCTGATGAAATATGCCTCTTTCCGGATGCGGAGCGGTAAAAGTGTGCACGGCATGGTGACCCGCCTGGAATGGCTTTCCACCTCAAAGGACCAGTCTCACTACCGGCTTACGATCAGTTCGCGCCTGGCGCTCCTGGGATATACCCGACAGTGCGTGGTCTATCAGAACCAGTCTGTTCCTGAGGTGGTTGAGCAGGTGCTGCGTAAACACGGTCTGGAAGGTCCCGATTTTGAATTCAGACTGGAGCGCACCTACCCACCACGTGAAATTATCACTCAGTGGCGGGAAACGGATTTGCAGTTCATTCAGCGCATTCTGTCTGAGGTGGGTATTTACTGGCGTACGGAGATGGACGACGTGCGCGGTCTGGATACTTACATACTGGCCGACAGCCAGCTTAACTATCAGTTTGATGTGCAGTTGCCCTACAGCGAGCCGTCGGGGTTGTTCGACAGTGTGGCAGAATCGGTCTGGGATGTGCGGACCTGGCACAACATTGCCACCGGCACTGTCACCACGCGTGATTACAACTACCGGACAGCCACCATGCCGATGAATGCGGCGGTCAGCGTGCGTAATGATGTGGTCACCACCGGGGAGCATTACCGCTACGCAGCCCCTTATCGTGAAGCGGGAGACGATGCCAGCCCGGAGCCGGAAACCGAATCTGGCGCGTTCTGGGCCCGACTTCACCACGAGCGGGAGCTCAACAGGTCGGCCCGTATTCACCTGTTCAGCAATGCTGCACACCTCACACCCGGGCAGGTGCTGGAGCCGCAGGGCGATGTCATTACGGCCCTGCAAGAGGGCGTCATCCTTACGCTGGTGACCTTCCGGGGCGCCCGTGATTCCCGTCTGCATGTGTCGGTCTGGGGCCAGCCTTACACCGAACGTTACTGCTTCCGTCCGGCAGAGATCCCGCGTCCGGTCATCGCGGGTACGCTTCCGGCACGGATCGAAAGTCGCGAAAAAAATGATACCTACGCACATCTGGACGAGCAGGGGCGCTATCGGGTGAAGCAGGACTTCGACCGGGAGGGGACGGAACCCGGTTACGGCTACCTTTGGCTGCGGATGGCGAAGCCTTATGCCGGTGAAACGCTGGGCTGGCATACGCCGCTCATCGATGGCACCGAAGTGGCGATTGCGTACAGCAATGGCGATATTGATCTGCCGTACATCGCCTGTGCACTACACGACTCCGAACATCCCGATCTTGTGAACCGGGACAATCATACCCGGAACATCCTCCGGACACCGGCCAACTCAAAATTGCGGATGGAAGACAAGCGTGGTGAGGAGCACATCAAACTCGCCACGGAATACGGTAAAACGCAGCTCAACAACGGGCACCTGGTGAACAGCAAAGGACAACTTCGCGGTAAAGGCACAGAGCTGCGCACCGATGAGTGGGGAGTCCTGAGAGCAGGAAAGGGACTCTTTGTCGCTGCGGATGTCCAGGCGAAAGCGCAGGGTGATGCTCTGGACATGGATGCTGCATTGAAGGAAATCGACAGGCTTAATCAGCAACTGCAACAGCTGGAAATGGCCGCAGAAAAGGCCCTGGCGCTGAAGGGGGATGTCGACAGCCAGATACAGATGTTTGAGCAGCGGCTGAAACCGCTCAATGAAGCGGTGCTTTTCTCGGCGCCGGAAGGCATGGCACTGACCAGTGGAGAAGATATGCAGCTGGCCGCGGGCCGGAACCTTGCGCTTAACGCCGGAGAAGACTTCAGTGCTGGAGTGATGGGCAATGCGACCGCTTTGACCGGGGAGAAGCTGGGGCTCTTTGCCCGCACCGGTCAACTGAGCCTGAAATCCGGGGAAGGGCCAATAGATGTCCAGGCGCAAAACGCCAGTATGCGGTTGTTCGCTGAGAAGAAGCTGACGCTGAGCTCAGCGAGTGACATCTCCTTTGCCGGAAAAAAACGTATCACGCTGATTGGTGGTGGCAGTTATCTGAAGCTTGAGGCCGGGAAGGTCGAGTATGGTACGACAGCGTCGTATGTACGGAAGGTGAAAAGGACGATGGCGGCATCAGCCAGTGCTAAACCTCCGGAGGCCGTATCCTTACCGCCTCCAGCGACCATGAGAGAATTCAATCCCGAAACGCTCACCCCGTGGGTGACGCCGGTGTATGCAAAATCCTGCCTGAAGGAGAAAGGCTGCACGGATGCCGGTACTGCCGAAGAGCCCGTTGATAACTTTGGACAGATGACAATTTTTGCCCAGCCTGTCGAGGACGACTGCTGCGGTTATGGCCATCAGCATGAGCATGCAGATGATGAAGTCGTTTAGCATGCCCAGTCAGCCAAAAAGCGTAAGCCTGACGCCGGGGGCGCTCAGGCAACGGCTGCACCACTTGCTCTTGGGGCTGCTACGGGCGTGATGACCCAGGTCTGGGGAGAATGGTCCCTGACCGGCGTATTGGGCGCGGCCCGGGGAATTCCGTATGTAGGAGCGATGATGTCCGCACTCTACGTTCCATCTGCGGGCGAGGGGAGTGACAGGGTTCCTGGCCGGGATGAATTCTGGTACGAGGAAGAGCTGCGGCAGAAAGCCATCACCGGGGCAAAAGCGACAACCCGGGTGAGATTCTTCTGGCGCCAGGATGAACAGGGCAACATGCGGGTCTATGGCGTCCATACGGGTGAAGGTACCCCGTATGAAGGTGTCCGCACAGCAAACATGGTGTGGAATAGTGAGCATAATCAATATGAGTTCACTCCAGCTCACGGTGCCGATGGTCCGCTGATTACCTGGACGCCAGAGAGACCTGAGGGCAGTGACCTTCCCTCACATACCGGCAGCGACATCAAGCCAATAGACCAGGCAACAATACTCGTCACGCCAATTCCTGACGGTAAAGATGAATACACGACACCACCTTTCCCGGTGCCGGAAGAACGCGATCTTAACGATTACATTCTGGTGTTCCCTGCGGATTCAGGGATTAAGCCGATTTATGTTTATCTCAAAACCGCGAGGGATGAGCCAGGTGTGGCAACAGGGAAGGGGGAGACGCTATCAGGTTCAGAGAAATGGCTTGAGGCTGCGAGCTCTGGTCTGGGGGCACCTGTACCTGCGCAGGTTGCTGATAAACTTAGAGGAAAATTGATCCTACCCTCGTAATATGGACACTGCTCTAAGCGAGGTTCTGGTTTTCAAATTGTTCCGGACTGAGACCGCCACACCAACTGTGCCGTCGCCAGCGATTGTAATCACATTCGATATAATTAAACACCGTTGCCCGCATTATTTCCCGGCTGATAAAGTGTTCTCCGTGGAGACATTCCACTTTCAGCGAATGAAAGAAGCTTTCCACGCAGGCATTATCGTAGCAGCAGCCCTTTGCGCTCATACTGCCACGCAGATTATGCCGCTTCAGCAGCATCTGATAATCTGCTGAACAGTACTGGCTTCCGCGGTCCGAGTGAACGATAACGTTCCGGGGTCTCTTACGCCGCCACAGCGCCATCTGCAGGGCATCGCAGGCCAGTTGCGCCGTCATGCGTGGCGACATGGACCAGCCAATAACGGCACGTGACCACAGGTCAATGACCACTGCCAGATACAGCCAGCCTTCATCTGTACGTAAGTACGTGATGTCTCCCGCCCACTTCTGGTTCGGGCCACTGGCGTAAAAATCCTGCTCCAGCAGATTTTCTGACACAGGCAGGTTGTGTGCTCGGTAACTGACCGGGCTGAACTTCCGGGAGGCCTTTGCCCTCAGCCCCTGACGGCGCAGGCTTGCCGCCACGGTTTTTACGTTAAAGTGGTAACCCTGAGCACGCAGTTCATCCGTCAGGCGTGGTGCACCGTAACGCTGTTTTGACCGGGTAAAGGCCGCGAGGACAACGCTGTCGCAGAGCTGACGGAACTGCTGACGAGGACTTATCCTTGTCCGCCGCTGACACCACGTATACCAGCCGCTACGGGCCACCCGGAGCACGCGGCACATTGCCTTGATGCTGAACTCAGCCTGATGTTTTTCAATAAAGACATTCTTCATTTCAGGCGCTTCGCGAAGTATGTCGCGGCCTTTTGGAGGATAGCCAGTTCCTCTGCCTGCTCCGCCAGTTGTCGCTTCAGGCGGGCATTTTCAGCGGCCAGTTCACTTTCACGCTCAGACGAGGTCATCTGTTGCTGCAGTTTGCTGCGCCACGCATAGAGCTGAGATTCATACAGGCTGAGTTCACGGGCTGCGGCAGCAACACCGATGCGTTCAGCAAGCTTCAGGGCTTCACTGCGAAATTCAGGCGAATGCTGTTTACGGGGTTTTTTACTGGTTGAGACTGTTTTTGTCATGTGAGTCACCTCTGACTGAGAGTTTACTCACTTAGCCGCGTGTCCACTATTGCTGGGTAAGATCAAATCCTTCCGTAACTTTGACCATTTTAGAGAAGAGTTTTGGCTTGCTGTGGCAGAATGTCCTGAATTGATGAGTCAGTTTAAAAGGGTTAACCAGATGGAAATAAGAGATGGGAATGCTCCTTTCAGCATAGTGCCAGAACAAGTTGGTGGAAGAAAAAGATTTGAAATACACCATATAGAACGTATTATTGATGGTGGGGCTGTTTATGACTTTGAAAACATGCGCGTAAACACAGTTAGAAATCATATTAATTTACACGCAAAGAAAAATAGGTGATTTATGGAGCTTAAGCCAAAGCTTGAGGATTATACAGAGGATGAGTTCAGAACCTTTTTAAATGAATTTTTCACGAACCCCAAAAAATTAAAAGGAAAAGAGCGGCAGCAGTATATAGATAATTTAGTTGCGCACTTTGACCTAATTGTAAATCACCCTGAAGGTAATGGATTGTTATTCTATCCCCCAGACGACCGTGAAGATAGCCCTGATGGGGTGATCGGGGAAATAATAAGATGGAGAAAATCCCAAGGGCTTCCACTTTTTAAAGATAGTTAAGAATTAATACCTGAACTCAATATGGCTATCTGATGAGATAATCTAACCAAACATTTCTGCTTGCACATTATGAGGAATGCAAAGCTGATTATGATTAACAATAGGTGTGTTAAAAACAAATTGGAAGATTATACTAAAAATAAATTCATGAAAATCTTGAATGAATTTTACTCAGAACATAGATCATCGTCATCACCTAAGGGTAACGAGCTAGAAACTTATTTAGATAATCTCCTTGATATGTTGACTGTACTGGTTGGGACCGGAGAAGTTAGTGACTTTATATACTACCCAGACACACCTGAAAATGATTCGCCTGAAGGTGCATTAAATGAAATAATTAAATGGAGAAAATATCAAGAGCTTCCATTATTTAAGGACTTCTAGGTCAAAGAATCATGAATAGAATATCATCATGACTGCTGCGTAACGGTCTTAATTTAGTAACAAAAATGGACTTGTTGGGGAATGATATTCGGAGTCGCTGGATATTATGGAGCGGACTTGGTTGCGGATTATATTGATGAAAATTAATTTCGATCGTTTATTTAGCAAAAAAAATAACCTTCAGGATATCTATTCTGAAAATACCTTTATCACAATCCCAGACTCAGAAAGAAGATACCCACCATTCTTTTTTGTTGGGAGCGGGGTATATGCATACTCAACCAGGTTCATGATTAAATCCGATGACTTAGCAAAGCTAGTTGATACGATCGAGGAAAGGTTCAACAAAAAGATAACCAGCAATAAAGCTATTTATTCGCTCAAAAACAGCACTCTTCACTATTATCAATTTAAAGAATTTGGGCAAACAGCAGTAGATATAATAACTAATGACAACAACCTCATTGATAATATTTACGCTTTATATTTAGAACCACCGCTACCGAGCACTGTATTCCCTAACCGGGATGTAGAAACATTCGGAAGTCTACAAGGCGATATAGAAGCATGGTGGAGTATATATTGGCACCCTTTCTGGGGGAGGCTATCTCTGGAAAAGAAAAAACATTACGTAGAGCAAAAAAATTTATCTAATGAGCTAAAGGAATTCCTACTTCTCCATAACTAACATCATTCCCGCAAAATGACTTTCGCCCAAGATGATCTCTGAGGTTTATGCCATGCGGTCTGGCGCAGACCAGTGTGAATGGTAAAATCGGCATCACGATTTCAACATAAATTTATTCACTATGGTAAATAGGAGACACGAAATGATAAATGTAACTGAGATGAGCGAAAACATTTCCAATTATACAGAGAACGAATTCACCGAAATTGTAAGTGAATTCTATCCCGAGCAAGTATCAAAAAAATCATTAAGCAATACAGAATTAGAAAATTATTTGGACAAGCTTTTGGATAAAATCATTTACTTAGTTGGCTCAGTTACTGCGAGTGATTTTATATATTACCCTAACACCCAGAAGAAGACAATCCAGAATCCGTAATTAAGGAAATAAAAAATCAAGAAAAAACCATGGATTAGCTCTTTTTAAAGATTCATAAAACCACACAAAATGAATAGAAGGTAATTTATGGAACTTAAAAACTCATTTTCAGAATATACACAACAAGAATTTTTGCTTTTTTGAATGAATTTTTTAAGAATTCAAGAAAAGCAAAGCCAAAGGGGGAATCTCTTAGTGATTATTTGACAAAATTATCGAATCACTTTGACAAAATCACGGAGCATCCTGAAAAGATGCGATTTAATATTTCACCCAAAGGATAATTCAAAATGTACTCCGGAAGGATTGATTGAGGCAGTTTTAAACTGGAGAATATCCCAAAGCCTTCCTATTTTCAAAGATATTTAAACTAGAACGTTATAACCCTATGTAATTCCAAGAGTAAATGACACTTTATTAAATCCATAATTACAGACAGAAAAATATGTTTGAATTTATGCGTACGTTTAATGATTACACTGAAAATGAATTTCTCGAATTCTTACATGAATTTAGAAAAGCAACAAGGAAAGATAAGTTTCTAAAAGGGAAAGAATTAGATACTTACTTAGATAAGCTCATGTACCATTTCATAGTTATTACTGAGCACCCTAAGCAAGGAGACCTAATAGCCTATCCTGAATCACCAGAAGACGGGAACCCCAATAATATTATCAAAATTGTGAGGGTGTGGAGAAAATCTCAAGGCCTCCCGCTTTTTAAAGACTCTGAAGCGGATTCTTGAGGTCTAAATGTCCAATAGAAAATCCCCATCGTTATATGAAATTCTCACTGGCAACTTTACAGGGGATCTTCCCCTTGAAGTTGTAAACGAAGAAGACCAGGTCATTTTATCCGTGCTGGATAACATCCAGCGTATCTTGAACGCCCGGGCCGGGACCATATCTCATCTACCAGATTATGGTTTGCCGGATATGACCAAAATTCTGCAAGGCATGCCCGGAACAGCCCACGAGCTAATCGATACGCTGGCCGGTGTTCTACTCAAGTATGAACCACGTTTGCAGTCCCTTAATGTAACTTTATTCGAACAGCAAGTGCCCGGGGAGCTGCGTTACGCCATAGATGCGGAACTGAGAGGTATCGGACTTGTACGGTATGGGACCGAGTTTATGCCAGAGGGAAAGGTGATGATCAGACACTTGAAACAGCAGCAAAATCTGTAAAAACATCAATTTATCTAATCAATTCATACCCTCATTTCCATATTCTCGGCTTAACCGACCGTGCAACCTCAACACATTGGTTTCAATTGCCGTCAACACGTTCTCCGGAAAATCTGCCGATAATGAAGTCTTCACGTTATCCAGTGCTGCGGGAATCATTCTGGCAAAGTCACTCAGGATTTCATTCATCTGCACTTCCGGGAATTTCAGTGCCTTTGCTGTCGCCAAAAAATGTCGCGGATAAATTTTATTGATTACCGTTTTTCTGCCTTTGGATGCATTAAGCCCCATTGCCAGTTTGAGATCGCTGATATGTATTCCCGGGCCACCCAATACCGGAAATGCTGAAATGATGTCGTAAAATGGCGTGAGTCGATAACTACCGCCGGCCTGGATAAACACAGAGAAATTTTTCGCATGGCCGTCC
>NZ_RHJO01000038.1:0-12308 GCF_004211985.1 Escherichia sp. E10V10 | reverse complement strand
TGTCTGACACATATCCTCCTGCGGCAAGCGAAGTAAAACCGTTCGTTCAGTATTCCAGCGTCTGTCAAAGCGTTCGACCGCTAACGCGCGCACCTTTCCCGCTTTAATGATTTCTGCGTCGGGAACATTCAACCCGAATTCTTTTGCCAGCAGCAGACAGTAATACTCATTATCAACACTCTGACTGAGATCGAGCGTCGCGTTGGGCTGCCTGATTTCACCAATCGGCAATTTAATGATATGCGTCGTCGGCGTTATTCCTTTCGGAATGCACCAGTCATTGCCCATTCTGAGCAGCGCGGTCTTCTCCTGCGCGCCAGCAACCGAGATGCGAAAGTCATCTTCCTCCTAATCATGTCTAGCGGGATATCTGCTTTATAAGCCGTTAATACTTCTTCAAGTCTGGCTTCAGTAAGCTTTTCCCATGCCATTATCGGGCGCGTTACGGTTTCGTCTTCTGGTAATAACGTCACGGCGCCAACGCTGTCTCGCCCTATTTCTGACAATAAATCAAACGGTTGTCTGGATTTAGCATGATAACGTTTAACGATCCGGTCGCGTAAAATCGGGCTATCGGGTAACAGGTTATCGAAGAAGTTAAATACGGCATCAGAGGTGATATTCCCCCTCTGCAATGGCAGCGAAAGCGACAATGGCCTGGCATAACGGTTGGCTAACCACTCCGGCGCATACTTAAAGGTATGGGCACCGTTGGCCAGCTTCGTCAACTCACCTACCCGCTGGTTGTTCATCCACGTGACAAGTTTAGGCATTACCACTCCAGATCTTGCTGATCAGTTGATTCTGGCGAGGCATTTTTCGTGTCGCATAGCGTCATTGATAGCTTAAGCGACAGTAATATCTTAAAAAATGTTGTTAGCGTGGTGTTGTCAGGGTTGTTTTCGAAATTGGAAATGGTCGCCTGTTTTATACCGATTTTTTTCGCCAGCTCGCTCTGCGTCCAGCCATTTTGCTGACGAACCAGTTTCATTGCATTTGCTAATTGCGTTGGGCTATAGATCATCGGAAAGCTTATCATGCCATACGTCCACAAGAAGTTTATCCGCTTTAGGGGATATTTTCAGTTTTATCCTTTAGTGAGGATAAAGTCAATCTGCAAACGCATTTTATCCGCTTTACGGGATAAACACTGCGATAGCCGCGATCGCGGATAAAAACGACCATACAGGTATAGTGCATCTCCACTACACCGGGTGGCGTCAGCCCCATTACCCCGATGCAGTCCATTTTCTTCTGACTTTTCTGTGTGTTTTGTGTGTATTTTAGCCAAGAATGTGATCAGTACCCGATATAGTGGATCACGTCATTGCCACCATACCTGATAGCGTGATGGCACGGTTAGGAAACTTTACCTGGTACAGTGTATCGTGAATGATGATCGGCTCTGATAACGCGATGATACTGAAGTGAAAGCTGTACCCTGTGTAGTGGATCCAGTGAAAGTGCGCACCCGGTATAGTGTGCTTCATGGCTGAATCGGAGTTTGCCGCAGGTAGCCCTGCGTCCACCATCATGACAGACACTGGTCGCAGGACTCGCGAGCCGTATGTAGGTAATCCACTATGCCGGGTGAATGATATGTTGATCCATGCTGACGGACAGCTGGTTATCCACAAAAACGGAGCATAACCTTGTGACCGGAATCCGGATAAGACGAGATAATCATCATTACTGCGGCATCACCAGTAAGGGGTAACCCTGCTCCTCTTTTACTTCAGTTTCTCTATATTCAGCATAAATTCAGACGTTCCGCTGATGCTGGAAGTCGACGGAAAGAACGGGAAGCTGCGGCTGTCACCCAACCCCAGACCCAACTGAATGTGCAGGGGTCCGACCTTATGACACTGGCGTGTCGCCTTGCTGTCATGGTGGTGTCGTATACGGTGCCGGACTGATGTGCAAGTATTATTGTCACAGACATTGCAGAGAACGGGAACAATGATGACTGTCGCTGAAAAGGTGAAAACATATCGTCTGAGAAAGGCATGGTCGCAGGAACAACTGGCTGAAGTCGCCTCTCTTTCTGTAAGGACTGTGCAGCGAACTGAAAAAGGCCAGAAGCCGAGTCTGGAAACACTCAGTGCGATTGCTTCAGCCTTTGATATAAATGTTTCTGATCTCTCGGAAGAGACTTACGTTGCCAGCCAGGCTCTTGATGAACGCATCAGCGAAGCCAAAATTCAGGTAGCACAGGAAACCCGGTTTTATCGGATTCTGGTTACTGCTGTTCTGGTATGCACAGCATTAATGATAATTAACTCTCTGTTTACCCCGGAAAGTTACTGGTCCGTTGTGGTAGCTGTTATATGGGGAGGACTTGTCATACTCAGGGGAATACGCGTGTTTATCATGCGAGGGAAAATCGCCTTATGGCAACAACGCAGGTTGCAGAAAATTCTTCGGTCAGGAAATAAAATATCGAATAACAATACCACTGAAAAGTAATGGTGTGCCGATTCACCTGTACTGAAAAAGATTAACTTTCGTAACTGGGACAACTTATGAATATTGCAATCTTTTTAAGAGATACACCTGTCTGGATATGGATCCTGCTGGCTTTTTTACTGCGACGCGGCTTTGCTGCTCTTTATGTCCGGGAGATGACAATCAGGCGGTTGTTTTTTCTCCCAGTGCTTTTTCTTGTCTGGGGGGCATATGGTGTTATCACTGAGACAGCACTTGCTGGCGCAAGCCTTTCAATGATGGCAGCAGGACTGCTCGCAGGCACGGCTCTTGGATACAGGTTGTGGCGCTTACAGCCACCGCTGAGAGATTCAGATAATCCGGGCATGATTATCAGGGCTGGGACGCCGCTGACCCTGGGGCTGATTGTGATTACTTTTTGCATGAAGTTCATACTTACTTCAGCCATTTATCTGCAACCGGGATTACGGTCATCCGCAAGTTTTTGTATGTTGTTTGGCGGTGTAACAGGACTTATTGATGGCGTATTCTGGGGAGGAACCCTGAGCCTTTTCATCCCTTGGTACAGCAGAAGATGATTAACCGTAACTACCGGTGATCGAAACCCAAAGGACCCGCTATTCATTGTTGTTGGCTCACGCCAGATGAAATTGAAATTTTCGCTTGTGGTAAGCGATGGTCGCACAGTTAGGGTATACCCCAAGGCATAAACGCTATAAGCGTTGTAGGATTGCTCTTGGATCTGTGACAATTGATAACTTACAAAAAGCTTTGCTTAAAATCCGTAAACCGTGGAGAACGAGCAATATCGTTATCCCGTCATTTATTTAATTAAATGTCTGCTTCACAGCAGACACTCAACAGCGCCGTCCGCGTCTATAACTGACCTATCGCGCTTAATGTTCTATATTGCTGTTCTGTTAACCGACTGGGGCCGAGTGACATTTATCGCAAGCCATGCCTAAGTGCGTACAATGAATCGCATAAAAAAGTAACTCATTGATTTTAAAGTACATATAACAAAGATTATGTTAAATATCGTATCTGGAGGGCTTCAGTATGCACATTTCAATCTCCCTTGCTCCCCATTATTACGGCAGTCTGAGAAACAACGTTCTCTCCTGCGTTTGTGATGCTTTAAAACCATGGTGCAGGTAAAAGCGTCGGGCAGTGTCGGTAAGCGCATGAACCATAATGGCGCGAACGCCGATATTTTCAGCTACTCTGTAGCAGCGCAACACCGCATCATGAAGCAGATCGGCGCCCAGTCCTTTACCGTGGAACGAAAGATCGACCGCCAGACGAGCCAGGATAATCACCGGTATGGGGTCAGGCATATTACGGCGAATATTTCCCGTTGCTTCGACATGATTCACACTACCGGTTGCAAGTGAGTAATAACCAACTACACGTTTTGTCTCTTGCTTGCAGATAACAAACGTCCGCGCAGCCCCAAGCGCCTGATTCTTTAATCCCCTGTGTTTTAACCATTCATCCAGAACAGCCTCACCACTAACAAATTCCGCAAGTTGATGAGAACTCGATAAAGGTTCAGGCTGAGTTACAAATCCCACTGTGGTTTCCTTGCCAGAAGTTTTTCTAATGCTGGGTTAGATTCTACCGGCGCATCGATCATATCGATAAACTCGGCATACTGCTCCTCGTTCAGATTAAATACTCTGCGTTCAAGAATGACATTCTCTGCGGCCTGGCAAGCCATTTCGAGGATAAAATCCGTGCGCGACTTATGCAGAATTTCTGCTGCCGTATCTATCAGCGCCCGCTGGGATTCTCTGGCGCGAAGGTTGAGTTGGACATCTGATTTCATGGTAACACTCCGTATAGCATTTGCTATACAGCATAGCAGATTATTGCTGTGTAGCAATTGCTATACATACCGGATAACTGAATTTTTCACCAGAGAGTTACTGACTAAAGGTACTTAATGTTGGCAAGACGGCTGCTGCAACGGATGGGTAAATTATCAGGATGTTGTAACTACGTAATTTTTATTTAAATTCGGGGGCGTTTACTGCCCCCCGAAGACGCATTTAACCATCAGAAGCGGTACTCAATCCCTGCGCCAATGGCGTAGTTATAGTTTTGAATACCTGCAGCATCATTGTAATGTTCAGAGTCACCTGTGACTTTATCATGCACAGTTGAGTCCCCCCTGCCTTCAGAGAAACGCGTCCAGCTCAATTCAGTGAAGACACGAGCCTGGGAAGTAATATTATATCCCGCGTTGATAGTTCCTGAGTAATAGTTTGAATTACTGGCAGTTTCGTTAAAACTCAGGTCACGCATGTAATGCTCATCGTGGTCGCGAGCTTCTACCCACGGACTGAATTTAAACTGTGCAGTGATATCAAAATCCTGGTAAACATATTTCCCCGTCAGCCCTAAGTAAGGCACCCGGTATCTCTGCTGGTAACCAATGGTGCGCTCACCGCGCGGGAAATCGCCCACATTCGCACCATTATCATAGGTATAATGCCCCCCCTCAGCCAGCCAACTGAAACGGGTTTCCTGATACCCAACCACTGCGCCGAGATGCAAATTATCTTCATTCAGCAACCAGCCGGTTACGTTCAGATCAAGCTGGTTAGCGAAATTCAGATGCGTGTCAGGACTGCTTGACCTGTCGCTCCAGTGGCTTTGCGAAGGATAAGACCAGTCATAATCATCCATACCAGAACCGCGAGATGCCAACGTCGTCCACCCATTAGCATTCAGCGACAACCATGATAATGGGTCCCAGGTAATTCCAGCTTTAATAACCGGCGCATTGTTTATTTTCCAGTTAAGCTGGCTCGACTTCACACCTTCATCATAAATAAATTCGCGAGACTCCCCGTTTAACACCGAAAGAGAAGTTCCAACTGACACACTCTCAGGAGAAAAGTTGACACTCTGGTCAGCATATGCCAATGGCATTAATGCAAGTAAACCTGCCCCGGTAAGTAATACACTTTTCAACATCGCTCTCATCCTTATAACCTGGTGTATGTCTTCTGACTGACATTTGTGCACCGATAAATTGTTCAGTTATACCGCAACAGCAATTAGTCATAATAAATGGTGGAAATGCTGCCATTAATGAATATATTTAACCTAATTGGATTCTGATATTTTCACTGCCACCTTAATCAACGTTTCAGTTAGCCAATTACGTCCTTTAACGGTGTTCAAACCTGAAGATATCAAATCCTTTAAGTTCGGCATTACAGAGTATTAAAGCAGATAAATAGCATAGCCATATCGTTATAATGCCATACATTTCATTACAACAATAAATCAAATCACACAAAAAATTGCGCTTATTTATCATTTTAAGCCCAACAATTGTCATCACCAAAAAAAAATTAAGATAAACACCCTAGACAAAAAAGAAACCAGACAACAAAAATCAGTATGAAATGTCACAAAATGAAAATACAACAACCAATCAACCCATTGATATCACTAAATATAAACATAAATCAGAGATAAATCATAACAGTATCCTCACCAGCTAACATATCAATAACGGAATTTTATGCTGTAATTTCACATAGCAGACAGACCTATATTCTCTTGTTAACGCCCCCTCTACCAGGAATTATAACAATAGACGCGCGCAACGACATGTTCTTATTGAAAAAAACGCACTAACACATAATCATCCTAACACTCCATTATCAACAGAAAATCATTAACATTCGTTAGTTTTTATTATCAGTAACATGTAGCTGGAGGGGTGAGCAAAAACCAAATTTATTACAACAGCACTTGAATGAATTTAGTTACACACTGTTTCGTGTGTCTGTCTCAGACAAAATGAACAGAATAATAAAGCACCTTAAGGAAGATTAGTCCGGATAAATAGATATTGTCCGCCGTCTATTAACAAATTTCAAACAACAGACTGATGTTATTATGAAACAGAGACTCACAGCCTGCCTGCAAATATTTTTGCAGCTCATGGTTATTTTTATGAACTCCTTTGTCTTTACGTTCCCTGCTCAGGCAGTAACGAATTCGCCAGAGAATAAGTCCGGACAAGAAGCAAAAGGAAAGCACGATGCGAAAACAACAGCACAGGATGATGAAGACGATAAAAAAATCGCCTCAGTTCTTACCAGCACTGCCGAATTATTAAAACAGAGCAATAGAACAGATGCATTGATCTCCTCTGCCATCGGCAGCACCTCGTCGATTGCCACCAGTGAAGTGCAGCAATGGTTGCAGCAGTTCGGAACTGCCAAAGTTAATGCAACGCTGGACCGCAAAATGGCACTTAATAATGCCAGCGTAGATCTTCTGGTGCCTCTCTACGACAACAAGAAGCAGGATCTCCTGTTTACGCAAGTTGGTGCCCGCCGCAATGATGACCGCGATATCGTCAATATCGGTATTGGTTATCGTTACTTTGCTGACCACTGGATGTGGGGCGTCAACACTTTTTACGACCAGCAGCTCTCCGGTAATAAGCATCAGCGTCTGGGCGTCGGGACAGAGCTGGGCAGCGATTTCTTCCGCCTTAGCGCAAACGGTTACCGCCGACTTTCCGGCTGGAAAAATTCAAAACGCTATGCCGATTATCAGGAACGTGTTGCCAATGGCTATGACATTCGCGCCGAGGGTTATTTACCCGTTTATCCACAGTTAGGTGCAGAACTGGCGTGGGAACAATACTTTGGTGAGGAAGTGGCGCTCTCGCAGAACAGCAGTGATAAGCGCCTGAGCAACCCGTGGGCCATGACGCTGGGCGTCAACTACACGCCATTCCCGCTGATGACCGTGGGCCTGAACCAAAAAATGGGTAAAGGTGATCAGAACGACACCCAGGTGAACCTCAATCTCAACTGGAAGATGGGCGAATCCCTGGCGAGTCATCTCGATCCAGACGCCGTCGGCGCCAGCAGAACGCTGATGGGTAGCCGTTACGAGCTGGTAAACAGAAACAACGACATTGTGCTGGAGTACCGTAAGCAACAGGTTATCTGGCTGACCCCGCAGGATAAAATTTCCGGCACTGAATCTATGACCCTGCCGGTAAATGTGCAGGTGAAGAGCAAATATCCGCTTGATCACATCCACTGGCAGGTTGACAGTTTTAATATTCAACACGCAGTCACCACCGCCAGCGCCGCTAAAATGACGCTACCAGCAGACGGAGTAAGCAGCACACCGATTAGCGTGACGCTGACCACCGCCAGTGGTGAGAAAATCACAGGTCAGGCAGCTAACCTCAGTGCTCAAATCACGGAAGCCAACTCAAAACAACAGAAGCCACAAAAGAAAGCCAGGCTGCAAAAGAAAACCAGCCTCTCTCCGGCAACCGCACCAACGCAGGTGCCAGCCAGTATCTCGGCGTTTAAAGAAAACTCGCCCGGCGTATATGTCACTACCTTCCATGCCGGCAATATGCCTGGGCAGACAACTACCGCAGAAGTTGCAGAATGTTTTGCGGAACCTGGTTGGCCTGTGCCAGAACAGAAGTACCGGCAGACTGCAGGATGTTAGCGCGGCTCATATTAGATACTTCAGACGCGAAGTCAGCGTCGAGGATACGAGAACGAGACTCAGACAGGTTGTTAACGGTGTTGTTCAGGTTGCTGATAACAGAATCGAAACGGTTCTGTACGGCACCGAGGCCAGAGCGTAGTTTATCGACCTGAGACAGTGCAGCATCGATGGTTTTCAGCGGATCAGGCGTAACGGTATTAGCGCCCTTAACCGCAACACCGGTGTCGGTGAATTCGCCTTCAATACTTACAGTACCATTTTTACTTGTTACTTTTTTCTGTGTGTAGTCAGCCTTGGTGACGTGGCCTTTACCATCGTCCACATAAAAATTTCCCTGGTCGTCAGTTTTCAATGTCTTTCCCCCCAGAGTTGCCACTGAATTAGCACTAATGGTGACATCACCGCTATATTTCTGACCAACCACTGAACTCACATTTTTGGGATCCACTGTCACTGGGGTATCAGTCTTAAAACTAACCACGCTGTTCTCTATGACTTGAGCGGAATAGTAATTCCCATCGTCGCATTTCGCATAAAGATCGCCCGTTGCCTTGTCTTGTACGAGATCCTGCGCATGAATGTTTTGATCACCTTGATTGTCCAGATCAGCTACCGTATAAGTTATCTCGGCGCTATAAAACATACCATCGGGAATCACTGTGGTAATTGGCAACCCTGCGATATTTTCTGACACGGTAAAATCTGTCATGCCGAGGGTGTCAGCATCCATTTTATTCAAATCGATACCGATTGTTTCTTTATCGTTAGACCCCACCTGGATAGACAAAGATTGATCCTGACTGAGAACTTTAACACCGTTAAATTCAGTCTGATCGGAGATGCGGTTGATTTCCGACAGACGGGCGTTAATTTCATCCTGAATGGATTCACGGTCAGAAGCTGAGTTAGTTCCATTCTGCGCCTGAACAGTCAGACGGCGGATATTCTGCAGGTTATCGTTCACTTCGTTCAGCGCACCTTCAGTGGTTTGAGCGATGGAGATACCGTCATTAGCATTGCGGGAAGCCTGAGTCAGACCAGAAATGCTGGCGGTGAAACGGTTGCTGATAGCCTGGCCAGCAGCATCGTCTTTTGCGCTATTAATGCGCAGACCAGAAGACAGGCGCTGAATAGCTGTACCCAGTGTTGTCTGGGACTTATTGAGGTTGTTCTGTGCTACAAGGCTGAGAGCATTAGTATTAATAACCTGTGACATAGTATATCGTTCCTGTAAGTTAGACGGAGTGGATTGTTACAATATAATTCCAATAAAACATGCAATTATGTTTACTATTTAGCAGCTTGGCTTATGATGAAGCGACTGCGGTAAATGTTATATCGGCATGGAAATAAAACGACTAAAGGCTGAAACATTTCCACTTAAAAATGGCGCGTTACGGTGTTTTTTATCAAACCAAAATCGGAATTTGTTGCGCCAAATATTTCGATAAATCTAACCATCACTGATTCGGTCAGAGTTCATTAGCGTCGGTATAGGGGCCTGAAGCCCAACCGTACGTTTTTGTACGGTTGGGCTTCAGACCCCAATAATAACTAACCACTCTGTTTTTTTGATAAGCACCACCCCGTTTACAAAAAAATAGCAAATGACTATTGACACTATTCTTGAAATCACAAACTGCACATAATCCATCGCGCTAACGGCTCCCGTTGAAGGTTCTTTTGACGATTAACTTTCAGCCGAAGCGCGGTAGGGAGTCATAACGCCAAAGCAGGCCGCCATGCGCGGCCTTTTTTTGTATCCGTCATCCGTGGAGGAAGGACAATGGAAAAGATAGCAATATTCAGCCTGACCACCAGCAAACCGCAAATGCTCACTGCAATACTGAAAGACGGTGCTCTCGTGATTAACGAAGTAAAACCCCTTCCCGCGTCAGCATTGGAACAAAAGCAAAAAATTCCTCCAGCTATAGCAGCCCTGCGGAAAAGCAAATTTAAGGTGCTGGTAGACGAAATTACGCCAACGATCTCCGCTGGCACCGGAGCAAGCCAGGTAACACTCAAGACACGTCATGCCGACGGCAGAGCTGCGATTATCGTAGGGATGGAAAGATACAGAGAGCTAAAACTCCAGAAGCTATTATCCCTGCCGCAAAATTACAAAGGTACTTTCGAAATCCCCGACTCCATCGTTGATACCGAATACAACGGTAACGGAGAAGAAGTCTACCGGGTGAACTGGCAGGACATCAGGCCGGAACATATTCTTATGATCCTGTGTTGCTACGCGACCGTATACCACAACGTTGCCAGCGCAGATTATGTGGAACAGATGACAGGTACAGTCGAGAAAGAGCACAAAACAGGCATCCTCGCTTCGTTCCTGTCCATTATTGGGCATGAAAAGGTTAAAGCAGGCACCTCCCAGCCAAAGTCACTGGCTGGGAAAGAAGTTGATGAAGATACCGTGATACTTTGATCACATCAGTAGCTTTGTTAACTCCCTCAATACCAGGTAGAAGAGTAACAAAAATATTGACGCCAGTATTTGCGTGGTCAATGAAGCGTTCATAAACAGATCAATTAGCATTAGTATTTCGAAAATAACATCCATGTCATTCGCTCCGTTTAATTTTTAATCTACTGCCAGTAAGTAATGAAGCTGGCCCCGCATAAAGATTAATGAAAGTCACTTGTCACCAGTGAGGGGATTTATGAATCACATCTCCCTGAGCTGGTGGCCTGTCTGTTTCTCGCATTTCACACCCTGCATACAGTTTCCCCAGGTTATGACTGAGGATCTTTGTTATGGGCTATAGCAGACTCGACGATCGATACATTGAAGACGATATTCTGCGCGCACTGTTACACCAGGAGATGATTAAACGGGTATCGGAATATCACCCGGATAACTTCCAGTACACGATAAAACTTGATGAAGTCTATCGTTCAGACCTGGCTGCCTACCGGGCGTATGGGAACGCAGATTTACGCTGGGTATTCAGAGTGCTGGTGGGGCATGAATCAGAAATGGAAGAAATGCCCGCCGGGACCACGTTAACTCTCCCTGATGTGGCATGGCTGAGAAACAAGATCCGTGATTATGCTGGCGCTGAACCGGAGATAAAAAATGCCTGATTTCCTGAAAAACCAGGACGGGCGCTATATCACTGACGGCCTGTCCTCTAAGGACTTCACGCGTATATTCGACCTTATCAGGAAAGAACAAACCCGTAAGCGCCGACAAGCTCACCGAACGCTTACACCTGGCAGACTGAGGAACAAATCCGCCGAAGATATTCTCAAGTTAGGGAAGAAGAAAGGCGGCACGTTCTTTACTCGCGACGATCTGAAAGGTTTCGAAAAGCTACGGAGTAAAACGCGCGAAAAATATGACAGCAAGACGGCTGGCATTACATACGCCCAGCTGGTGGCGTCCAGCCAGGCTATCGATATTAAGCGTGCAAATAACGCCGTAGACGACGGTTCCGGTATCAAAAGAGCTACGCCCGTATCTCTTCGCCACAACGTAATTAATATCCGCGTAGAAGCATCAGATATATCTGTCCACCAGCATCATATCGTCCGGATACGCTTTGAAGAATGGGATCAGATGGTCGATGACATCGCAGAAGACGATAAATCAGCCCTGAAAGTCACTAAATCACTGTGTGCTGGGCGGGTATCTTTCGATTGTGACTGTGGTCGTCATCAATACTGGTATCGTTACATCGCCACTGCGGGTAACTTTGCCCTGGCACCGCCAAAAGAATACGCCTATCCAAAAGTTCGCAACCCGAAGCTGCAAGGCGTCGCCTGTAAACACGTGATCCACTCAATGACGCGGTTACAGTCCGCCAGTTGGCAAATGAGTATTGCTCGTGCGCTACAAAAGGCTGCAACGCAAATTGCATTTGGTGACGATCGCCGCCGTACAACCAAACACTTCTCAAAAGAAGACGAGAAGGAGTTTAATCGCAATCGTAGCAGTAAAACGAACGTTGAAGCCGCCAAACGCGAATGGAGGCTCTATCAGAAACGCCAGGCCGCTTTAAGCACAAAACTGGCAAAGGACAACGGCAAGATTGACAAGCTACGTGACCAGCTGACCAGGGCCAGAAAGTTGTCAGACGCACAGAAAAAACGAGCGGCAGCAAAAGAAGCGGCCTTGCAACGCGAGAAACAGAAAAACAAGGAGCTTCAGCAACGCCTTGCCGATCAGTTCGCACTGAAGAAGCAGGCGTTCATTGATGCGCTTGTCATGGCAGGAACGTCACCTGAGCAAGCTGAAAAAATGTTTATGGTTTATGTAAAGAAAGGACGGGCATAAAAATAATTTAATAGCCCATCATATAAATAGTGGGCTATTAGTGTAAGTATCCCGCATAATC
>NZ_RHJO01000037.1:0-39752 GCF_004211985.1 Escherichia sp. E10V10 | reverse complement strand
CAAGAGTCACACGCATTCCAGCCTGACCGGGTACAGCTCACGTGGGCAAATCGACGGCTACAGTGTGGGCGTGTATGGCACCTGGTACGCTAATGAAGCAGACAAAACAGGGACTTATGTTGACAGCTGGTTGCTCTATAACTGGTTTGATAACACCGTCTCCGGCGAGTACCTGCCGAGTGAGAAATATCACTCTGACGGCATCACCGCCGCCATTGAAGCGGGTTATACCTTCCGTCTTGGTGAAAGCGCAGATGCCCGCACCAGCTACTGGCTGCAGCCCAAAATGCAACTGACATGGATGGATGTGAAGGCAGACAACCATACGGAAGACAATGGCACGCTGGTTGAGGACAGCACCGAAGGCAACCTGCAAACACGTCTGGGGGTGAAAGCATATCTGCAGGGTCATCATGCTATTGATGATCATAAAGAGCGTTCTTTCCAGCCTTTCGTGGAAGCCAACTGGATTTATAACTCCCGCAATTACAGCGTGAAGATGGATGGCATCAGTGATGAGATCATCGGCGCGCGTAACGCAGGCGAGTTAAAAGTCGGGGTGGAAGGTCAGCTTACTCCGCGTCTGCAACTGTGGGGTAACGTCGCCCAGCAGTTGGGCGACAATGGTTACAGTGATACCCAGGGAATGCTGGGCATGAAATATCTCTTTTAATGCCACTTTGCCACCTGTCACGTACAGGTGGCACTCTTTTGAGATCCACGGTCTTTGTGATCGCGCTCGCATTCAGTCATTTTTACTATAAATATGATGAAGTTAATTCAGCTTATTTATGGGTGAAATCACTATGGACCCTTTGCACGCCGTTTACCTGACCGTCGGACTGTTCGTCATCACCTTTTTTAATCCTGGGGCAAATCTTTTTGTCGTGGTACAAACCAGCCTGGCCTCAGGCCGTCGTGCAGGTGTACTCACCGGGCTTGGCGTGGCGCTTGGCGATGCCATCTATTCCGGGTTGGGATTGTTTGGGATGGCGACGCTCATTACCCAGTGTGAAGAGATATTCTCACTCATTAAAATCGTCGGCGGCGCTTATCTTTTATGGTTTGCCTGGAACAGTATGCGCCGACAATCAACACCACAGATGAGTGCATTACAGCAGCCGCTTAATGCTCCCTGGTATGTATTTTTCCGCCGTGGACTCATTACCGATCTCTCTAATCCACAAACAGTTTTATTTTTTATCAGTATCTTCTCAGTGACGTTAAGCGCAGAAACGCCGACCTGGGCGCGGTTTATGGCTTGGGCAGGGATTGTGCTCGCATCTATTATCTGGCGTGTATTTCTTAGTCAGGCGTTTTCTTTACCCGCCGTGCGTCGTGCATACGGGCGTATGCAGCGCGTTGCCAGTCGGGTTATTGGTGCGATTATTGGTGTCTTTGCGCTACGGCTGATTTATGAAGGAGTGACACATCGGTGAGCTGATAATTGTAACCAACCCAATTGAGAAATTGGACCGCCATCGAGGCCTCGAACCCCGTACCATACAACAATCCTGGTTGTCGTCTGCTCTTCCTGATGAGCTAATGGCGGTTTTTTGATACGAACCTTACAGCATATTTCCTGTCAGGCCCTGGTGCGATGCATAAGATACAGAAACTGCCCTACGCGAACATGACGGAATTATGATTTTTTTCATATGAATGTCAACTCATACATTCACAAAATATCTTTGTTGATCATTTAGTAAGCAACATTGAGTTTATGTCGGCTGAGCACTTTACACAGGCAGCGAACTCTTGCCCCTGCGCTGAATGTTGTCGCTCTCTTAGTGCCGGAGAGCGACGTTATATGCAGCACTACGCGCTATATTTAATTTTTCAGTCCGTTAGCGTGCCATTATCAATCACAAAGCGATATTTCACATCGCCGCGCAACATTCGCTCATAGGCTTCGTTAATTTGATCGGCCCGAATCATCTCTATATCAGCTACGATGCCATGTTCGGCGCAGAAGTCGAGCATCTCCTGGGTTTCCGGAATGCCGCCAATCATCGAGCCAGCAATTGAGCGGCGTTTCATGATCAGGTTGAAAACCTCCGGCGACTTATGCGGCGTTGCGGGAGCGCCAACCAGCGTCATGGTGCCATCGCGTTTCAGCAAAATCGTAAAATCATCGAGATTATGCGGCGCAGCAACTGTATTTAAAATGAAATCGAAACTCTTCACGTGGGCCGCCATTTCATCGGCATTACGCGAGTTAACGACTTCATCAGCCCCCAGGGCTTTTGCCGCTTCGCGTTTTGATTCAGAAGTGGTAAACGCCACCACATGCGCTCCCATCGCGTGGGCCAGCTTGATTCCCATATGCCCCAGACCGCCAATGCCGACCACGCCCACTTTTTTACCTGGCCCGGCCTGCCAGTGGCGCAGCGGTGAATAGGTCGTAATGCCTGCACACAGCAACGGCGCAACGGCGGCAAGCTGCTCTTGCGGGTGGCGAATACGCAAAACGTAACGCTCATGAACAACAATTTGCTGCGAATAACCGCCCAGAGTATGGCCCGGCTCGTCTGGCGTCGGCGCGTTATAGGTCCCTGTCATGTGGTCACAATAGTTTTCCAGCCCGTCTTCACACTCTTCGCAGTGTTTACAACTGTCGACAATACAGCCGACGCCTACCAGATCGCCCGGCGCATGTTTTTCCACCTGATCACCAACGGCCACCACGCGCCCCACAATTTCATGGCCAGGCACACAGGGATAAACCGTCCCCGCCCACTCCGAACGGACCTGGTGGATATCGGAATGGCAGACACCACAATAAGCGATTTCGATTTTGACATCATGCGGTCCCGGTTCACGTCGGGTGATGTTCATCGGTTCCAGCGGTTGTTTAGCGGAATATGCACCAATAGCTTTGATCTTCATTGCGTTTACTCCTGGTTAGCTATGTGTGTTTGGCGATGCCTGATATGTCATCGCGGCAAAACGCGTCCATTGAATATAGCCAATATTTAAGCCGCCCGATCCAGCCCCAACATACCGCGTACCTGAATGAAACAGAGCAGCAACGTTCCCCACTGGGCCAATAGAGGTGTTTTTTGCCATGCGTAAAAACGCAAAATAAATATAACTGGCGATATTTATGTTGGTTTTTGGGCGCAGATAAATTAATTATCTACACAACGTCAATAAGGGCATACTCTTCGAAGATAACGTCCATTTCTGGCGAATAACTTCCTTCCGCCTCGAAAAAACGACGGTGTTCATTACGCCAATATTTAAGACTGAGATCACCTTCGCCTTCCTTACGGGCAAACTCTTCAGTGACATCAGAAAAGCGCAGTAAATGCAGGCCAATAATTCTGATAACACAAACAGGCTCGCCAGCGCTATTTTGCACAATCTTATACTCACCAATGATCGGAAACGCGTTGTCCTCAATACATCCCGCCAGCGAACCACAGGAAGCAGTTTTAACACCAGTCGCAATCAACGTTGCGAGGTGATCGGCCAACGCTGCTGAATCGCCAAAAGTACAACAGGAAGCATGAGGATATTTTTGTGAGATATTTTCTTCTATGGACATGGGAATATTTACGCAATCATGGAAAAATAAATCACATCATAATTACTCTTGATAATAATCAGCAAGAGTATCATTGGTTTTTCTACGCTTAATCTTTTTTATCCGAAGCAGGTCACATTTATGGCTTGATAAATATCTTTGTTAACACTCTTTTTTTGTGTATTTCTCTCAAATAATCCCCTAAAAATTATGCCTGGAGATTATAAAGTTCAGGATGATTCATGAGCAAACCACTGCCGACACACTCATATTCAAATAGCCCCACTCCCTGGGGCTTTAAATCTCTTACTTTCACCGTTGCAAACACATCAAATGCGTATCAACCTGCCACACTCCCCCACACCAGCTGTCCTTTATGGAACGTCGCCGTTCTCGGCGAGATACGCGCCACCGCCTCGGCGGAACAGGAGGCATCCACCAGCACAAAGCTGGCGTCATCCTGCGCTTTTGGCCACACACGCTCGCCTTTTTCATTCAGCGGCAACACATCGCCAGTGGCTAAAAACAGCGAGCGGGATAAATTCTGTTCGTTAGGACGAATATAAAGCTGCGCGTAGAGATTGGCTTTTTCCAGCATGTCGCCCAGGCCGTAAGGCGACCAGTGGTCGATAACGCTATCGGTGCCGGTCATCACTTTTACGCCTTTGTCGTGGAGCTGTTTGAGCGGCATATGCAACGTGCCAATCGGCACCGTCGAGGCGATAGAAATTTGCTGCGCCACCATCCGGTTCGCCAGTTCATCAATCTGTTGCTCGTTGAGCGTTGCCAGCGCAAAGGCGTGACTGATGGTCAGTTTGCCTTTCAGCTGTGGCGTTTTCTCCACCGTTTCAACCATATAATTGATGGCTGCCACGCCTGCCGGAGTGGTTTCGTGCAGGTGAATATCGACGCCTTTGTCGTAGTCCAGCGCAATCTGGAACATGGTGTCGAGGGATTTTTCCATCGCGCCATCGACACTGGTTGGGTCCAGCCCGCCGACGTAATGCGCGCCTGCCTGCATCGCTTCACGCATTAAGGGTTCCGATTTCGACAGCAGCAAACCGTGCTGCGGGAAGGCGACAATTTCACACTCGAAACCCGCCTGACGTCGTGCCAGCACCGCCTGCAAATTTTGCAGATTTTTCAGGCCGGAAACCGGTTCGATATTACAGTGGCTGCGGGCAATGGTGGTGCCTTTCGACTGCAATAAATCGATCAGCTTTTCTGCCCGCTCCTGAGTGTACGGTTGCAGCTCCGGCAGCATTTTCTGCTCGAGCTTGATCATGTCCTGGATGGTGGTGCCTGCCGGACGATTGAGCGAGCGCCACGGCCCGCCGTAAAAGGTTTTGTCGAGATGAATATGCATGTCGCGGGTGGTGGGCAGCATCAACTTACCGCCAGCGTCATAGTGCGGCAGCGTGGCGTCCGGATGCTGCTTGTTCTCGCGCAGGGCAACAATTTTGCCGTCCTGAATCTCCACGGTCTGGCGCGCCGTGCGGGTCTGCACCGCCACGCCATTTTCGTAGTCAAATCCAGTTTCCAGCAGCACGTTGTCGAGATAGTAATGCGGGTCAGTGATTTTCATGGTGTTGTTCGCTTCGCAGTTTGTGGTGCCAGAGACCGCCGCATGGGCGAGCGGCACAGAGGTACCAAACAGCGCGGCGGCGGTGACCATCTTACCGCTCTGGCTCAGAAACTCACGGCGGCTATTGCTTTCTTTCATCTTACGTCCTTACGTTTTAATAATATGAGTGCCCGTTTCACCGCGCAGCGCCGCAGGCAGGCATTCCGGCGTGGTGATAATCACTTCTTTGCCGCCCTGTTCCAGGAATGTCAGGCTGGCGATGATTTTTGGCAACATGCTGCCAGGCGGGAAATGCCCTTCCTGCATATAGCGGGTCATGGTGGCAATATCTACGCGATCCAGCGCCTGCTGCTGCGGCTTGCCAAAGTGAATACACACTTTTTCCACGCCGGTGGTGATCACCAGAATGTCGGCGTGAATTTCGCGAGCCAGTAGCGCAGTGGAGAGGTCTTTATCGATAACCGCGTCCACGCTTTGGTAATCCCCCGCTTCGCTGCGCACCACCGGAATTCCGCCGCCGCCCGCGCCAATCACCACAAAGCCTTGTTGGATCAGCGCCTTAATGGCAGGCGCTTCGACAATACGTTTCGGTTCCGGCGAGGCGACCACGCGGCGATAGCCCCGTCCGGCATCTTCAACAAAACGCCAGTCAGGGTTTGCCTTTTGTAATTCGTCACGCTGGCTTTCACTGAAGAATGCGCCAATGGGTTTGGTGGGATGGGCAAACCCCGGATCGTTTTTATCCACTTCCACCTGAGTCACCACGGTGACGGCTTTTTTCTCGCCGTGACGCGCCAGTCGGTTGTTCAACGCCTGTTGGATCAAGTAGCCAATGCCGCCTTGCGTATCCGCCACACAGTTCGCCAGCGGCGTTAAGGGCAGCCCTTCGCGCTCGTGGGCAATCTCCGCACGGCGTAAATCCAGCCCGACCTGCGGCCCGTTGCCGTGGGTCAGCACAATGTCGTAATCGGAAGCCAGCATTTCCAGCACCGTATCGGCGACGGCTTTCACCGCCTCCGCCTGATGCTCAATCGACTGGCTGGCGTTATCTTTGATAATGCTGTTGCCACCAATGGCAACGACCACAAGTTCTTTCATGTTGTTATGTCCGCTACAGAGGGTGATGAGGTTATGACCAACGCCAAATTGCCTGATGCGCTACGCTTATCAGGCCTACAATTCTTGTGCCATTAGTAGGCCGGATAAGGCGTTCACGCCGCATCCGGCAATCGTGACAAATGCCTGATGCGCTACGCTTATCAGGCCTACAGATTCTTGCGCCACTCGTAGGCCGGATAAGGCGTTCACGCCGCATCCGGCAATGGTGACAAATGCCTGATGCGCTACGCTTATCAGGCCTACAATTCTCGGGCCATTCGTAGGCCGGATAAGGCGTTCACGCCGCATCCGAAAGTGGTGACAAATGCCTGATGCGCTACGCTTATCAGGCCTACAAATTCTCGGGCCATTCGTAGGCCGGATAAGGCGTTCACGCCGCATCCGGCAATGGTGACAAATGCCTGATGCGCTACGCTTATCAGGCCTACAGATTCTTGCGCCATTCGTAGGCCGGATAAGGCGTTCACGCCGCATCCGGCAATGGTGACAAATGCCTGATGCGCTACGCTTATCAGGCCTACAGATTCTTGCTCCACTCGTAGGCCGGATAAGGCGTTCACGCCGCATCCGACAGTGGTGACAAATGCCTGATGCGCTACGCTTATCAGGCCTACAAATTCTCGGGCCATTCGTAGGCCGGATAAGGCGTTCACACCGCATCCGGCAGAGACAACGCGTACTTTGCAGGTCAGACGCCGTAACGTTCGCACCAGCCAAGAATGGCTTTCTCGAAGCAGGCGAATGGTGGATGCACAATGCCCGCACCAATCATGCCGACGCCCGCATCTTTATGGGCAATGGCGGTGTTGATCACCGGCAGAATGCCGCTGCTGCCCACGCGGGTGATATCGATTGCCGACGGCACGCCCATAAAACCGAGCAGCGGAATGGTGACGTTGGGGTTTTCCCCAAGAGTGATTTCACGCATCTGACGAGAGAAATCGATAGCTTCTTCCACCGTGCCGCCCACCAGCGCGACGATCGCAGGCGCGGTCGCCATAGCAAATCCGCCAATACCGTAGGTTTCGGTGATGGCGCTGTCGCCGATATCCAGCCCCGAATCTTCCGGCTTATAACCGGCAAACATCGGGCCGATGACCTGCTGCGCCGGACCAGTAAACCACTGCCCCGGTAATCCGCTGACCCGCAGGCCGAACTCGACGCCGTTACGCGCCATGGTGGTCACCACGGTGCTGTATTCGATGCCGTGCGCCGCATCCATCGCCGCTTTACACATCGCCATCCACGTCGGGCCGGAGAAGTAGTCGCTGCTGGCGACAAACTCAAACACTTCGCGCTGTTGCTCGACGGAATAACCGGCCTGAATAATCCCCGGCGTCAGCGCCTGAATCAGCAGCGTCGTCCCGGCGTTATTGCGGTTATGGCATTCATCGCCCATATGCAGCGCCTGCGCCAGCATTAAGCGCAGATCGATCTCGCCGATAATTTTCATCGCGTCGCGCAGCATTGGCCCCTGCACATCGCGCATCCAGTTGAGGCGGTCAATCACGCTCTGGTCGTTAGCGCCCATGCGCAATATCTTCGCCATCTGCTCGCTCATATTGGTATAAGCGATGTTGCCGTAGGTTTTGTTTTTCACGATGTGCATAAACATCGAGGCAGAGGTAACGCCCGCCATCGATCCCACGCAGTCGTGCTCGTGGCACGGCGAGAAGGTGATCTCCCCGGAGGCCGCCAGTTCAGCCGCCTCATCGAGATCTTTCGCCAGCCCTTCGAACACCAGCGCCCCGGTGACCGCGCCTTTCATCGCGCCGCACATTTTTTCCCAGGTGGTGGGCGGCCCGGCGTGAAGAATGGTTTTCGCCGTCATGCCCGGCACCACGTTAATCGCCTGATCAAAACCAATCAGCACCGGATGCGACTGGATAATGCGCTCCAGCGCCTGCTGGTTAGCGGCGGCGATTTTGTCTGCCAGCGGCGAATCGGCAATGTTATCCAGCGCCTGTACCACCTGCATATTGCCCTGCCCCGGCGGCGTCCAGTCAAGTTGGGTCACTTCTACATGCTGCTTTTTCAGGTCATCGCTAAACATGGCGATGCCGACGTTAATAACGTTCAATGGTTGGCTAAACAGTGACTGGCTCATCAGGCTTCCTCCCCTTTGCAGATAAATTCACGCGCCAGCAATCCGGTATTGGTGCTGCTGCTCGCCAGAATCACTCCGGCATCAAGCAGCATCTGGCTTTGTTGTGCTAACGATGGCGTATCAAGATCGGTACCCAGCACATAGGCGAGAATGATCAACTCGCGTCCTTCGGCAGCGGCGATCGCTTTCGCTTCTTTGATCGCCTCGAGGGTGGAGCCGACCGGATCTTCATGCGATCCAAATCCGAGCACAAAATCCATCACGATCACCGCCACTTCTGGATCGCGCGCCTCTTCGATCAAGCGACTGATGCGGTTGGTGGGGTCAATCATTGGATGCGGCTTGCCGTTGGTGAAGTCGTCATCGCCAAAGTCGAGGAAGGTGTGTTTGATGCTGCGGTTGATATCTTTCAGGCGGAATTCCGGATCGGGCTGAATGTTGCTGTAGACATCGCCATGTTTTTCCATCACCGCGAACATGGTTTCGTCGCACAACGTGCCGCCGCAGAACAGGCCACGAATGTATTTCTGCTGCGGTTGCAGACGCGCACGCACATCCGCAATCAACGGCTGGTTAAGCGTATGCAGGTCGAGATGTTCCTGTTTCACGCCGGAGAGCATCACCGCTTTTAGCGCCGCCTCTTTGGTGCCGCGGGCAAACTGGAGCCCCTGCTCATCCACCGGCGTTTCAACGCGACCGAGGAAGCAGACCACCACCGGCTTGCGGCAGGCGCGCGCGCGTTCCAGCACTTTGCGGGCCACCGCAGGCGCTGGCGGTTTGGAGATAAGCACAATGATTTCAGTTTGCGGATCGTTTTCCAGCATCCCGATAGCGTCGAGCATCATCAGGCCGCCGATTTTCTCGCTCAGGTCGCGCCCACCGGTGCCAATCAGTTGCGAAACGCCGCCGCCAAATTCATGAATACGGACGCTCAGTTCCTGGCTGCCGGTGCCGGATGCGCCAACAATACCGATGTTGCCGCGACGCACGGCGTTACCAAAGCAGAGCGCCGCGCCGTTGATAATCGCCGTGCCGCAGTCTGGCCCCATCATCAGCAGCCCTTTTTCGTGGGCCAGCTGCTTGAGCGCCAGTTCATCTTCAACCGAGACATTATCGGAAAACAGCATCACGTTAAGGTCGTTTTGCAGCGCCTGACGCGCTTCGCGCGCAGCAAACAGGCCGTTGACCGAAATCACTGCCAGGTTACTTTCCGGGATATGCTTTTTGGCGCTGGCAATCGTGGCGTAACGTGCCTCGTGCGAGCCGCTTTGCGCTTTGCTGTTGAACAACTCTTCAATCTCCACCAGCAACTGCTCGTTGTCCGCGCCCGCTTTGCCGTTAATGACAATCATCAGGTCGCCGTTTTTCGCCTGTTCCAGCTCCGGCGTCAGCAGCCCTAAATTTTTCAGTACGCCTTTGTTCATTTCGGTCGCCATCGCCACAAATGCCTGCTCGACGCCGTCGAGTTTATTTGCACGCGTGGAGATAGACATCAGCGAGACAGAATCAAAATAGGTATTCGGTTTAATGACTATTTTAACTGACATAATTCCCTCCGTAGGTTTGGCTCAGCGCACAACCATCGGCCATGCCATACAGCATGTCGCAGCCGGAACTGGAGCCAATATGTTTAATTTTTTCTATTGCCTGAGTTGCGTTCCCAGGGATGTCATAAATAATGTTGTGAATAAAGCGATGAATATTTTCCCGGCAGCGCTGTTGTAATGCGGCTTCCAGCGTTATGGCACTTAATAACGTGGTATTATTTTTGCCGCGTTGCAGACCGAGATAAAATTCCTCTTTGTATTTTTCCGCCGGATGCCCGGATATAAATAAAATAAGTGCCAGACCTGTTAAATAATCGTCAGCTGATGGCGTAAGGCCAATCCCTAAGCCCATCATACTGGCGACCGCTGCGGCGATATTTTGTTTTTCGTTTACGGCCTGAATAACTGCTTGTCGTTTAATATGTAGTTCTTTATTTAACGCCTGATAAAACGGATTATCGCCGCGATAATTAAACAGGGTTTCATTTCCCCCCAGGTGCTGATGAATAATGTCGTGCCACTGTTGCCAGGCGATAAGGTGAAAATTCACAGCGGTCATTTGCAAGGTTGGGGACAGCCAACGCCGACAACGACTCATCTCTATATGAAGATGTTGACCAACCGTAATGCCTTGATCGTCAAACTGAACCTTATCACCATGCCGGAACAGACCATCAAAGTGAGTGAGTGCCAACCGACAACTGTTTGGCGCATTGTCGTACTCTTCACAAAGCAGCGTCAGCAACTGCTGGCAGGCCGGGAGTGCGATATTTACCGCTCTGGCAAAGACCTGTTCAACCTGTCCTTGCCCCCGCTGCGCCAGAAAATCCGCATCCGCAGTTAGCGCCCACACACACCGTTTTTCTGGTGTGTTGATAGCAAGCCTCCCGGTTTATGCACCTGCGGCAATCAGTAACTGCGCAATCTCTTCAAAGCCCCGTTCCCGCGCCAGTTCCAGCGGCGTTTTGCCATATTTATCGGTCAGATGCGGGCTGGCACCGTGTTCCAGCAATAGCTGGACAATCGCCTGCTGTTTAATCCCGCCATCGTTAAGCACAATCGCTTCCAGTAGTGGCGTCCAGCCAACATGGTTGGTCTGGTTAACGTTAATTTCCGTATGCGCCAAAAGCTCTTTTACAATACTTAAATGGCCTTTTTCACAGGCAGGCGTCAGGCCGACACCGCCAAAACGGGTGACGCAATTAAGGTCTGGTTTAGCCGGTAAAATAATTCGTAGCAGCGTTAAATCACCGTTCAGGCAGCTCATTAAAAAAGGATTTAAACATGTCAGGTCTTGTTTATTAATATCCGCCCCGGCATCAATTAATGCCTGAACGCAAGCATATTGCTGATATAAACTTGCCAGCGTAATTGCCGTTTTCCCCTGGCGATCGCAGGTATTTATATCGACACCCAGCGCAAGACAGGTTTTTACTTTATCGATATCGCCCTGTTGTGCAGCCAATAAATAGTCGGCAGGTAGATTTTTTATCGTCATTCACATTCCCCTGGTTTTTGTGGCTGTTTTCGATGAATTGAGAATAGCAACGATAATCTGATAAAAGAACCCGCTTAAATTTAATTCGCCGTATTTCGCCTTTTTGTTGAATGATGTTCAACAATCTTTTCGCAGTGTGCGGTAGTGCAACATTTGTTTCTTTGACCCGATACCCTTTCACTCAATCAGGTTTTATTTCTCTATAGTCTGCACATGTAAGAGTAGCTTTCGTCCATGTCTAACCAGAGGGGAACAAGATGAACGGACTCACGGCAACGGGTGTCACCGTCGGTATTTGTGCAGGGCTTTGGCAGTTAGTGTCTTCACATGTTGGGCTTTCTCAGGGATGGGAATTATTAGGTACCATTGGGTTCGTCGCCTTTTGCAGTTTTTATGCCGCAGGCGGCGGTAAATCGGGGTTTATCAGAAGTCTGGCGGTTAATTATTCCGGGATGGTGTGGGCGTTTTTCGCCGCGCTGGCTGCTGGTTGGCTGGCCTCGGTGAGTGGGATTTCCGGGTTCTGGGCGAGCGTGATTACGACTGTCCCCTTCTCGGCGGTGGTGGTCTGGCAAGGGCGTTTCTGGTTACTGTCATTTATTCCCGGTGGCTTTCTCGGCATGACGCTGTTTTTTGCCAGCGGGATGAACTGGACGGTGACGTTACTGGGTTTTCTGGCGGGTAACTGCGTGGGGATAATTTCAGAATATGGCGGACAAAAATTAAGCGAAGCGACGACTAAACGCGACGGGTATTAAAAGTTATTCAAAAATGATTATCTATCTTTAACCGATACCTCTACAGTCATAGCTGGAGAAATTCATAGTAGATAATGGCGGGAATGGTTTAATGAACTCAATTTTTACCGAAGAGAATCTGTTGGCATTTACTACCGCTGCGCGTTTTGGCAGTTTCAGTAAAGCCGCAGAAGAGTTGGGTTTAACCACTTCCGCCATTAGCTACACCATCAAGCGTATGGAGACGGGGCTGGATGTGGTGCTGTTCACTCGCAACACCCGCAGCATTGAGTTAACCGAGTCCGGGCGTTATTTTTTCCGCAAAGCTACCGACCTGCTGAATGATTTTCACGCCATCAAACGCAGTATCGATACTATTTCGCAGGGCATAGAAGCACGGGTGCGCATTTGTATTAATCAGCTGCTTTATACGCCCAAACACACCGCGCGCTTATTACAGGTGCTGAAAAAGCAGTTTCCTACCTGCCAGATTACCGTGACGACCGAAGTGTATAACGGCGTCTGGGATGCAATTATTAATAATCAGGCAAATATCGCCATCGGCGCACCCGATACACTGCTGGACGGTGGCGGCATTGATTACACTGAAATTGGCGCGATTCGCTGGGCTTTTGCTATCGCGCCGGATCACCCGTTAGCCTTTGTGCCGGAGCCGATCGCCGAAAGCCAACTGCGTCTCTACCCTAATATCATGGTGGAGGACACCGCGCATACGATTAATAAAAAAGTGGGCTGGTTGCTGCATGGGCAGGAGTCAATTCTGGTGCCAGATTTCAACACCAAATGTCAGTGCCAGATTTTAGGTGAAGGGATTGGTTTTTTGCCGGATTACATGGTCCGTGAGGCGATGACGCAATCCCTGCTGGTTACCCGACAAATCCATAATCCGCGCCAGGATTCGCGCATGTTACTGGCGACTCAGCATTCTGCTACGGGTCAGGTGACGCAGTGGATTAAAAAACAATTTGCGCCAAATGGCATATTAACGGGGATCTATCAGGATTTACTGCATCGGGAGAATTAATCGCTGCCAACCTCCCGATGCGCTGTGAATAGCGGTTTACATCAACCACCTGCTTTCATTACCCATTCAGAGATAAATTTATTACCCGGAACTGGCGGGGAGTACAAATAGCCCTGCAAAAAGTGAACGCCTTTACCGATCATTAAATCCGCCTGCTCCTGGGTTTCTACCCCTTCCGCTACGATACTCAGACCAGGCTTACGCGCCAGTTCGACAATATTGTCGACAATATGACCGGAGATTTCGTCCACGCTCGCCATTTGCACAAATGACTTATCGATCTTAATAAAATCGACCGGGAACGCCTGCAAGTAACGATAGGTCGCATAACCCGTACCAAAGTCATCCAGCGCAAAGGTAATATTGTGCTGATGAAGGCTATCAAATATCGCTCTGGCTTCTGGCGTTACCGGAATGGGGTTACGTTCCGTCAGCTCAAGAACCAGTTTGATTTTATCGTTACCTAATTTCTTAACCAGGTTCAGGCACTCTTTTTCAAATCCCGCAGCCAAAAAACAGCCCGCCGAGACGTTGATACCAATATGGAAGTTGTCCGGCAGCAAATGTTTTACCGGCATCAGAATATCCGCAGTCAGTTTCATCAACTGGCGGGTCATTATGACGATAAGACCAGATGACTCCGCCAGAGGAATAAATTGATCCGGCGGGATGATTCCCGTTTGCGGATGTTCCCAGCGAACAAGCACTTCACAACCTGTCAGTACTCCTGTCTGAGCACAAAATACCGGTTGGATCCATGGTTTGAATTCATGGTTTTCCAGCGCCAGACTGATGGCTTCAGGTGTGACAATATGGTGACAACGGTTGTCAGGAAGATAAATTTTATTTTTATTTCCCGTGGCAGTGGTTACCTGCGGGTGATACTGAAAAAAGATATCCCGCCAGAAGGTAATATCACTCTGGATGCCTAATTTCTCATACAACTGCTTCTTTTGATGTGAAATTGTCTTTGCACTGCGATTTCTGTACTGTGAGATTTCTGTAACCGACATCCCCTCCATTAGCAGCTTGAGTAAAAGCCGTTCTTTTTCGGACACAATACCAGGCAACGTCAAATTCACCGTTGCGCCGAACTCTTCCAAAAAAACACTCAAATCATGCGAAGCCATTTAACACACCTTGATTAAATCTTGTGCGCCAGCTTAATCTGCTTGTCTTCACTCTGGCAGGAAAAGCTGACTGCAAGAAAATGACACAGAGAGCCGAATTGGTACCCATTCGGCTCTCTCCTTTTACTTATTATTCAGATCAGAATTGCCACTTAACGCCAACCATTGCAGAGGTGTCATTATATCCCTTATCAGCAACCTGAACGCCCACATTTCCCCAGACATTCAGGTTGGCATTTAGCTGTCCTTCAACACCCGTCTTTATCTCGGCAATATTTCGGGCTCCATCCTGAGTGACTGACACGCCATCCATGCTGGTGCTGAAATCCTTACTGTTATGCAGCCAGTTCACTTCTACAAACGGCTGGAACTCGCGGGATTTACCGTCGTCCATTTTATGATGACTCTTCAGCCAGGTTTTTACACCAAGTCGAGTCTGAATGTTGCCATCACCGTTGCTATGAACGAGGGTTCCGTTGCTTTCGCGGTGCTTATCGGCTTTGACTCCCATCCAAGTAACCTGAGCTTGCGGCTGAACATACCATTCATTACGCGTTCCCTGGCTGCCATTAAATTCAGCTAATTTGTGTTTGTATCCAGCTTCCAGTGAAGCGGTAAATCCTTTTGATTTATAGGATTCACTTTGTAAATCATCACCTTTCACTGTGTTATCAAACCAACTGTACTGCGCCCAACTGTCGAGATACGCGCCATTATGCGATTCGTCATCGGCATACCAGGTGGCATACAGGCCGGTGCTATATCCGTTCACACTCGCTTTTGCACGATAACCGGTTCGCGAGGAAATGGTTTTGCTGTCGCTGTTGCCATATCCCGCCATGACCCCAACATGCCAGCGGTCGTTGCCGTTTTGGCTCCACTGCGCGATGTCGCCTCCCAGTTGCAGAACATAGCGATTGCTTTGGGTTTTCAGCTGGCCGCTGCCATCGCGCCATTTATTATGACCACCTTCATGGCGCATCCACATAGTGGTTTGTTTCTGCTCACCCGTCACCATGTCGGTATAGTCCGTATTACCCAGACGCTCATGCAGACGCGTGGTGAACATGGTATTCGCTGCTGCAAGGTTCGCGATGTAGCTACCCGCCTCCGGTCGCAGGTCATTATCCACATTCAGATCCGGACCCGGCGTAGGTGTCGGGTTAGGGGTCGGCTCTGGATTCGGGGTTGGCTCCGGCTCCGGGTTTGGCTCCGGGTTCGGCATCGGCTCTGGCTCCGGTTGCGGTTCAGCTGAATCACCACCACTGGTCAGATACCAGTTTCCGCTGTTTGCCCCCTTACCACGCGCGAGAGTGTAGTCATACGCGCCCGCAACGATACGCCCCGCCTGAACAAATTCCCCCTCAGACTTACCATCAACATGGATAAGTTCAATGCCGTTAAGCGTTTTAGCACCTGTACCACCAGCGTTATTCACCGTAACGGAGGTCGTGCCGCTGGTATCGCCCTCAACAACCAGTTTATCCGTCACTGAATCATCGCCATTCAGTGCCGTATTCATCACCAGTCGGCCGTTATCACCATGGTAGTTCCCCTTCACCACTAACGCGTTGCCCGCTTGCTGTCCAGACTCTCCGGTCATCAGCGTACCGTTGTTAGTCAGGTTGCCGCCAAGGGTGTAATTCACAGGCACAGCCGCTCTTTTTTCAGCGCTATTATTCAACACCAGGGTACCGTTGTTCTCAACATTTGCGCTACCCAATCCCTGTGCATGACTTACCAGAACATTAGCCGAGCTGGCAATATTCATATTAGCCGTCAGGTTGCTGTTATCGCCCGCAAGGTCCAGCGTGCCGTCCTGAATATTCAGCTCCCCGTTACCCGTTAACGAACCGGCTGAAGTCCCCCCGTTGGCAAGAGTCAGGCTCCCGCCGTTTAAGTTCAGCAGCGAATCGGCGCTCCCATTGAGCGTATCCACGGTCTGGCTGTGACCATTCATATCCAGTTCAGTCTCTGCCGCCAGACGCAGTTCACGGGTATTACCCAACACGTTATCGTTATTCAACAAGAGCGTCCCGCTGCGCAGATCGGTAATACCGGTATAGTCGTTGTCTTTGTTAGAAAGCGATACGGTCTGACCTTTCTGGCTGCTGAATGCCAGGTCACCACTGCCGGTAATCTTTGCGCTGAGATCGGCGGCATTCTCGCTTTTACCGTTAGAGCTCAGCACCAGAGCATCGCTGTCGGTAGCGTGTAAATCAAGCTGGGTCAGGCCGTAACCGATATACAGACCGTCATTGTTTACCCCACTCGTCAGACGATAGTCGTAAGTGCCGACGGCGGCTTTTTTCCCATTCTGCTGAATATCACGTTGGGCGCTGCTGGAGAGGATTTGCCCATTTTTATCCTGCAATTGCAGATTGCCCGCATCCCCCAGAACTTCCGCACCTTGCGCATCAACCAGCTTAATGGCGCTGTTACCATCATCAACTTCAGTAAGCGATAACGCGGAGTCAATATCACGAGATACTGAGCGGACAACATCACTGTCAGAAACCTGAATCACACCCTCGCCGCGCAAATCCAGCGTTTTACTAACGTTGACTGTCCCTTCTGTCATCTGTGCACCCGCTGTCAGGGCACCAAAATCAACGGTTCCGCCGGAGAATCCCAAAGTGTTAATGGAGTGAGCGCCCTTACCCACCGTTACCAGGCTTCCCTGACCCGCAGTGATCCCGCCTCTCTGCAGAAACTCAGCATTCTTTTCCAGGTTAAATGTCGTGTTCTGGAACGCCAGTGAACCCTGGAACCAGTCTGTATAAGCAAACTCATCGAAGGAGAATTCGTGATTCCCCATGTTTATTTCAACAATGCCTCTACCTTCAAGATCGTTATCAAATACCCAATCTTTATTGGCATTGATTTGCAGTTTGCCATCAACATCCAGTTCTGCACGGCCGATGTTCTTGTCTTCAGAAATAACCGCGACAGCATCGGAAGCAACATCAATATATCCGCTGAATGCATAGTTATTGCCGGTCAACTCCACCGTCCCACTGTCGATACTTATTGTACCGTTGCCAGAGATCTTATTGGCAAAGGTCATACTATCGTCAGCCTTCAGGTGTAATTTCCCGCGGTTGTTGATTTCTGCTGTACCTATATTTTGGGTGATCCCTAAAGCGCCATTTTGCTCAATTTTGACTTTACCGCTAAAGGCAGAGTTATCACCGGTTAAGTAAGTCGTGCCATTGAGCGCATTGATATAGCCCAGGCCCTCGCTGCCACTGACAATATCCGCGGAAATAGTCGCGTTTTTATCCGTGTGGTTTAAGGTGATTTTCTTATCGGATGTCGAAGCCCAGACAAACTCAATTTTTTCGGCATCAATAATCCCTGCTGCCTTCGCTGCGCTTCCTTCCTGTGCACCTAACGCCAACTCAGAGTTGGTGCTTAAACTAATAGTAGGCGCAGAAATTTTACCACCTTCCGAGACTGCCAACGTTGTATCGGAGTTTTGATTATAATAGCCCAGGCTAATTTGCTTACTGGCATTAACTTCACCGCCGTTATTAACTGACAGATACTGATCACCACCGTAACTGCTGAAAACGCCCATAAAGAAGGTTTCAGAATTTACCTGGCTGCCTTCACCACTGACATTTCCCTGCGTATAAGTCAGACGACTGGTGCCCTTAACATGGATTTTGCCGCCGTTGGAGACATTGAAATAGCCGCGATCATGTCTCATGCCTGAGTTTGACTCATACAAATCATCAGCATATAACTCGCTGCCAGCATTGGAGACATTCAGGAATCCCGTACCTTTCAGCAAAAAGTTAAGTGGGCCATTGATACGCACCTTCCCTCCGGTGATATCCAGCCCACCACCAGAGTCGAGCGTAAAACGTGGACGAGAAGATTCTGTCGCATTGATAACCAGATTAGCATTATTGGTCACCGTAATATGGTAATCGATGCTCTTGTTCTCTTTGCCAAAATCAATAGTCGCATCCTGGTTTACGATGACATTATCAGCGAACGCCAGAGATGAATATAAACTTATCGCGCTAATTAAAACAGCCCGGGATTTTTTGCCTTTTATTTTGCTTCCCAGTTCAGAGCAGACGCTCCAACAGTTACGGGACCTGTTCCACTTTAGCCGATATATTTTATTCATCACAATCTCCAGCAATACATCCAAATAAAACCAAGATTGCATAAACAGCAACGTATAAAATGCCATCCCGGTTGCTGCTCATGGCATATATAAATTCAAAAAAAACGCATAACATTGATAACCACATACCTGGGCATGTAGTTCAGAGAGTAATAATAGATTAACTTACTACCGGATACCTATTTCAAATTAACAATCTTAACTTAATCCTTACATTAGCCCCCAGTCTCGAACATATGCGCATTATATGTATCTAAGAGCTCAAATCAACTCAAAATATAAACAAGAAGCAGGCATTACACATTTAATATATAACCGACAAAGGTGATAACTCTTATTAGGTATTTAATTATAAGAATTGTCTTATTAATAAATATATATGCGCATAAGACTGAATCCATTCAGCTTTCATTCATATAAAACCGTTAATTAATAGAATATAAGATTTACAAGTGACTAAGAGGAATTACAAGATATGAAGTTACAACTATATATAATATATGCATAAAATTCTACAGTGGTTCAATGATTCCCGTACCATATGCAGACATGGCGCAGTTTTATGCACGTCCTGGAACATCACACTATTCCCTGTGCGTCGATTGTCAGACCGATGAACAGCTCAACGAACTTGTGCGTAATTGCACCGAAACCGCCTTTCCCCCGTGCGATGCGTACAGAACAGACTACGACGAGACGACGGGCCGTATACGAACTGGAAGGCCTGCGCGTGGTGGATGCATCAATTATGATTGGTGAGAAGCACGGCTGCGTATTTTGTGGCGAATAGAATACTGCTAGAGCTAAAAATTCAGTCGCGACTTGATTTGACTGTAGGCTTTGCAAGGTTGAGAGTTACCGTTTTGATACGGGACCGAATCCTGCTATAAAAACGTGAGGTAACTCTCATGTTACTCTCTCTCAGCAATCCTCAATAATCAGGTATACCGCTTTCACCGGGCCATGAACCCCGACGACTTTGATAAGCTCAATATCCGCCGTTGAACTAGGGCCGCTAATGATGTTAATGCAGGACGGCATACGTTCACCGGACTGCGCTTTCTGATGCAATTTTTCTGCGAGTTGCGCCACACGTGGCAGGATGGTGCTTTTACGCAGGATAAAAATTGAAGACTCAGGGAGCAAACTCAACGAGCGCCCACGCTCAGCAGCGGAAAAAAGCACCACGCCTCCCGATTCTGTTAAGCCATATTCAGCATACACTACGCCAACTTTAGCCTGCTCTGCCTGCGAGATATTCTCGGCACCTTTCAGCGGATCCCACACGGCGGCATTGCATTCCTGTTGTAAACGCTCACGGATCCCCAGCTCTTCCAGTCGCCTGTCACCGCTAATCACCACCGACTGCTCTCCCAGCTCTTTACACAGGCGTAATGCAGCATCCGCGGCCTGCGTCTCGCTGGTCAGTTCACAACGCGTCAACATGACATCACTGGCAAACTGGATAAACGCGTCACAGCGCTGTTGCTGGTTAAGTTCAGTAAGACGCTCGTTTGCATAGTTGTTAAGCGGCACATCTTCCGTTTGCGGTTCGAGTCGCAGCGGGCGGCCCAGTGCCTGAGCAACGTTTTGCAAGAATTCGCTTCGATTATCCATTTTTTTTCTCCTGCGCCTGATGTTTCTTAAACCAACTACGGAAACTCTCGCCGTCAGCTTCAGGAAGATCGCGTGCTTCCATCCAGTCACTAATCGCGCCAAATTTGAGTGGTGTTTTGCCGCCATTGATAAACCAGCTTGCCGCATGAGCACCGGCCATCATCCCGACTTTCCACAATCCCGGATGGCTATTGGCATAAGCGAACATTTTGATCGCCCGTTGCTCTGCTTTTGCGGTGATCCCTTTTTCAGCCATCACCCGACGATGACGCAAAATCAGTTTCGACAGAGGAATACGCACCGGACACACGCTGTCACAGGCCGTGCATAAAGAGCAGGCGTAAGGTAAATCTTTAAAATCTTTATAGCCGCCAAGTAGCGGAGAAATCACCGCGCCGATTGGCCCTGGGTAAATTGAGCCGTATCCGTGACCTCCAATGTGGCGATATGCCGGACAAGTATTCATACAGGCTCCGCAACGAATACAGCGCAGCACATCCCGAAATTCAGAGGCCAGCACTTCAGAACGCCCGTTATCAACAATAACCAGATGAAACTCTTCAGGCCCGTCCACATGCCCCGCTTCGCGCGGCCCTGTCAGCCAGGTGTTGTATCCCGTCAAACGTGCGCCAACGGCACTACGCGCCAACATGGTGATCAATACATCAACCTCGGCAAACGTGGGGGCAATACGCTCCATCCCCATCACCGCGATGTGCGTTTTAGGTAGCGTGGTACACATTCGCGCATTGCCTTCATTGGTCACCAGGCATACCGAACCAGTTTCTGCTACCGCGAAATTACAGCCGGTTATACCGATTTCGGCACTGAGGAAATCTTCACGGATCTTTTGACGAATGAATAAGGTCATCGCTTCAGGCGTCTCCGGGCCATCATAGCCCAGACGTTCGTGTAGCACCCGGCGGATCTGGTGGCGATCTTTATGGATAGCCGGGACCACAACATGAGATGGCGGATCTTGATCCAACTGAAGAATGTATTCACCCAGATCGGTTTCAATCACTTGAATGCCAGCATCCTGCAACACATGATTGACACCAATCTCTTCGGTCACCATCGATTTAGATTTCACCACCTTCCGGGCATTTTTGCGTTGGGCGACCTGTAAAATGTAGCGGGTAGCGTCTTCTTTTGTTTTTGCAAACCAGACGTGACCGCCGTTTTGCGTCACTTTTTCGGAGAGCTGGTACAGATAAGCGTCGAGATTACTCAGAACATGATCACGTATCTGGCTGGCACGATCGCGCCACTCCTCCCAGTGACCTAATTCATCGACCATTTTTTGCCGATTTGCTCCAATACGCTGCTGCGCGTTTGCCACCGCTTTGCGCATGATCGGATCTTCAATTTGCTGACGGATGCGTGTCTTGAATTCTGTATTACTGGTTTTGATCGACATCTTTATACCCTCAGCGGCTCATCAGCACTTCAGCAATATGCATCACTTTGACTTTCTGCCCTTCCCGTTGTAATCGCCCACTTATATTCAGCAAGCAACTAATGTCGGCACCAATTAAATACTCAGGACAAACCTCCATCAGGTGTGAAACCTTTTCTTTCACCATCTCGCCGGAAATTTCGGCCATTTTGACCGAGAACGTACCGCCAAACCCGCAGCAAGTATCCTGTTCGGCAAAGGGCAACAGCTCCAGTCCACGTACATTTTTTAGCAGCGTAAGTGGTTCATCCTTCACGCCCAACTTACGGGCCAGACTACAGGATGGATGATATACCGCCCTCCCTTGCAAGCTGGCGCCTACATCGACTACCCCTAATGTATTGACAATAAAAGAAGTGAGATCCTGCATACGTGCGGCGACCTTTTCTGCACGTGATGCCCATTCTGGTTCGTCAGCCAGATATGTTGGGTAACTTTTTACGGCGTAAGTGCAGGAACCGGCGGGAGAAATAATGGGATCGTCGTTATCTTCAAGTGCAGCGATCAGATTTTTCATTCCTGGGATCGCTTCTTTGATATAACCACTATTGATCGCAGGCTGACCGCAGCATCCCTGTTTCTCAGGAAAATTTACGCGACAGCCGAGTTTTTCCAGGAGCAGCACGGAGTCTCGTGCCATCCTTGATTTCAGTGCATCACCGATACAGGTAACAAAGAAATTGACATTCACAACCAATACTCCATTGCTTCATTTCTATTTATGCCTGATCGCAACCACCCCTTCTGGGTTTTCAGACATCAATAAAAATGGCGGCTTTTTTATTGAGTAGCAGAATACAAATTCAATCCGATTTGTATGACAAATCAATAATCCATCATTGGATACCTGGATGCAATAGCTAATTTTATTTCTTTCGGCGCCGCTCACATTTTTATAATGATCGCCACTAACAACGCGGAATCATCCATTCGATATAATAACGTCATGAATCCAATATAATTTATCTTAAATAGCCATTTAGAGTTACTCATTTGGCATCTATTAAAGCAGACCCCAAATGAGTATAAATAAAATCATTAACAATAATTACACAACCATTAATAATTGTAATTTTATCTTACTGAAGCGATTCAGTGTGTATTCTTTATTTTCATTATGAGATCCCGCCTTCGGAAAACATATAAAACACCTGCTATAGGTTATATTTTCAGAGTGCGGGTCAGGTAGTATTCTGATAACTCTAATTAGTTATGTATTTTTACACCAAGACAGCCACGAACAAACTCAGGATTAAAATGTTTTACGGATTCGCCAACATACCCCAGATCAAGTGAGCTTATTTGCGCCATTTCTTTCTCTGTCAGTGAAAAATCCCAGATAACGAAGTTCTCTTCAATACGATGCTGATGAGTCGATTTTGGAATAACAACCACTCCCCGTTGAATATTCCAGCGTAGAATTACCTGAGAAATCGATTTTTGGTGGGCATTTGCAATACCCTGAAGCAGGCTGTTTTCAAATGGTTTATGTCTTCCACCGCCTAATGGTGCCCATGCTTCAGGCTGCACGTTGTAGTACTTCATGGTTGCCAGCGCTTCTGGTTGGGCAAAATAGGGATGCAACTCAACCTGGTTGACCATTGGCTTAATTCTGACTGTTTCACAAAAGTTTACCAGAACATGAGGATAGAAATTGGAAACCCCAATCGCTTTCAGTTTGCCCTCTTCATAGGCCTCTTCCAGTGCACGCCATGCACTGAAATAATCGCGCATTGCCTGGTGCAATAAATAGAGATCAAAGTATTCAAGTCCCGATTTTTTTAATGACGCTTCAATACCTGCTTTTGCCGTATCCTGATCAACCATGTCCTGCACCCACAATTTAGACGTAATAAATAACTCCTCGCGGGTACAGAAACCTTCCGAAATGGCTTCACGAATAGCGTCGCCGACGGCGTCTTCATTACCATATACCGCTGCAGTGTCGATGAGTCGATAACCGGTTCGGATAGCATTCAACACTGATTGTTTACATACTTCTTTATCGGTAACCTGAAAAACACCAAATCCCATCATCGGCATTTTCAGATTGTTGCTTAATACGGAAAATTCCACTAGCAGTCCCTCCATTACGTATGAATCATTAGTCTACGTTAAAACATGACCGCAGATTAGTATGTGGATTTTGATATCACTTATGTAAAAATTTCATTAATAATAGGGGACTGTAATTTCTCTATTATGGGAAAAATGAAGCAGACACGATGAGATTGATGACAAGCACAAAATTGCCTGATGCGCTATGATTATCATGCCGACCAGAGAATCGCAATTTATTGAATTTGCGCTATTTTGTAGTCTGGATAAGTTCCGGCATACACAACAAGCTTCGTCAACAATCTGAGATACTGTCAGTCGCCTGGCCTCGGCCCTTTCTGTTTTTGATACACTAATAGCCTTTGTCATACGAAAAATGTACGAAATGGCGAAGGGTAAATGGAGAATGTTATGATCAGGCAGAAGATTTTGCAGCAGCTCCTGGAGTGGATTGAGTGCAATCTCGGTAACCCTATCTCAATCGAAGATATCGCACAGAAATCAGGCTACAGTAGACGCAATATCCAGCTCCTGTTCAGAAACTTCATGCATGTGCCGCTGGGAGAATACATTCGCAAACGAAGACTTTGCCGGGCAGCTATTCTTGTCCGACTTACAGCGAAATCTATGCTTGATATTGCACTATCTTTGCATTTTGATTCACAGCAGTCATTCAGTCGCGAATTTAAAAAGTTGTTCGGATGCTCTCCCCGAGAATACCGGCTCCGTGATTATTGGGATCTGGAAAATATCTTCCCTCCATTTTTAGCACGCCAACATACAAAAACTGATTGCACATTAATTCATTTTCCTGAAACACGTATTTTTGGCAATTCATTTAAGTATGATGCTGAAATATCGAATAAATCACCGGATGAAGAAGTCAAATTGCGGCGTCATCATTTAGCCAGGTGTATGAAGGATTTTAAGACGGATATCTATTTCGTCTCAACGTTTAAACCATCAACAAAGTCGGTCGATTTACTCACAGTTGAAACCTTTGCTGGTACGGTATGTGAATATGCTGACATGCCGAAAGAGTGGACAACGACCCGAGGACTTTATGCCTCTTTCCGTTATGAAGGAAATTGGGAACATTACTCTGACTGGGTTCGGAACATCTATCTGATAGAGTTGCCTGCCAGGGGGTTAGCCAGAGTGAACGGCAGCGATATTGAGCGCTTTTATTACAATGAAGATTTCGTAGAAAAGGATGGCAATGATGTTGTTTGCGAAATTTTTATCCCCGTTCGTCCGGTTTAGTTTGTCGCTATGTCTTATTGAGTTTTATCCTTGCCTGATACTATTTAATCAATATCAGGCAAGGTATTCAGTGAATAATGGCATTGAATATTTCAATGCCATTATTCTTTATTAGATCGTAACGTTCATACTATTCAAATTATGGCATCTCCTCCTCGCCCTTTTCAGTATCTGCAGCAACGGCGTTAATTGTCACCTTCACAGGCTTCATTTCGTACCCGCCATACGTCAGTGCGTTGAATGTGAACGTATAGACACCTGGCTTGCTGGTACTAAATTTGCGCTTGATTTCCCCGCTCGAGAAATGGTCGGCCTTCGACGGCAGGAACTTATAATCCGCCTCTGTCACCCCTTCCGGAGCGTCAATGTCGACCCACATACTTCCTCCTACGGGATTGTTTGCCGAGAACAGGGTAACCGTCAGTGTTGCGGTCGTTACCCCATCCGCCACCAGAGAAGGTGTATCAGTTGAGGCCTCGAGCTCCGCGTTTTTATCATCCGCGACGAATTTAGATTCGGCAGTTTTCGTCGATTCCTGACCGTCGGCCTGACTCACTTTCGCCGTGAGTGTATATTTCGCTGCGACAGTGGTCGTGGCGGTGAAAATAGCCTGCCCCTGCTCATCGGTCTTCGCTGTGCCTGACGGATCCAGAGCTAAATTTGCCGGGCTGGCAGTCAGCGTCACCTCGCTATCTTTCAACAGGTTGTTATTGGCATCAGTCACCGTAACTTTATACGTCTGTTTGGCTTTGCCATCCGCCAGTGCGTAGTTGCCAATCACCTCAATACCAGAGACGGTTGCGGTAGCCTTATCGGCCACAAACGTTATAGTCTGCGCATCCGAAGGCTGGTCATTTCCTGCTGACGCCGTGATCTCATACGTTCCGGCAGTCACGGAAACCACTTTCAGTACCGCTTTACCCTCCTTGTCGGCGTTCACCATGATATTACCGTCTGCAAGCGGTTTGACGCCCCGAGGCAGATTAAAGACGACCACAGCGCCAGGCAGAAGGTTGTCGTATTGATCCTTAACCGTTGCCGTCAGCGTAAAGGCATCATTGTCGTTTGCCACTTTTTCCGCGGCGGTGTCAACCTCCAGGGTCGCCTGACCGGTACTGAAATCCGCCTTGAATTTCACCGTAACCGTCTTCTTAGCACCATTCACCGAAGCCGCGATGCTGTGTTCCCCGGCAACCGTTGACATCAGCTCAATGTCGGCTTTACCTGCCGCATCGGTTGTTACCGTATTCCCCGTCTTGCTGGTTACTCCTTCCGGCAGAGTCAGCGTCACATTTTGTCCCTGCAACGGGTTACCATAGGTGTCCACAACGGTCAGGGTTACCTGGTTAGTCGACTGTCCATTTGCCAGCTGGTTATCAACCTTCACCGTCATATCACTGATCACTGCCTGGGAAGCATCGCCTGCAACATTCAGCACCAGTGGCTGAGCAACGGCATTTTGGCCGTTCACTCGCGGCATCACAGACAACTGGCCCGCGGCAGATCCCAGAGTCAAGGTCGCCACGTAGACCCCATTACTTGTTTCTGTCCAGTCTCCTGTTGAAGGTCGCACTGACCCCGTGCTGGCGGCACCACTAAACTGCGGTGCATCTGGCTTCAGCCCGGTGACAAGGTTCCCGTACGCATCCTTCACGGTGAAGGTGAGTTTCGTCGTCGTTTTGACGGTCGGAGCCTCATTGTCAGCAACAAGCGTAGAGTTCGCTGATGACATCTCCCCTGCAACGACAGTCAACCGCGCAGCATCGGTGGCTGCTGGCTGACCGTTGAATAGCGGCATGACAAGAAGCTCACCTGTCTTTCCGCCTGTGGTCAGCGTAGCGACATAGGAACCATCGCCTTGCTCGGTCCAGTTGGATACCGTCGCCCCTTCAGACGCAACACCTGTCAGGCTTGCCGACAGGGAAAGGCCGCTGATAGCGTTGCCATGCGCATCTTTTGCAATAAGCGTCACGGTTGTGCTTTCTCCTGCTTTTACGTGATCTTTTGCCACAGAGACTGTCGACTGGCCTGAAGATAACGCATCAGCCACCACGGTCACTTTAGCCGCATTCGCTGCCGCGTTCTGCCCATTGAGCTTCGGCATAACCTCTAATTCACCCGCCGTAGTGCCGAGAGAAATCTGCGCAGTCCAGGTCCCGTCGCCATTATCCGTCCAGCCTGAGGCCTTAGAACCTGCAGCGGCTGCGCCCGATAATGACGGTGCATCCGGATTGAGGCCAGTTACAGGGTTGTCATTAGCATCTTTTGCCGACCAGATTGCCGTAACTGTACCGCCAACCACCGGTTTATCCGGATTCAGGGCGATGGTCGAATGTGCTGCATCAAGCGGCCCGGCGACAAACTTCAGCGTTTGTTGTAATGAGCCCAACTGATACTGCTCGCTAAAGGCACGCACAACAACGTTTCCGGCACGGGTCGAAGAAACCGTAGCGCTGTAAACGCCTGGTTTTACCTCCGAAATGGTACCAATGGTGACACCGCTGCTATCCTGCGGAACAAATCGCAAGCGGCTGGCCTCTCCCGTCACCGGGTTGCCATCAGTATCCACCGCAGTCAGCATCAGCGTGTGGGATTGCTGACCATCGGCAACCACGTCTCCTGAAGATTCATTCACGCTCAGAGTAGACTTCGACACATCCATCATCGTGGCGCGCAATTCTGCAGTGACGGTTTTGCTCATGCCATCAACGCTAACCGTAATCGTTGCCTCACCTGATTGCGTTCCGGTAGTAAAGACAGACTGGTACACCCCAGCTTCAGTTTCGGTGAACTCACTCAGTGTTGGCTGTGCCTGTGATTTAGTGGCCTTCAGGGTACGAGTCACAATATTTCCAGCTGGCTTGAACGTCAGCTCAGACTTGATCTGATCTTTCATACCCGTAACTGGCTGCCCCTCTGCATCGCGCAGAGAAAGCACCAGTGGCTTTTGCTCACTACCGTTAGCAAGCATTTGGATACGGCTCTGACCGTCAAGCGTTAACGCCGTGCGCTCGGCACTCATACCTGCTCCGGTAATGACCACCTCTGTCTGCACGCGTTTTGAGGCATTGCCTTTGTTATCGTAGGCAACCGCAGAAATCGCATAATAATTGTCTTTGCCTGCCTGGTAAGCCGGGAGCGTCACTTGCCACTGATTACCCTGCCCGGTAATTTTTCCGCCTGCGGCCAGCAAAGATGGCGCTTCCCATTGAACATTTTTCAGACCGTGAGTTGCTTTGCTCACCACAAGCCCCAGGGAAACCGTCTGCCCGCCCTTACCTTCAATGCGCTCAGGCAGAGCAATACGGATCACTTCAGATTTGCGATACTCAAGAACGATATTGTTATTACGCTCAACCAGGTCATAGCGGCTGCCTGCCAGTACCCGACGCTCGCGAATGCTATCCGTATCGAGTTGTTTCGCCAAAGGTTCGCCAATTCGGTAGTTAACTTCCAGGCCAAAGCGAGTGTCATTCTCACCGCTCTTGCCCTGCTTATGCCCGGCGCTCAGTGTCAGAAGAGGCACTGGCGTATAGGTCACCTCGGCAGAAATAGCATGCGGGTCTTTCTGGCGCTTATCTTTACCAAACAGCCCGACTTCATCGCCATAATACTGTTCATACATCAGGCTTGCGCCAAGCTGCGGCCAGGCAGGTAAATAGCCCTCTGCGCGGATATCCCAACCATTCGCCGGGCGTTCCTGATAATCCTCAATATCCGGCGATTTTTTCCAGCCAGAAGCCCGAATATAACCATTGGCGCTCAGTTTCAGATAATCGCGCCAGTATTCCGCACCAACACCAATGCGGGTATGACTACGGGATAAATCATGGTCGATAAAGGTGTTCACCCCCGCCATCCAGTCATTTCCTGAAAAATGACGCCAGCCGAAGCCAATATTTGACTGAGTACGATCGTCTGTACGATGTATTGCCCCCTGAGTGAACAACATATTTGTCGGCGTATCATAAATCGGATAAAGCATTTCCAGCGAAGAATCCTTCAGCGAGAAATCTTTATCGACATTCAGTTTAACGCGCGCTGTACCATATTTCCCGAGCCACTCCTGGATTTCCTGGTTAGCTTTAGCGGTGGCCATTCCGGTAATAAAGTTACGTGTCGCATCGCTATCTGGCTGACTACTCAAAAATGTCCCGGCATTTGCGGCAAACGACGCGACATTTTTCTCCACATTATTATCAGCAGTTACCGTGGTATTTTCCATGCTCAACCGTGGCTGAACCGCATTCTGCGCACGTGCCGCCATTACTGGCGTAAAGGTGACTGCGAGTGGAAAAAGAACTTGAACAGAGATATTTGCCCACGCCACGCAGCGGGCCAGAACTGAATAACGAAATCGTGGTTGTTTATGACCTGTTTTATAACGTGACATTGAGATAATTTCCTGATGAACGAATTAACGAACATAGGCAGACACAAATAATGGCGTCTGCTTGTCAGAAAAGCCTGGAATTTCCCGGTTTCCTTTTCCGCAGAAAAGGAAATACCTTTATGTAAGAAAGTACACCGCCACCTAATATATCCAGTGCCTGTAGCCACTCATCAGGTGGTTGGGCGCGGGATTATATTTTTATTTATGGGTGAAAATTTAGCTTTTTGTGCAAGTCATTAAATAGCTACCTAAGTTATATTTCTTACTCTGCGGACAGTGAATAATTCATTATTCAGAGTGAATAATAATGACCTACCTTTAATTTACCACGATTGACAATACGTCGAAGTAGGTATATACACCAGGATAAACCAATATATTTTTTATGGATATTCATTTTCCTTCATCGGACAGTAAATTCCGGGGATATCGAACTTGCACTACTCATCTCAACACTCAAACAGATTTATGAATTTCGTTCATAACCCCTGACAAATCCTGCCGTCTAATCGAGCTCTTCCCTTTACGTTATGCTTCTCATGAACGATAACGGAAGGATAACACCATGCAAAAAGTAAAACTGAACAACGGTATTGAAATGCCCCTGCTGGGCTTTGGTGTATTTCAGATGACCGATGCCGCCGAATGCGAAAGAGCGGTCATTGACGCTATTAACACCGGTTATCGACTGATTGACACCGCCGCCTCCTATCAAAATGAAACCCAGGTCGGGAACGCACTGAAACAAAGCGGCATTGCGCGTAACGAGCTCTTTGTCACCACGAAACTCTGGTTGCAGGATACCAGTTACGAAGGGGCCAAAGCCCAGTTCGAACGCTCTCTGAATCGACTGCAACTTGATTACGTTGACCTGTATTTGATTCATCAGCCTTACGGTGATGTCCACGGTGCCTGGCGCGCCATGGAAGAACTGCAACAGGCAGGCAAGATCCGCGCTATTGGCGTCAGTAACTTCCATCCTGACCGACTGGCTGACCTTATCGCCTTTAATAAAGTCGTTCCGGCGGTAAACCAGATTGAAGTTAACCCCTTCAACCAGCAATTACAGGCCGTTCCGTGGATGCAAAGTCGTGGTATTCAGCCAGAAGCCTGGGCACCGTTTGCGGAAGGGAAAAATGGTCTGTTCCAGCATCCTGTTCTCACGGCAATCGGCGCGAAGTATGGCAAAAGCGTGGGCCAGGTTGTTCTGCGCTGGATCTACCAACGAGGCATTGTTTCACTGGCAAAATCAGTGCGAAAAGAACGCATGGAAGAGAACATCAACATTCTCGATTTTGAACTCAGCCCTGAAGATATGCTGCAAATTACCGCCCTGGATACCGCAACCAGCGCGTTCTTCTCTCACCGCGATCCCGCAATGGTGGAATGGCTGACTGGCCGCAAACTTGATGTTTAAGCCGCGATAAAAGAGGTATTCATTCAATGCAAAAACGTTATCTGGGTAAATCCGGACTCGAAGTCTCCGCCCTTGGGCTCGGTTGCATGGGCTTAAGCCACGGCTACGGCCCGGCGACCGATACCCGTCAGGCTATCGAACTTATTCGTGCTGCGGTTGAACGTGGCGTCACCTTCTTCGATACCGCCGAAGTGTATGGTCCGTATCTGAATGAAGAAGTGGTCGGCGAAGCCTTAAAACCGTTTCGTGACCGTGTGGTGATTGCCACTAAATTCGGTTTTACCTTCGGCGATGATAATAAGCAGCAGATTTTAAACAGCCGCCCGGAGCATATCCGTGAAGCCGTTGAAGGCTCATTACGCCGCCTTAAGACAGATGTTATTGACCTTCTGTATCAACACCGTGTTGATCCGGATGTTCCTATTGAAGATGTTGCAGGAACGGTGAAAGACCTAATTGCAGAAGGTAAAGTCAAACATTTCGGCCTGTCTGAAGCGGGAGCACAAACCATTCGTCGTGCACATGCGGTACAACCTGTCACCGCCCTGCAAAGCGAGTATTCCATGTGGTGGCGTGAGCCTGAACAGGAAATTCTGCCGTTGCTGGAGGAACTGGGGATTGGTTTTGTCCCCTTCAGCCCACTAGGTAAAGGTTTCCTGACGGGGTCGATTAAACCAGGAACCACTTTCGGCAAAGATGATTACCGCAGCACCGTACCGCGTTTCGCGGCACAAGCCATTGAAGCCAATGAAAAACTGGTCACCTTGTTAGGTGAACTGGCCGTGGAGAAAGGGGTAACATCTGCACAAATCGCACTGGCATGGCTGTTAGCACAAAAGCCATGGATTGTACCCATCCCAGGCACCACTAAACTGCATCGGCTGGAAGAAAACCTAGGTGCTGTCGACATTGTTCTTTCGCAGAAAGATACGCAGCAGATAACCGAGGCACTGGAAACAATTAAAATCGTCGGTGAACGTTACTCGCCTGAGCACCAGGCACGCGTAGGCCGCTAATACCTAAACGGGCCCACAATAAAATGTGGACCCGTTACTCTGAATAGCGAAGTGCATCAATCAGCAGCGCAAAAGCAGGCGGATGCTGCTTGCGGCTGGGGTAGTAAAGGTAATATCCCGGAAAAGTTGGACACCCCTCCTGCAACATATGAATAAGCTTGCCTGACTTTACATACTTCTGAACCATGTCTTCATGGGACACTCATGAAGGGGCTCATAGATGCAATTATTTTAGCCACATTACTGGTGATAATGATAATTGATATTATGGCTGTAGCGAAAACAAGCATTAATTATCAGAATATTTATTATGAAAACGCGTCCTCACGATGGTGTTATTCTTCTTACCGATATTCGCCCAGAAACACATCATCAATTTTCGAGCTTTACTCTTTTCTCCACCATAAAATCAATAAAAGCACGAACTTTAGAGGGCATTCTCACTCGTGAGGAAACATAAATATAAAATCCAGGAAATGAAACGGCCCAATCCTCAAGAATCGGCTGTAACTTGCCCGCATTGATATGTTCAGCGATTGCAAAATCCAGATGTTGAATGATACCCGTTCCATTCAGCGCCATTCGTATCATGCTTTCGTCATCATTAGAAATATACTTACCTGACACCTCTATTTCGAACTCTTCATTATTCCCCGTGACATTAGAAAACTCCCATGCTGAGAGTGCTCCGCTACTTTTATGCCGCAATCGAAGGCAATTATGGTTACTCAGTTCCTGAGGCGTTTCAGGAATACCGTGTTCTCTTAAATAATCTGGCGATGCCACGGTAACCAGTTTAATAAGCGGAGAAACAGGAACGGCAGTCATATGCTCATCCAGTCCTTGCTCAAGGCGTATGCCCACATCACAGCCGTCCGCAATAATGTTAGATAAACCGTCATCCATAATGAGTTCTATCTTTGTTTTGGGGTAACGAGTAAGAAACTCGCCAATATGAGGCTCAACAAGCATCCTTGCTGCAACACGGGAGGAATTTATTCTCAACAGGCCAGTAGGTTCAAGCTGGGTATCACCGACATCTTTCAAAGCATCATCAATTTGCCCCAAAGCCGACACCAGCACTTCATACAGACGCTGGCCTTCCTCGGTAAGCGACATATTGCGGGTCGTACGGTATATCAGCTTGGTGTTAAGACGTTCCTCAAGAGATTTTAAATTCTGGGACAATGCGGCCCGCGTAATACCCATTTCAGAGGCTGCTCTGGAGAAACTTCCGGCGCGAACAATCAGCGCAAACCAGGCAAGAGAAGGCAAAATTGAAGGCTCTATTTTCATCATTGTAAACCTTAACTTAACACTGTGATAGATATTAGACCATTGATGATAACCAATACAAGTCATACTATTACGCCGTTCGCGATAAGAACACGAATGCCAGTTGCGGATAATAGAAATGATATTTAAATCTGTTTAGGCAAATCCCCGGAGCTTGAAATGAAAACTGTTTCGATAAAACACACTTACTGGGATATAGCTGCTGATATCTATTTCCCTGACGATTTTAATAGTGAAAAAAAGTATCCTGCTATTATCAGCGCCCATCCAATTGGAAGCTGCAAAGAACAGACATCGGGTAGCGTGTATGGTGCCGCCCTGGCAAAAGCTGGCTTTATCGTCATTGCTTATGATGCCAGTTTTCAGGGAAGCAGCGGTGGAGAACCGCGTTATCTGGAAGATCCAACAATGCGAGTAAAAGACTTCAGCATTGTCGTTGATTACCTTACCACCTTACCTTACGTTGATGCCGGGCGTATTGGCGTCCTGGGCATTTGCGGGGGTGGTGGATATGCCATTAATGCCGCAATGACAGAACGTCGAATTAAAGCCATTGGTACTGTCACGGGTGCAAACTACGGGCGTCTTATGCGTGAAGGTTTTTCGGCATTTAACCCTGTCGGAGCACTCGAAGCAATGGCGCAACAAAGAACAGACGAAGCTAACGGTGCAAAACTTCGCGTAGATGATTTACTCCCCTCTTCTCCGGATGCAGCTCTTGAAGCGGGATTAACAGAAATAGACCTTTTTGAAGCCACAGAATATTATCGTTCGCCACGAGGCTGTGCGCCTAATGGGGTAAATCGTTCGCTATTTTCACATCAGACTGTTGCAGTGGGCTGGGATGCTTTTCATCTTGCAGAAGTCCTGTTAACTCAACCACTAATGGTTGTAGTGGGTGATAGAGTGGGCGCTTTTGGTGCCTATCGTGACGGCTGCGAAATTATTGGCCGCGCTGCCTCAAAACATAAAGAGCTGGTCGTGGTTGAAGGTTATTCACATTACGACTTGTATGATAAGCCAGAACCTGTGAAACAGGCGCTCGATAAATTAATTCCTTTTTATAAAACACATTTATAAAAATGCTGCGGGGAAATTCACTATCTCCCTGATATTTATCCTTTATTGACTACACGACAATAATAAAACCACTCAAAAAGAAATTTTATTAAAGAAACAAAAGCATAAAAAAAACAGCAGCTCAACTTATTAAGATTATAAGCAAATCTTTGAAGTAATTATAAATAAAACCAGAAATCGTGGTTCCAAAGCTGGCGACAAGTCACCAGTTAAAATATACGCATCAAAATCAGATAAACATTTGAGGTATTGTTATGTCAAATAAACGCCCATCATTGTTTTCTCCTTTTATGCTGACAGAAAAAATAAAGCTACGTAATCGTATCGTTATGGCACCTATGACGACCTGGTCAGCGAATCCTGATGGAACCATCTCTGAGCAAGAACTCGAATTTTATAAACGTCGCTCACAAAATGTTGGTTTAGTAATAACAGGATGTACCTATGTCACACCAAGCGGCATTGGGTTTACTCATGAATTTGCCGCGTATGACGACCGTTTCATTAACAGCCTTGAAAAGTTAGCGACTGCTGCCAAAAGTGGCGGTGCTCCGGCTATTTTGCAGATTTTCCACGCCGGTAATAAAGCCATCCCGGAGCTTGTGCCAAATAACGATGTTATTAGTGCCAGCGCATCAAGCGTAAAATCTGGTGACTTTATGAAGAGAGTCGTACAAAGCAGGGAAATGACTGAAAACGAAATTCAGGAAACCATTAGAGCATTCGGAGATGTCACAAAAAGGGCGATTAAAGCAGGTTTTGATGGCGTTGAACTTCATGGCGCGCACGGATTCCTTCTGCAGAATTTCTTCTCCCCTCTATTTAACCAGCGTAATGACCGATGGGGAGGAGATCTCGAAGGACGTATGCGCTTCCCGCTGGCCGTATTACAGGAAGTCAAAAATGTCGTCTATGAATATGCGACAAAGCCCTTTGCCATCGGTTACAGAATATCTCCTGAAGAATCTGCAACAGGGGGACTGCGGATAGAGGATACTTATAAACTCCTTGATCGGCTCATTTCATCCGGTATTTCGTATATACATACCTCGCTGGTCAGTGTTAACGATAGCTACCCTGTAGAATCGCCAAATGGCCCCCGAACCATTGAGCTGATTTTAAATCATATTGCAGGCAGAGTGCCGGTAATCGCCGCAGGTAAAATACGCACACCTTCTCAGGCTCAAGAAGCAATTTCCGCTGGCCTGCCACTTGTTGCGATCGGTAAAGGGCTGGTGATAAATCCAGAGTGGGTGGCTTTAGCTGAATCAGGAAAAAGTCATGAAATTCAAACAACCCTTAATCCACAACTCGTTCCTGAATTAACCATTCCGGATAAACTATGGGATCAAATTCAGGCATCGAAAGGAACTGGCTGGTTTCCGTTAATGGATTAAATATCTATTTTCTGCTTAGAGAGGTGATTATCACTAATTCACCCAGTAGTAAAACGATTGAACAAATTCGAACTCTATATGTATTCCAGATCTCCAGTATCGATATCTACAGTTCAGTTCACCCCGTAGGCCTGATAAGTCGCGTCAGCGGCGCATCAGGCATCGGTTGTCGGATGCGACGCGTCTTATCCGACCTTGTATAACATCCTGAGAGCTGCGGCACTCTGAAGAGGTGCAGTGTGCTCACTCTGCGCCTGCGAACGCCAGGATAAGGCCGCTCGGGAGAACAGACTCATCCCCGGAGCTGATTTCAGGTGACGTATATCGATGACTTTGGTGCAATAAATAATAGCTGATGTAATACATCTATTCAAATTTGTGATACATCTCAAAAAACTGGTTGACCAAACTCGTTATTTATATAGGGACGCTTACGAAGCGCACTATTTTTTAAAGCGAGGAACTACAAATGAAAGAGAATAATATACAGAGAATCAGTAATAAACTGATCAATATCGTTGTTTTTGTTGCCGTTGTAGAGTACGCCTATTTGTTCCTCCACTTCTATTAATAACGTCATAAAACAATTTACTTTAGTGATATTTAAAATAAACATCCTTTCACTGTTTTTCACGCTATTCAGCGGCGTAAGAAAAAGTGTTGATTATGAATTAGACGGTTTAACAATATCTGTCTGATTGGCAATCATCTGTGATTAATGCTGGCCTATTCATTACGCCAGCATTAACCTCTTATTTCTTCGGACTGAACAATGCTAAACATCATGAATCTTGCTATGCAAAACAGAAGGATATATAAATTTTGCTCTCGATTTATTTAATAAAACGTGAATATAAACGTTATCCTTCAGTTTGCAGACGCGGTGGGTCTGATGGTAATTTCGGTTGTATCAACGCTTTCGGGAGATTCAATAATATGCCTTACAGCACGGGCAATATCCACGGGTTGAAGTGCAACAGAACGGTAGGCGTCCATTGCCTTCATGGTTTCCACATGGGTAATGGTGGAAGCCAGTTCACTTTCGACAACGCCAGGATTTACGCAGGTCACGCGGATTTTCGAGCTTTCCTGCCGTAAGCCATCAGAAATAGCCCGTACTGCAAATTTTGATGCACAATAGACTGCGCCTGTGGGCACAACTGAAAGGGCACCAATAGAACCAAGATTGATTATCTGACCGGAACCCTGCGCTTCCATCACCGGAAGTACAGCGCCAATTCCCCAGAGTACCCCCTTGATATTCACATCAATAGTGAGCTCCCATTCATCCTGTTTTCCTGCTGCAAGCGGTGAAAGCGGCATAACGCCCGCATTATTGATAAGAACATCAACTCGCCCCCAGCTATCCAGCACTGCTTGCACGAAATCTGCCATGGACTGTCGGTCTGTGACATCCAACTCCCGCGCTTTAGCAATTCCTCCTGCGCGGCAGATTTCTGTTGCAATGGCATCGATACGCTCAAGTCTGCGTGCTCCCAGTAAAACCTTTGCACCTGTCGTTCCCAGCTCTCTGGCAATGCCTTCCCCAATACCACTTGATGCGCCGGTGATTAATATGACCTTATCCATTACGTTCTCCTTCAAATGTGTTCGGAGAGAGAATAGAACTTTATGATTGGTTCCAGTATCCTGCTTTCAATGTACTCAGTGGTTAGCGGCATTAAACAATGAAAATCGATCTTAATCTTTTACCCATTTTTATCGCGGTAGCAGAAGAGAGTAATTTCAGTAAAGCCGCTGCACGGCTGGGCGTTACCCGTTCAGCGGTCAGTCAGGGAATAAGACGCCTTGAAGATGCATTCGGGACAATGCTTGTAATGCGGACCACGCGCTCAGTTAATTTGACGGAAGCGGGAGAACGGCTGCATAAATCGCTGTCATTACCTTTATCCGGTATTGAGGCAGCGTTCGAAGAGATGGTTTCTGATCATGTACCACGTGGACTTCTCAGAATCGCGGTGACGTCGATAGCTGAAGAATTTCTTTCAGGTCCGCTAATCGCTTCGTTTGCAGCAGCCAATCCAGCCGTTACGCTTGATATTGTTGTCACGGATGAGGAATTCGATATCGTGGCCGCAGGTTACGATGCTGGCGTAAGGCTCGGAGAGGTCATTGAAAAAGACATGATTGCTGTGCCCGTTACCGGCAGGCAGCGTGAAATGGTCGTTGCCTCTCCCTCCTATCTCGCAGCCAACAGCACACCTGTTCATCCGCGTGAACTTGTGAATCATAAGTGTATCGGCTGGCGTCAATCCCCGGATGTTGCGCCTTATCGCTGGCCATTTGAAGAAAACGGGAGAGCTTTCGACCTTGCGATTGAACCGCAGATTACGACTAATGATCTGCGTCTGATGTCGAGGCTGGCTCTTGCCGGCGCAGGCATAACAATTGCCACTCAGGAAACTTTCAGGCCGTATATTGAAAGCGGTAAGCTTGTATCGCTGCTTGATGACTTTCTTCCACAATTTCCAGGCTTCTATCTGTATTTCCCTCAGCGTCGCAATATTGCACCAAAGCTCCGCGCCCTGATTGACCACGTCAAGGAATGGCGGCAGCAATTGGCTTAAATGTCTGCACCTGCATTGCCTGATGTCATAACAGTATTTTGATTAATTGCCAGGGTTGCAATGGCACAAATACGGCACAGGAGGAGAACGTGGTTTACTTAAATGCGAGGTAACTTATTGATTTAAATGGTGCCGATAATAGGAGTCGAACCTACGACCTTCGCATTACGAATTATAAGAATCCGCTTCTAATTCAAAGTATTACCCCATCAACACTGCGCTCACACGTCCCACCACATCAAAACATGTAAAGCCTTGCAAGCCATTGTGAGGCCTTATGTGTCTCAGTTTTGTCCCACCTTGTATTATGACTTGCATAGCCAATGAAGATAAACGTGACGACAAACAGCGCAGCAGTCTTCTTTTCTTTCACACTTTCCCCAATCAGCATACATACCTTCTACCATAACTGTAGTGAATGTCTGTTATGAGCGAAGAGCGGAAGTAGTCACTTTTGTGGTCTGCTCTCACGAAAGTGACTACAGGAACAGTTGCAATTCATATTAACCATTCAGTTGGCAGACAATTAGCTAGGGTGTAACCTGTCTAACTCAGCGAAAAGGAAGAGCTATGAGCTAAGCTATGAAAAAATACAAAAGCACCGGAGTAACAGGAAGAGCAGGTGAGCTATATTTTGCTTATTGGATAGTTCGCTATTTTAATTGGCCTTGCCGATTGCTTGATATTGATGTTGGCATAGATGCTCAAGTTGAAATTTTTGAAGATGAAATATCAACTGGGGACTTTTTTGCGGTTCAAATTAAATCAACGGTTGGAAATACCCCTGATATACAGATCGATCTATCTGACTTTATGTACTGGCAACAGTTGGAAACTCAAGTTGTTTTGGTCTCCATCGTAATGGCGGATAGCCATAATGATCCTGAGATGTTCTGGAAGCCATTTTCAAAAGAATGTCTGGATGAAATAGTTCAAGAAATAACCTCAAAAGGACACCAGTCCAAAAAAGTCACCTTCACAGATTCAGATAAATTATGTGTTGAATCCAAAAATTCCTGGAGGATGGCAATGCTTTCAGAATCCGACAAAGATCTGATAAGGCTCGCCAAATCATTATTAGATAATTTAGAACAACATGACTTAGATAATTTTGTAGAGGAAGACTATTATCTCCAAGATGAACACAAGGACTATATAACTTTTAATAACGAAATTGACATATTCAACCATCATTTCATCGATTATGAAAAGCTGAAAGATGCTGTATCTCATGATAGAAGGCTGGTGCTAAGAGCTCCCCTTATAGAAGAAGCTATCGATTACTTTGAGAATAACGAGGCGATATTGCTTTATATGTTTAATCATGCTTTTAATTGGATTAAGGACGACCTAACTCCAAATGAAATACTGCCCCAAACATTGAGTCGTGAAATTAGACGGCAGACAAAAGATTGGGTTTATCACATGACGGGTTATTAAAGGGCGCAGTTGCGCCCTAATTAATTAGACCGCGTTCTGCATCATTATTTCAGCAATCTGATGTCGATATTCACTTACACCACTAAATATTTGACACATGTTTACCAAACATGTGACCAGCTCACCATAAATTAATATATCGCGAGGTAAGTAACGTCTGTTCCTGGCACAGGGCTGCTGTTGCAGCCCTGACAACTTTAGACTTCAATCGATTCAGAGATCCCTAACGCATCATCGACTTCAATGCCCAGATAACGGACTGTGCTTTCCAGTGTAGTGGTCAACAAAAACTG
>NZ_RHJO01000036.1:0-13352 GCF_004211985.1 Escherichia sp. E10V10 | reverse complement strand
TTCAGCCCAGCGCGTCATATCAGCCGGGGTCAGCGGTGTGGTTCTGGCGTAGGTGAAGGCCATCATGACCCGCTCACCCGGCAATACAAATGCCACCTGACACTGGTACACATGCTCGTTACCCCGGAGAAACTGGCTCTGTATCTCCAGCCCTTCCTCTGCGTCATTAACCCCCACGCGGGTCACCTGCACGGGCGTGTAGCGCAGTTCTTTTACCTGCTTTTCCAGCTTTTTCATTTGCTGTTCAACCTGAGATGCTAATTCGTCTCCTTCCTGCATCTGGCCCCGGCTGATAATTAGTGCGGCGTCGGGATTGCTGAGCCGCAGCATATTAATGGTACTATCCTGAATAATATTTCCAGGAAAAGTTACAACAGCTTCATTAAGATAATACTCCGTCATAATGGCATGAGTCCTTTTTAATAAATGAATTGTTTATGGATTGGTTTTTATTTATTTTTTAGTCATGAAGGTAACGTCTATTGCCGTCTGAAGGGCTGTTTTCTCTAATGCTCCAGGCGGAGGTATATCTGCCGCTCTGTTATTCATATTTAAATCAAGCTGCCCTGATTGTGTATTTATTTTCCCATTTTCTGTTGCAGTAATATTAAAGTTCTTACAGGTTATATTAAATATCCCGTCACTGGTCATTTGCAGGATAGTTTCTCCGCAGCTAAGAATAATGGAATCTCCCGCAGCAAGGCGTAAATTCTGCACTGTCTGAATTGTTTTATCCCCTCCGGCGAGAGAGATATCATCTGTCTGGACTGTTATTTCTCACCAATAATCGCAGTTTCTGTTTTATCAATGACTTTAAGGCGATTATTGCCCACCCAATGGCTTTCATTATTATTTACTTCAATGCGTTGATCTTTCTCGGCATGCAACCAGATTTCTTCTCCGCCAGTTTTATCCTCAAAACGCAGGGCGTTAGCATTGGTTGGGCCGCCGCCGATGGTGTGGCTGTAAAACCCGCTTTGCGTCGCTGCGCCCGGTAGTCCCCACGGTGGCATGGTGTCCTGGTTGTATGTCCGCCCCACGATAATGGGTAAATCCGGATCACCATTTTTGAAATCCACCAGAACTTCCTGACCAATGCGCGGGATCTGAATGCCACCGAATCCTTTACCCGCCCACGGATAACTGACACGGACCCAGCAGGAACTGTTTTCATCATTCTTACCGTAACGATCCCAGCCAAACTGAACTTTCACCCGGCCATATTTATCTGTCCAGATTTCCTGTCCCGCCGGGCCGGTCACGATGGCGCTCTGTGGGCCTTTGGTGTGGGGTTTGCTCAGGGTTCGCTGCGGACGGTAAACTTCATTGGTGGGATGTAACTCAAAGCTGGTTGAGTAAGAGAAGTGCTGCTCCTGGCCGCTGTGTTGCGCATTGTCCTGTATAAATAGCGTGGTCTGTGCCAGCAGATATTCCCGGTTCACTTCGGCTGTCGGATAGTTTTCCAGGGTGAAGGTAAAACCTGTCATCAGGGTACGAATATTGCCGCTGCCCTGTACCCGACTACCGGGGCTCCGCTGTTCTTCCATGCGGATGCGTGTCAGCATTTCACCTTCACTCTTTGTGAAGTAGTCTCCCGGCCATTCATAGTGCTCATATTCAGCAAGGCCGGTTTCACGCGGATTAGCCACGGTGCTCTTCAGCAGTGAACGCGGCTTCATAAAGTCGAAATCATTCAGCACCCACTGTCCGCTGCGCAGGCTTTCATTTGCTGTGATGGTATGGATAAACTCCTTGTCCAGTTTCAGCCCTTTCTGGTAATAACACACCAGCGGCGAATCTGCGCATGCCTTGTGGACATTAATGGCATCAGCCAGCACTAACGTGTGACTGTTCTCGCTGTGCTCAAACCACCAGTAGATACCCCACTCCTGCATCAGGCGCTGAATAAAATCGAAATCTGTTTCACCGTACTGCACCTGCCAGGCGCGAGTCGGATAATTTTCCACCAGTCGTTTTTCGACTGGCCAGGGGTACTCATCCAGTACCTCATCCAGAATGTCCACCACGTTTTTATTCTGAAACGCTTTGTAGTCACTGGTGTGGGTCAGTATTTTTAACCACGGTTCGATCCGCAGTTCATACACCACCGAACGTCCTTGGTGACCAGCCACGCGTGCTGCCGTCACCAGCCCGCTGATATAACGTTTTCCGCCGCCATCCAATTCGATATGGACGCACAGATCTTTGCCCACCATCGGTTTGAGCTGCAGGTTGGCTGCGGGGGAAACATAGCCCAGGTTCAGGGTGTCAGGCGTTTTTAATTTAATAGAATAAGTAAATAGTTCCCCTACTGTTTCTGTACCCCCCAAGCTTGCAAACAGTAACATTCCATCAGGAACTGCGCTGCCGCTCAAAGTCACGTTATGTGTACCCGCTCCAACTAGTGCGCCGGATGGATAATCTGTAGCTGTAAAACTCATAATTAATCCTTTTAACTAGAAATGGTTCACTGCTAATAAGAAATCTTACAGAAAAGAAAATATGCAATATATTCGCCTGGCATAAAATACTTCAATACTTATGAGTGCTACTAAGAAACTATCAACCATATATACCATGAAGAATGCACCGTCATGTTAACCTGGTGAAAACATTCATCTGAAACACATTAATAAAACCAATGGAATTATTTAATTTGTCATTTGATATGATTATCATCAAGTCTTAAAATACGTTCTCCTGATCTAATTATGCTAAAACCATAGTATTCTTTTTTACTTCCGGAAGAGAGCATGTATTTTCCGATATAAATAACATCTGAAGATAGCTCACTTATGTCAATACATACGGGATCGAACTGACCAGTCACTCTTTTCAGTTTTATTGCATTGCCATATTTACCTTCATATAAAATGTAAATTGAAATCATATTCCCATCGTCTGGTTTTGAACAAACCCGTCCGTCTTGTAAATATATATTACCAGGCAACAATGGGCGAACATAATCACCAACAGTACATCCCGACAAAAAGAGCAACAAAAAAAATCTCTTCATATGACGCCCGCAGGAAATAAACCAAGCACATTTTTGTATTTTTCCGATAGAGTATTCACTGATTCAGTTGTATCACCTACATACTTAACATTTGCCAAATCAGCTACCAGTCCATAGTTAATCAACAGCCAATAATCAGCAACTATAGACGCTTGTTGTTCCATGGAATAAGAAGCAATTGACTGTAAATTAAGATCGCAATGATAATTTGCTGCCCAGGAAAATAAACCACGCAACTTAACTGAATACCCTTTCTGATATTGCCAAACATGCATCATTTCATGAATAAACAAGTGAGAAGCACCTGCTACTGTTTCACGACCACCAGGCATTGCTTGCGATGAAAAATCTGAACTATAAACAGCATCAGGATAATACATTTCCCCGTTTGGGGTCATCGCGGTTCTTCCCCCTTGACCTGGCAAATATTTTTCATTATGGATCCATACTTTGTTATAATCAATTGTATTCTCAAAAATCGATCTGGCTAATGTTAATTCACCAGATGTCATTCTCCTTAATGACATATCCTTCCTCCTGGAGATAATATTTTTCAGATAAAAAACAAACGCTATTTTATTATTTATTAAATAGGGTTCTCTTTGATGTTCAACATTTCTACTTTGTGCAGTATTGATGGCATCATCTTCATAGACAATGAAATCAAAGCAAGTTCTCAACGATTTCCATTACGATTCCTTAACATTAGTTCTCAGCATCTTTATTTATCCATCTTCAATATCAATAGTTAATGTAAATGATTACACGGATAACATAATTTTCATCAATTAATTAATATCTGTAAACGCTACCGCCCCACCCTGATATCTTAATCTGCACATAGCCATCTTAACGTTATGCCCCATACATTAGTAATGTAAATTAAGAATTCGGAATATATCAAATTCACTTCATAAATTAATATCGAGAATGATATACACATTAATTATATTGAAGTAATGTTTTAAGGGTTGTAATGTCCCTGGAACAGGATTAATTCAAGAAGTTTCTGTTGGGCAATAGCGCATTTATCACCCAATATCACTCTTACATTTTTTGACACTTTCTGTAACGTCGGTAACTGGTACATCTAGTCAGCAATTGTATTGGTATTTGGCGTATTACCCCTAAAGCCCGTCATGCGTTAGTCCCTCACTATTCAATGATAATCAGCGAAGACCCCCCCAGTGTCCACTGAAACCACTGGCGCTCAGAGCGACGAACGAGTGGTGAAAAAGTCGGCGACCGTCGAGTATCATCGAACCAAAAGTGGTTTTTCCGTCATAATTTCATCAGGTTGCGACTTTGTCGCTAGCCGCCATTATCCCCACACATTTATAGCGGGATTATTTTGCATCGTTACACGATAACGGGTAGGATTCTGCGCCGACAGTTATACCCATAAAGAATAATGGTGAATCTTGTCATCGCCAGGATGAATAAACATTGTTCATGGCAAGTTATATGACGTTTTTATTAAAGCAATCAGGGAGAGCAATGAGTAAACACGACACCGACACTTCAGATCAACACGCCGCGAAACGCCGCTGGCTTAATGCCCACGAAGAGGGGTATCACAAAGCGATGGGCAATCGTCAGGTGCAGATGATCGCCATTGGCGGCGCGATTGGTACTGGTTTGTTTTTAGGCGCGGGAGCCCGACTGCAAATGGCAGGGCCAGCGCTGGCACTGGTCTATTTAATCTGCGGCTTGTTTTCGTTTTTTATTCTGCGTGCATTGGGTGAGCTGGTGTTACACCGCCCTTCCAGTGGCAGTTTTGTCTCTTATGCCCGAGAGTTTTTAGGAGAGAAAGCCGCTTATGTTGCCGGTTGGATGTACTTCATCAACTGGGCGATGACGGGGATTGTCGATATTACCGCCGTCGCACTGTATATGCATTACTGGGGCGCATTTGGTGGCGTGCCGCAGTGGGTCTTTGCGCTCGCTGCGCTGACCATCGTTGGCACCATGAATATGATTGGTGTGAAATGGTTTGCGGAGATGGAGTTCTGGTTTGCGCTTATTAAAGTGCTCGCCATTGTGACCTTTTTGGTCGTGGGTACAGTGTTCCTCGGTAGCGGTCAGCCGCTGGATGGCAACACCACTGGCTTTCATTTGATTACCGATAACGGTGGTTTCTTCCCCCACGGTCTGCTGCCTGCTTTGGTGTTGATTCAGGGCGTAGTGTTTGCTTTTGCCTCCATTGAAATGGTGGGTACAGCGGCCGGAGAATGTAAAGATCCGCAGACCATGGTGCCTAAAGCGATTAACAGTGTGATTTGGCGTATTGGCCTGTTTTACGTCGGCTCCGTGGTGTTGCTGGTTATGTTATTGCCGTGGAGCGCGTATCAGGCGGGGCAAAGTCCGTTCGTGACGTTTTTCTCTAAACTGGGTGTGCCATATATCGGCAGCATTATGAACATTGTGGTGCTGACCGCTGCCCTCTCCAGCCTGAACTCTGGTCTGTACTGCACCGGGCGTATTCTGCGCTCGATGGCGATGGGCGGTTCCGCACCGAGTTTTATGGCGAAAATGAGCCGTCAGCATGTGCCGTATGCCGGGATTCTGGCGACGCTGGTCGTTTATGTTGTTGGCGTATTCCTCAACTATCTGGTGCCGTCTCGCGTATTTGAGATTGTCCTGAACTTCGCGTCGCTGGGAATTATCGCCTCGTGGGCGTTTATCATCGTGTGCCAGATGCGCCTGCGTAAAGCGATTAAAGAAGGCAAAGCAGCGGATGTCAGTTTTAAACTGCCTGGCGCGCCCTTCACTTCCTGGCTGACATTACTGTTTTTACTGAGTGTCCTGGTGCTGATGGCGTTCGATTACCCGAACGGGACTTATACCATCGCGGTGCTGCCGATTATCGGTATTTTGCTGGTTGTGGGTTGGTTTGGTGTGCGCAAACGCGTTGCCGAAATTCACAGCACTGCGCCAGTCATCGAGGAAGATGAAGAAAAACAGGAAATTGTGTTTAAACCTGAAACGGCGAGTTAATTGCAAAATTGCCCGGTTTAAAGCCGGATGCGGCGTAAATGCCTAATCCGGCCAACAAACTCAATATAAATCAAATAATCATGCATATTTCAGGCCTGATAAGACGCGACAGCGTTGCATCAGGCATTGTGCTCCGCTTGCCGGATGCGGCGCTAGCACCGCATCCGGCCTACGAAAGACAAACTCCCCTGTGTCGATTACAGCGCAATACGAATCACATCGTCCGGCTGGGTAGCTTCCTGCTGTTTAGTGGATTTTTGTTTAACACTGACATACAGCGTTTTGCCATCGGCAGACAGCGCCAGGCTATTCGGATGAGTCGGCGTATCGAACGTTTTCACCACCTTATAGCTTTTCGCATCAATCACACTAACTTTACCCGCCTGACGATGCGTCACGTAGGCTTCATTACGCGCTGGGTTAAACAGCACAGCCAGTGATTCCGGTGCCGCAACCTTCGCCAGAATATTGCCATTACGGGTATCGACCACTAACACTTCTGCCGCTTTAGAGTCGGTGATAAATGCACGCTGATTGGCGGTGTCGAGGCTGATGTTGATAAAGAAGTGCTCTTTGCCGTCATCCAGCAGCTTTTTACGGCTGAGGATTTTATTGTCGGCAGTGTCGATGGTAATCAATTCGCCGTCAGCGTTAGTGGTGTAAAGACGTTTGCCTTTACTATCCAGCGCTAAACCAGTGCTCATTTTACCGGTGTTCTGGATGGCGGTTTTCAGTTTGATATTCTCGCCATCAACGACCCAAATCACGCTCTCTTTGCCAATACCACTGATGTAAACCGTGTTTGTGGCATCGTCAGCTACCAGCTCACGCGGTTGCAGCGGGCGCACCTCTTCCGTGCGCTTACGATCATCCAGCACCAGACGCCCTTTCACTTCGCCCGTTTTGGCATCTATCGCCGTGACCGCGCTGTTTACGGTGTTACCAAACCACAACGTTTGAGTAGCGTTGTTAATGGTGGCGCCAAATGGCTTGAGATCGTTATGAATCGCCAGAGTCACTTCCAGAGTGACCGGATCAAGACGATAAACTACGCCGCCTTTATCCAGTTTGCGGCTTTGCGAAGTGGCGAGCCACAGCGCGTTTTCTTGCTGGCTATAAGCCATTTCGTAGGCACCTTTACCTACCGCTTTACGCAGCATTTCTTCTGCGGCCTGCGTACTGAATGATGAAGCAACAAGCAATGAACCTAACAGTAATGAACCACGCAGGCGCGATGAAAACAGATGACGTAAATGCATGACGACTCCCTTTGATGAACCGATATTTTTGCTGCTTCACAATGCTTCGCTGAGCGTAATCATCGTTACACCCTTGTTATAAATGGGAATGGTAATCATTATTTTCTCAAATGTGGAGTATTTCTTGCCGTTACGACTACAATTTTCTCAATTACTTAACGTATTGTGCCGTTTCGTTTTCCATAAATTTACAATTTTATTACCATGACGACGTTTTCCCATTCTTAACCTGGCTTTTTTCATGAACATTGTTTTCGTTCGACAGACCGTTTTGCCCGCACTGATTGCCCTTTCCCCTTCCGCTTTTGCAACCAATGAACAAACCATGATTGTCAGTGCCGCGCCACAAGTGATTTCCGAGCTGGATACGCCAGCAGCAGTAAGCGTGGTGGATGGCGAGGAGATGCGCCTGGCAACACCGCGCATCAATTTGTCTGAATCACTGACCAGCGTGCCTGGTTTGCAGGTACAAAACCGGCAGAACTATGCGCAAGATTTACAGCTGTCGATTCGCGGATTTGGCTCCCGTTCCACTTACGGAATTCGCGGTATTCGCCTGTATGTGGACGGTATTCCCGCCACCATGCCCGACGGACAAGGGCAAACATCCAACATCGATTTAAGCAGTGTGCAAAATGTGGAAGTGCTGCGTGGCCCCTTCTCTGCCCTGTATGGCAACGCGTCTGGCGGGGTGATGAATGTCACTACTCAAACCGGGCAACAGCCGCCAACCATTGAAGCCAGTAGTTACTATGGCAGTTTTGGCAGCTGGCGCTATGGGCTGAAAGCAACGGGCGCAACGGGCGACGGCACACAGCCTGGCGATGTCGATTACACCGTCTCAACCACGCGTTTTACGACCCACGGCTATCGTGACCATAGCGGCGCACAGAAAAATTTAGCCAATGCCAAACTGGGCGTACGCATTGATGACGCCAGCAATGTAAGCCTGATTTTCAATAGCGTGGATATCAAAGCAGATGATCCTGGTGGATTAACCGAAGCAGAATGGAAGGCGAATCCGCAACAAGCTCCACGCGCTGAACAGTACGACACGCGAAAAACCATCAAGCAAACTCAGGCTGGGCTGCGCTATGAACGTAGCCTGAGCGTGCAAGATGATATGAGTGTGATGATGTATGCCGGGGAGCGAGAAACGACCCAGTACCAGTCAATCCCGATGGCCCCCCAACTTAACCCGTCGCATGCGGGCGGCGTGATTACTCTGCAACGCCATTACCAGGGGATAGACAGCCGCTGGACACACCGTGGCGAGCTGGGCGTTCCGGTCACGTTCACTACCGGCCTGAACTACGAAAACATGAGCGAAAACCGCAAAGGCTACAATAACTTCCGACTGAATAGCGGCGTGCCGGAATACGGGCAAAAAGGTGAGTTGCGCCGCGACGAACGCAATCTGATGTGGAACGTCGATCCCTATTTACAGACGCAGTGGCAGCTGAGCGAAAAACTGTCGCTGGATGCTGGCGTGCGCTACAGCTCCGTATGGTTTGATTCCAATGATTATTACGTTACTCCGGGTAACGGCGATGACAGCGGTGATGCCAGTTATCACAAATGGCTACCAGCCGGATCGTTAAAATATGCGATGACCGATGCCTGGAATATCTATTTGGCAGCCGGGCGCGGTTTTGAAACACCGACGATTAATGAACTGTCTTATCGCGCTGATGGGCAAAGCGGTATGAACTTTGGTTTAAAACCATCCACCAACGATACAATTGAGATCGGCAGTAAAACGCGTATTGGTGATGGATTGCTTAGTCTCGCATTGTTCCAGACCGACACCGATGATGAAATTGTTGTCGATAGCAGCAGCGGTGGGCGTACGACTTACAAAAATGCCGGAAAGACCCGTCGTCAAGGCGCTGAACTGGCGTGGGATCAACGTTTCACCGGAGATTTCCGCGTAAAAGCGTCCTGGACCTGGCTTGATGCCACATATCGCAGCAATGTTTGTAATGATCAGGACTGTAACGGTAACCGGATGCCAGGGATCGCCCGTAATATGGGCTTTGCGTCTTTGGGGTATGTGCCGGAAGAAGGCTGGTATGCAGGCACGGAAGCGCGTTATATGGGCGATATTATGGCAGATGATGAAAATACGGCAAAAGCGCCGTCTTATACTCTCGTAGGCTTGCTCACCGGCTACAAATATAATTACCACAATTTAACTATGGATTTATTTGGTCGTGTCGATAATTTATTCGATAAAGAATATGTCGGATCGGTGATTGTTAATGAATCAAATGGTCGATATTACGAACCAGCTCCCGGGCGTAATTATGGTATTGGAGTAAATTTCGCCTGGCGGTTTGAATAACCACATTGATGCCCGGTATTTGCCGGGCATTTTTAATTTAACGGCAGTATTGCTGGCACAACATAGCAACGTTTTTTTGCATAATTTCAGCAAGACAATGTCTGCATCCCTCTTTGTCTTTTGCTTTTAACGCGGCGAATAGTACATGATAGCTTTCTATATGCTCACGTAATTCCGCTGGATTAATCGCTTCATAAAGATAATGTAAACCAGGTCCCATCCTGACCCATAATTGCTCAATCATTTCACACAGAATGGGCATATTTGAGCGATGGTAAATCGCTAAGCGGAATAGTCTGTTTGCATTAATGAGTTGTTCAATATCGCCATTTTCTTGCGCCTGCTGTAATTTCTCGAGCAATTCCTGTAGTTCCACTATGTCTTGCGAGGAAATGTTTTCAACGGCCTGGACAACTGCCATTAATTCCAGTTCGTAGCGGATCCGATTGATTTCGTCTAATTGACTTTGCCTCACTTCCGGTACTGTAAATGCTTGTGCAGGTGCGACAGAGAGCGCATTAACGGAAACCAGGCGTAATAGTGCTTCGCGCACAGGTGTAATACTCATACCTAATTGTTCCGCCAGATTTTTAGTGATCAAGCGTGCGCCAGGTTTCAGTGCGCCAATACTAAGCTGATGTTTTAGGTCGTTCTCAACCTGCATAGTCAAACTGATATGCGGTATTTTTTCCGTTCCAGGCATGTTATTTCCTTCACGTGTATTCGTTCCAACTCTGCCGGTATAGCAGAAGTCGTTTACCTGGTGTATGAAGCTGAATAATCATTATCCACTCATCTTTATTGTTATTAGCCGTCGAACAGTGATGTGGTTAGTTAATTAAAGCTGGAAATAAGATTTTTGCCTGGATTTTTGTGGCGGCTTTACGCCGCCGTCGTATCTTTAGTCATCACCCGCGACGCGAATAACAACTTTACCGAAGTTTTTGCCGTTCAGCAGGCCAATAAACGTCTGTGGGGCGTTCTCCAAACCGTTGGTAACTTGTTCACGATAGTGAATTTTTCCCTCTTTTACCCACTGCCCCATCTCTTGCTGAAACTCATGGATGCGGTGTCCATAATCCTGACTAATAATAAACCCTTGCAAGCGAATGCGTTTTTTCAGCACTGTTGCCATCAACAGGGGTAAACGATCCGGACCGGACGGTAGTTCTGTGGCGTTATAGCCGCTCACTAAGCCGCAGACGGGAATACGCGCGGATGTATTAAGTAAAGGTAGCACTGCATCAAACACCTTCCCGCCAACGTTTTCATAATAGATATCAATCCCTTTCGGACACGCTTTCGCCAGCTGCCCGGCAAAATCATCCGCGTGGTGGTCAAGGCAAACATCGAAGCCCAGCACCTCGGTAGCATGGCGGCATTTTTCCGCGCCACCGGCCACCCCAACTACCCTACAACCTTTAAGTTTTCCGATTTGCCCCACCGTCGCACCCACTGGTCCTGTCGCCGCAGCTACCACCAACGTTTCGCCCTCTTTGGGCTGACCGATATCCAGCAGGCCCATATAAGCGGTAAAGCCAGGCATCCCCAGCACACCCAGCGACCACGAAGGATTTTCCGGATGATCGCCAAGCTTCACCAGTTCATCGCCACTGGATATGTCATAGTCCTGCCATCCACTGTAGCCCAGCACCCAGTCGCCAGGCTGGTAATCAGGATGATTCGACTCCACGACACGGCTCACCGTACCGCCGACCATCACCCCGCCAATATCAACGGGCGGTGAATAAGATGGCTCATCGCTCATACGTCCACGCATATACGGGTCCAGTGACAGATAAACTGTACGCAATAACACCTGTCCTTCACCCGGTGTGGCGACATCATCTTCTTCAAGACGAAAATTCTCCGGAACCGGCGCGCCATGCGGACGCGAGGCCAGAACCCAACGGCGGTTACGCTGCTTTTGTTGCCCCATAATGCTCTCCTGTGCTTTTGGCATGAATCCATCAATAGTAGCAGGCTCACGGGATTGGTTTTGTTTGCAGCCGTCACATCCCCTCTGCGACACGTGATAATTTCATCAAGGAATCCGTTGCTTCGGGCTGTTTTCGATAGTATTGATAACATCATCATCAATATTTAATCGAGGCCAGACATGTCCATCCGTTTTGCCTGCAAAGCCGATTGTGCTGCTATTGCGGAAATTTATAACCACGCCGTGTTGTATACGGCGGCTATCTGGAATGACCAAACAGTGGATGCAGATAACCGCATTGCCTGGTTTGAAGCGCGGACTTTAGCAGGTTATCCGGTGCTGGTGAGCGAGGAAAGCGGCGTAGTGACTGGATATGCCTCGTTTGGCGACTGGCGTAGTTTCGATGGTTTTCGCCATACCGTGGAACATTCGGTTTATGTCCATCCAGATCATCAGGGCAAAGGTCTTGGGCGTAAATTGTTAAGCCGATTGATTGATGAAGCGCGGGATTGCGGGAAGCATGTCATGGTCGCCGGGATCGAATCGCAAAATCAGGCCTCGCTGCATCTCCACCAGTCGCTGGGATTTGTCGTCACCGCACAAATGCCGCAGGTAGGCACTAAATTTGGTCGTTGGTTGGATCTGACATTTATGCAGTTGCAACTCGACGAGCGCACTGAACCGGACGCGATTGGATGAATCAGTCGCTCACCCTTGCCTTTTTGATTGCCGCCGGAATTGGCCTGGTGGTGCAAAACACGCTGATGGTGCGCATCACCCAGACGTCCTCAACCATTCTCATCGCCATGCTGCTGAACTCCCTGGTGGGGATTGTGCTATTCGTCTCCATTTTATGGTTTAAACAAGGGATGGCAGGGTTTGGCGAATTGGTTTCCAGCGTGCGTTGGTGGACACTGATTCCTGGCTTGCTGGGATCATTTTTTGTCTTTGCCAGTATCAGCGGATATCAAAACGTTGGCGCGGCAACGACCATTGCAGTACTGGTCGCCAGTCAGTTGATTGGAGGGCTGGTGCTGGATATTTTGCGTAGCCATGGCGTGCCATTACGGGCGCTGATCGGCCCAATTTGTGGCGCAATTTTACTTGTGGTTGGCGCCTGGTTGGTGGCCAGACGCTCGTTTTAATCACACGATAGTGCCGCCTTTGGTTAACTGTTCGTGGCGAGCTTCCATATCTTCTTTATGCTTACGCCCGTGATGAGCGATTGCTGTACGCAGACGTTGCTGCTGAGTGTAACGTTCTTCCCGACTTAACTCTGCGTCATCGCTCAGGGCGATTAATAATTCGTTCATATGGGCAATGACGCTCTCATCAATCGCTGCATCCACGCGTGCGATGACCTCTTCCAGATGCGACATACTTTCTCCTTAGCCACTTGTGAAAATTATCGATTCTCCCAAATGATATAAGTCTGCGTTGTGCCGTCAAGCTAGTGCTCAAGATTTAAAACAGCGAAAACAGTAGCGCCACTGGAAAACTCATCGGCCAGGTCACCGCCACCAGGAAGGCGCTCAGAAAACGAATGTGCTTCTTCTCGTGGGAAAGAAACCAGGTAATAACAAACGCGATAGCTGCCATAACAGCATAAAAAACAAGCAGGTATTGATAAAGAGACATGTACGGGCGTCCAGCCAGAGGAATAAAACGCGCGCAAATATGCGTTATTTTTTGACGTACATCAAGTTTTACAACCCATTTGAGATATTTCCATAACCCGGGAGCTGCCCTTGTCCATCTTCAGAATGAGTATTATTGTGTAGTGGCATAGTGAATTTG
>NZ_RHJO01000035.1:0-26247 GCF_004211985.1 Escherichia sp. E10V10 | reverse complement strand
TTCCGTACTACTGACGTGACTGGTACCATCGAACTGCCGGAAGGCGTAGAGATGGTAATGCCGGGCGACAACATCAAAATGGTTGTTACCCTGATCCACCCGATCGCGATGGACGACGGTCTGCGTTTCGCAATCCGTGAAGGCGGCCGTACCGTTGGTGCGGGCGTTGTTGCTAAAGTTCTGAGCTAATTACGCGTTAATTAGTTTCGAATTAAAAAGGGCGCTTAGGCGCCCTTTTTGCTGCCCGTAATTTGAGTTCGAAATATTTAGTCGTAATTTCGCTCGCTGAACTGTGGCGCAAATAAAATTGTGCTATTGTAATCATAACTATTCTCATTTACACTTTGCGCAGAATTTGAACGGGAGTAATCATGTACGTTTGTTTGTGTAATGGTGTAAGTGACAAAAAAATTCGCCAGGCAGTCCGTCAGTTTCATCCTCAGTCTTTCCAACAATTACGCAAGTTTATTCCTGTGGGAAATCAATGCGGTAAGTGCATTCGCGCCGCACGCGAAGTGATGCAGGACGAATTGATGCAGATGCCCGAATTTAAAGAGATTGCCTGAAGCTCACGCTTATTTTTTGACATCCCGCTAGCCCCATCTACGCTCTAATAGTGGAAGCGGAGGGACTATAAAATGAAAGGTGATGTTAAAATCATAAATTATCTCAATAAACTATTGGGAAATGAGCTTGTCGCGATCAATCAGTATTTTCTTCATGCCCGTATGTTTAAAAACTGGGGCCTGATGCGCCTTAATGATGTCGAATACCATGAATCTATCGATGAGATGAAGCACGCCGATAAATATATCGAGCGTATTTTGTTCTTAGAAGGGATCCCTAACTTACAGGATTTAGGCAAGCTAGGGATCGGTGAAGATGTCGAAGAGATGCTGCAATCCGACCTGCGATTAGAGCTGGAAGGTGCGAAGGATCTTCGTGAGGCTATCGCTTATGCCGACAGCGTTCATGACTATGTTAGCCGCGATATGATGATCGAGATCCTTGCTGATGAAGAAGGTCATATCGACTGGCTCGAAACTGAACTGGATCTCATCGGTAAAATCGGCCTGCAAAATTATCTGCAATCACAAATTAAAGTTAAAGATTAATAGCCTGACAGCAGACTATCCCAGCCTACAATGAAACCCGCAGCTGCCAGAAATGGCCCAAAAGGCAGCGGGTTTTTTAATGATTCTTTTCCTCTCATGAGCAGACCAATAACTACGGCTCCGCAAGCGAAGGAGGCGGCAAGGAAAACCAGCCGTGGCAAAAAGGCCCATGTATGCCAGGCGCCAAGGGCGGCGACAAACTTCACATCACCATAGCCTAATCCTTCTTTATGACGCAGTATGCGATATCCCCAGTAAATGACAGCGAATGTGCCGTAACCAATAATCGCCCCCCATAACGCATCGGCTAAACCGTCAGGATGACAAAACTGATAGAACAAAAGACCTGACCAGAGTAACGGGCAGGTAAACCTGTCAGGTAACAAGCCATGCTTTGCATCCCAGAAAAAAAGTAGGACTGATAAGCAAACGTACAAAATCAGAAAGGGAAGGGTAGCGACCATAAAACATCCTCTGTAATTGGAGTATCACCATCGAATAACTCCGGATACTCAGCAACAGAGAAATCGCTGATTTGTTAACCAGGTTCCGGTGAAAAACGCTATCTTCACGACCTTACAAATTTCGTGGAATGCAGCTCGCAATCTGTGCGTTGCGATTAATTTCTACCCGATGCTTGCGTCAATCTCAGATTTGCGTATAATGCGCGGGCTTGTCGTAGTTGACAGCAGGTTCAATCTGAACCTCAGTTAGCCGAATTTGGCTACCTAACAATGCTCCCAATCGGGGGGCTACGTAAGAACGGTTACACTCTCCCATCAATCGTAATGGGTCTGAGGAGTAATCATTTTCGTTTATAAAATAATTGGAGCTCTGGTCTCATGCAGAACCAAAGAATCCGTATCCGCCTGAAAGCGTTTGATCATCGTCTGATCGATCAAGCAACCGCGGAAATCGTCGAGACTGCCAAGCGCACTGGTGCGCAGGTCCGTGGTCCGATCCCGCTGCCGACACGCAAAGAGCGCTTCACTGTTCTGATCTCTCCGCACGTCAACAAAGACGCGCGCGATCAGTACGAAATCCGTACTCACTTGCGTCTGGTTGACATCGTTGAGCCAACCGAGAAAACCGTTGATGCTCTGATGCGTCTGGATCTGGCTGCCGGTGTAGACGTGCAGATCAGCCTGGGTTAATCAGGTCATTGAGCGATTGAGAGGTTGAAACAATGATTGGTTTAGTCGGTAAAAAAGTGGGTATGACCCGTATCTTCACAGAAGACGGCGTTTCTATCCCAGTAACCGTAATCGAAGTTGAAGCAAACCGCGTTACTCAGGTTAAAGACCTGGCTAACGATGGCTACCGTGCTATTCAGGTAACCACCGGTGCTAAAAAAGCTAACCGTGTGACCAAGCCTGAAGCTGGCCACTTCGCTAAAGCTGGCGTAGAAGCTGGCCGTGGTCTGTGGGAATTCCGCCTGGCTGAAGGCGAAGAGTTCACTGTAGGTCAGAGCATTAGCGTTGAACTGTTTGCTGACGTTAAAAAAGTTGACGTAACTGGCACCTCTAAAGGTAAAGGTTTCGCAGGTACCGTTAAGCGCTGGAACTTCCGTACCCAGGACGCAACCCACGGTAACTCCTTGTCTCACCGCGTTCCGGGTTCTATCGGTCAGAACCAGACTCCGGGCAAAGTGTTCAAAGGCAAGAAAATGGCAGGTCAGATGGGTAACGAACGTGTAACCGTTCAGAGCCTTGACGTAGTACGCGTTGACGCTGAGCGCAACCTGCTGCTGGTTAAAGGTGCTGTCCCGGGTGCAACCGGTAGCGACCTGATCGTTAAACCAGCTGTGAAGGCGTAAGGAGATAGCAATGGAATTAGTATTGAAAGACGCGCAGAGCGCGCTGACTGTTTCCGAAACTACCTTCGGTCGTGATTTCAACGAAGCGCTGGTTCACCAGGTTGTTGTTGCTTATGCAGCCGGTGCTCGTCAGGGTACTCGTGCTCAGAAGACTCGTGCTGAAGTAACTGGTTCCGGTAAAAAACCGTGGCGCCAGAAAGGCACCGGCCGTGCGCGTTCTGGTTCTATCAAGAGCCCGATTTGGCGTTCTGGTGGCGTGACCTTCGCTGCTCGTCCGCAGGACCACAGTCAAAAAGTTAACAAGAAGATGTACCGCGGCGCGCTGAAAAGCATCCTGTCCGAACTGGTACGTCAGGATCGTCTGATCGTTGTCGAGAAGTTCTCTGTAGAAGCACCGAAAACCAAGCTGCTGGCACAGAAACTGAAAGACATGGCTCTGGAAGATGTGCTGATCATCACCGGTGAGCTGGACGAGAACCTGTTCCTGGCTGCGCGCAACCTGCACAAGGTTGACGTACGCGATGCAACTGGTATCGACCCGGTTAGCCTGATCGCCTTCGACAAAGTCGTAATGACTGCTGATGCTGTTAAGCAAGTTGAGGAGATGCTGGCATGATTCGTGAAGAACGTCTGCTGAAGGTGCTGCGTGCACCGCACGTTTCTGAAAAAGCGTCTACTGCGATGGAAAAATCCAACACCATCGTACTCAAAGTTGCTAAAGACGCGACCAAAGCAGAAATCAAAGCTGCTGTGCAGAAACTGTTTGAAGTCGAAGTCGAAGTCGTTAACACCCTGGTAGTTAAAGGGAAAGTTAAACGTCACGGACAGCGTATCGGTCGTCGTAGCGACTGGAAAAAAGCTTACGTCACCCTGAAAGAAGGCCAGAATCTGGACTTCGTTGGCGGCGCTGAGTAAGTCGGAGGAGTAATACAATGGCAGTTGTTAAATGTAAACCGACATCTCCGGGTCGTCGCCACGTTGTTAAAGTGGTTAACCCTGAGCTGCACAAGGGCAAACCTTTTGCTCCGTTGCTGGAAAAAAACAGCAAATCCGGTGGTCGTAACAACAATGGCCGTATCACCACTCGTCATATCGGTGGTGGCCACAAGCAGGCTTACCGTATTGTTGACTTCAAACGCAACAAAGACGGTATCCCGGCAGTTGTTGAACGTCTTGAGTACGATCCGAACCGTTCCGCGAACATCGCGCTGGTTCTGTACAAAGACGGTGAACGCCGTTACATCCTGGCCCCTAAAGGCCTGAAAGCTGGCGACCAGATTCAGTCTGGCGTTGATGCTGCAATCAAACCAGGTAACACCCTGCCGATGCGCAACATCCCGGTTGGTTCTACTGTTCACAACGTAGAAATGAAACCAGGTAAAGGCGGTCAGCTGGCACGTTCCGCTGGTACTTACGTTCAGATCGTTGCTCGTGATGGTGCTTATGTCACCCTGCGTCTGCGTTCTGGTGAAATGCGTAAAGTAGAAGCAGACTGCCGTGCAACTCTGGGCGAAGTTGGCAATGCTGAGCATATGCTGCGCGTTCTGGGTAAAGCAGGTGCTGCACGCTGGCGTGGTGTTCGTCCGACCGTTCGCGGTACCGCGATGAACCCGGTAGACCACCCACATGGTGGTGGTGAAGGTCGTAACTTTGGTAAGCACCCGGTAACTCCGTGGGGCGTTCAGACCAAAGGTAAGAAGACCCGCAGCAACAAGCGTACTGATAAATTCATCGTACGTCGCCGTAGCAAATAATTTTAGAGGATAAGCCATGCCACGTTCTCTCAAGAAAGGTCCTTTTATTGACCTGCACTTGCTGAAGAAGGTAGAGAAAGCGGTGGAAAGCGGAGACAAGAAGCCCCTGCGCACTTGGTCCCGTCGTTCAACGATCTTTCCTAACATGATCGGTTTGACCATCGCTGTCCATAATGGTCGTCAGCACGTTCCGGTATTTGTAACCGACGAAATGGTCGGCCACAAACTGGGTGAATTCGCACCGACTCGTACTTATCGCGGCCACGCTGCTGATAAAAAAGCGAAAAAGAAATAAGGTAGGAGGAAGAGATGGAAACTATCGCTAAACATCGCCATGCTCGTTCTTCTGCTCAGAAGGTTCGCCTTGTTGCTGACCTGATTCGCGGTAAGAAAGTGTCGCAGGCTCTGGATATTTTGACCTACACCAACAAGAAAGCGGCTGTACTGGTCAAGAAAGTTCTGGAATCTGCCATTGCTAACGCTGAACACAACGATGGCGCTGACATTGACGATCTGAAAGTTACGAAAATTTTCGTAGACGAAGGCCCGAGCATGAAGCGCATTATGCCGCGTGCAAAAGGTCGTGCAGATCGCATCCTGAAGCGCACCAGCCACATCACTGTGGTTGTGTCCGATCGCTGAGACTCTGGAGACTAGCAATGGGTCAGAAAGTACATCCTAATGGTATTCGCCTGGGTATTGTAAAACCATGGAACTCTACCTGGTTTGCGAACACCAAAGAATTCGCTGACAACCTGGACAGCGATTTTAAAGTACGTCAGTACCTGACAAAGGAACTGGCTAAAGCGTCCGTATCTCGTATCGTTATCGAGCGTCCGGCTAAGAGCATTCGTGTAACCATTCACACTGCTCGCCCGGGTATCGTTATCGGTAAAAAAGGTGAAGACGTAGAAAAACTGCGTAAGGTCGTAGCGGACATCGCTGGCGTTCCTGCACAGATCAACATCGCCGAAGTTCGTAAGCCTGAACTGGACGCAAAACTGGTTGCTGACAGCATCACTTCTCAGCTGGAACGTCGCGTTATGTTCCGTCGTGCTATGAAGCGTGCTGTACAGAACGCAATGCGTCTGGGCGCTAAAGGTATTAAAGTTGAAGTTAGCGGCCGTCTGGGCGGCGCGGAAATCGCACGTACCGAATGGTACCGCGAAGGTCGCGTACCGCTGCACACTCTGCGTGCTGATATCGACTACAACACCTCTGAAGCGCACACCACTTACGGTGTAATCGGCGTTAAAGTGTGGATCTTCAAAGGCGAGATCCTGGGTGGTATGGCTGCTGTTGAACAACCGGAAAAACCGGCTGCTCAGCCTAAAAAGCAGCAGCGTAAAGGCCGTAAATAAGGAGCGTCGCTGATGTTACAACCAAAGCGTACAAAATTCCGTAAAATGCACAAAGGCCGTAACCGCGGTCTGGCGCAGGGTACGGATGTTAGCTTCGGCAGCTTCGGTCTGAAAGCTGTTGGCCGTGGTCGTCTGACTGCACGTCAGATCGAAGCAGCACGTCGTGCTATGACCCGTGCAGTTAAGCGTCAAGGTAAGATCTGGATCCGTGTGTTCCCGGACAAACCGATCACTGAAAAGCCGCTGGCAGTGCGTATGGGTAAAGGTAAAGGTAACGTGGAGTATTGGGTTGCCTTGATTCAGCCGGGTAAAGTCCTGTATGAAATGGACGGTGTTCCGGAAGAGCTGGCCCGTGAAGCATTCAAGCTGGCAGCAGCGAAACTGCCGATTAAAACCACCTTTGTAACTAAGACGGTGATGTAATGAAAGCAAAAGAGCTGCGTGAGAAGAGCGTTGAAGAGCTGAACACCGAGCTGCTGAACCTGCTGCGTGAGCAGTTCAACCTGCGTATGCAGGCTGCAAGTGGCCAGCTGCAACAGTCTCACCTGTTGAAGCAAGTGCGTCGCGATGTCGCACGCGTTAAGACTTTACTGAACGAGAAGGCGGGTGCGTAATGACCGATAAAATCCGTACTCTGCAAGGTCGCGTTGTTAGCGACAAAATGGAGAAATCCATTGTTGTTGCTATCGAACGTTTTGTGAAACACCCGATCTACGGTAAATTCATCAAGCGTACGACCAAACTGCACGTACATGACGAGAACAACGAATGCGGTATCGGTGACGTGGTTGAAATCCGCGAATGCCGTCCGCTGTCCAAGACTAAATCCTGGACGCTGGTTCGCGTTGTAGAGAAAGCGGTTCTGTAATACAGTACACTCTCTCGATACGAATAAACGGCTCAGAAATGAGCCGTTTATTTTTTCTACCCATATCCTTGAAGCGGTGTTATAATGCCGCGCCCTCGATATGGGGATTTTTAACGACCTGATTTTCGGGTCTCAGTAGTAGTTGACATTAGCGGAGCACTAAAATGATCCAAGAACAGACTATGCTGAACGTCGCCGACAACTCCGGTGCACGTCGCGTAATGTGTATCAAGGTTCTGGGTGGCTCGCACCGTCGCTACGCAGGCGTAGGCGACATCATCAAGATCACCATCAAAGAAGCAATTCCGCGTGGTAAGGTCAAAAAAGGTGATGTGCTGAAGGCGGTAGTGGTGCGCACCAAGAAGGGTGTTCGTCGCCCGGACGGTTCTGTCATTCGCTTCGATGGTAATGCTTGTGTTCTTCTGAACAACAACAGCGAGCAGCCTATCGGTACGCGTATTTTTGGGCCGGTAACTCGTGAGCTTCGTAGTGAGAAGTTCATGAAAATTATCTCTCTGGCACCAGAAGTACTCTAAGGAGCGAATCATGGCAGCGAAAATCCGTCGTGATGACGAAGTTATCGTGTTAACCGGTAAAGATAAAGGTAAACGCGGTAAAGTTAAGAATGTCCTGTCTTCCGGCAAGGTCATTGTTGAAGGTATCAACCTGGTTAAGAAACATCAGAAGCCGGTTCCGGCCCTGAACCAACCAGGTGGCATCGTTGAAAAAGAAGCCGCTATTCAGGTTTCCAACGTAGCAATCTTCAATGCGGCAACCGGCAAGGCTGACCGTGTAGGCTTTAGATTCGAAGACGGCAAAAAAGTCCGTTTCTTCAAGTCTAACAGCGAAACTATCAAGTAATTTGGAGTAGTACGATGGCGAAACTGCATGATTACTACAAAGACGAAGTAGTTAAAAAACTCATGACTGAGTTTAACTACAATTCTGTCATGCAAGTCCCTCGGGTCGAGAAGATCACCCTGAACATGGGTGTTGGTGAAGCGATCGCTGACAAAAAACTGCTGGATAACGCAGCAGCAGACCTGGCAGCAATCTCCGGTCAAAAACCGCTGATCACCAAAGCACGCAAATCTGTTGCAGGCTTCAAAATCCGTCAGGGCTATCCGATCGGCTGTAAAGTAACTCTGCGTGGCGAACGCATGTGGGAGTTCTTTGAGCGCCTGATCACTATTGCTGTACCGCGTATCCGTGACTTCCGTGGCTTGTCCGCTAAGTCTTTCGACGGTCGTGGTAACTACAGCATGGGTGTCCGTGAGCAGATCATCTTCCCAGAAATCGACTACGATAAAGTCGACCGCGTTCGTGGTTTGGATATTACCATTACCACTACTGCGAAATCTGACGAAGAAGGCCGTGCTCTGCTGGCTGCCTTTGACTTCCCGTTCCGCAAGTAAGGTAGGGTTACTAAATGGCTAAGCAATCAATGAAAGCACGCGAAGTAAAACGCGTAGCTTTAGCTGATAAATACTTCGCGAAACGCGCTGAACTGAAAGCGATCATCTCTGATGTGAACGCTTCCGACGAAGATCGTTGGAATGCTGTTCTCAAGCTGCAGACTCTGCCGCGTGATTCCAGCCCGTCTCGTCAGCGTAACCGCTGCCGTCAAACAGGTCGTCCGCATGGTTTCCTGCGGAAGTTCGGGTTGAGCCGTATTAAGGTCCGTGAAGCCGCTATGCGCGGTGAAATCCCGGGTCTGAAAAAGGCTAGCTGGTAATTGTCACCAATTGAATCACGGGAGTAAAGACAGATGAGCATGCAAGATCCGATCGCGGATATGCTGACCCGTATCCGTAACGGTCAGGCCGCGAACAAAGCTGCGGTCACCATGCCTTCCTCCAAGCTGAAAGTGGCAATCGCCAACGTGCTGAAGGAAGAAGGTTTTATTGAAGATTTTAAAGTTGAAGGCGACACCAAGCCTGAACTGGAACTTACTCTGAAGTATTTCCAGGGCAAAGCTGTTGTAGAAAGCATTCAGCGTGTCAGCCGCCCAGGTCTGCGCATCTATAAACGTAAAGATGAGCTGCCGAAAGTTATGGCGGGTCTGGGTATCGCAGTTGTTTCTACCTCTAAAGGTGTTATGACTGATCGTGCAGCGCGCCAGGCTGGTCTTGGTGGCGAAATTATCTGCTACGTAGCCTAATCGGAGGAAAAAATGTCTCGTGTTGCTAAAGCACCGGTCGTTGTTCCTGCCGGCGTTGATGTAAAAATCAACGGTCAGGTTATTACGATCAAAGGTAAAAACGGCGAGCTGACTCGTACTCTCAACGATGCTGTTGAAGTTAAACATGCAGATAATACCCTGACCTTCGGTCCGCGTGATGGTTACGCAGACGGTTGGGCTCAGGCTGGTACCGCGCGTGCCCTGCTGAACTCAATGGTTATCGGTGTTACCGAAGGCTTCACTAAGAAGCTGCAGCTGGTTGGTGTAGGTTACCGTGCAGCGGTTAAAGGCAATGTGATTAACCTGTCTCTGGGTTTCTCTCATCCTGTTGACCATCAGCTGCCTGCGGGTATCACTGCTGAATGTCCGACTCAGACTGAAATCGTGCTGAAAGGCGCTGATAAGCAGATGATCGGCCAGGTTGCAGCGGATCTGCGCGCCTACCGTCGTCCTGAGCCTTACAAAGGCAAGGGTGTTCGTTACGCCGACGAAGTCGTGCGTACCAAAGAGGCTAAGAAGAAGTAAGGTAACACTATGGATAAGAAATCTGCTCGTATCCGTCGTGCGACCCGCGCACGCCGCAAGCTCCAGGAGCTGGGCGCAACTCGCCTGGTGGTACATCGTACCCCGCGTCACATTTACGCACAGGTAATTGCACCGAACGGTTCTGAAGTTCTGGTAGCTGCTTCTACTGTAGAAAAAGCTATCGCTGAACAACTGAAGTACACCGGTAACAAAGACGCGGCTGCAGCTGTGGGTAAAGCTGTCGCTGAACGCGCTCTGGAAAAAGGCATCAAAGATGTATCCTTTGACCGTTCCGGGTTCCAATATCATGGTCGTGTCCAGGCACTGGCAGATGCTGCCCGTGAAGCTGGCCTTCAGTTCTAAGGTAGAGGTGTAAGATGGCTCACATCGAAAAACAAGCTGGCGAACTGCAGGAAAAGCTGATCGCGGTAAACCGCGTATCTAAAACCGTTAAAGGTGGTCGTATTTTCTCCTTCACAGCTCTGACTGTAGTTGGCGATGGTAACGGTCGCGTTGGTTTTGGTTACGGTAAAGCGCGTGAAGTTCCAGCAGCGATCCAGAAAGCGATGGAAAAAGCCCGTCGCAATATGATTAACGTCGCGCTGAATAACGGCACTCTGCAACACCCTGTTAAAGGTGTTCATACGGGTTCTCGCGTATTCATGCAGCCGGCTTCCGAAGGTACCGGTATCATCGCCGGTGGTGCAATGCGCGCCGTTCTGGAAGTCGCTGGGGTTCATAACGTTCTGGCTAAAGCGTATGGTTCCACCAACCCGATTAACGTGGTTCGTGCAACTATCGATGGCCTGGAAAATATGAATTCTCCAGAAATGGTCGCTGCCAAGCGTGGTAAATCCGTTGAAGAAATTCTGGGGAAATAAACCATGGCAAAGACTATTAAAATTACTCAAACCCGCAGTGCAATCGGTCGTCTGCCGAAACACAAGGCAACGCTGCTTGGCCTGGGTCTGCGTCGTATTGGTCACACCGTAGAGCGCGAGGATACTCCTGCTATTCGCGGTATGATCAACGCGGTTTCCTTCATGGTTAAAGTTGAGGAGTAAGAGATGCGTTTAAATACTCTGTCTCCGGCCGAAGGCTCCAAAAAGGCGGGTAAACGCCTGGGTCGTGGTATCGGTTCTGGCCTCGGTAAAACCGGTGGTCGTGGTCACAAAGGTCAGAAATCTCGTTCTGGCGGTGGCGTACGTCGCGGTTTCGAGGGTGGTCAGATGCCTCTGTACCGTCGTCTGCCGAAATTCGGCTTCACTTCTCGTAAAGCAGCGATTACAGCCGAAGTTCGTCTGTCTGACCTGGCTAAAGTAGAAGGCGGTGTTGTAGACCTGAACACGCTGAAAGCGGCTAACATTATCGGTATCCAGATCGAGTTCGCGAAAGTGATCCTGGCTGGCGAAGTAACTACTCCGGTAACTGTTCGTGGCCTGCGTGTTACTAAAGGCGCTCGTGCTGCTATCGAAGCTGCTGGCGGTAAAATCGAGGAATAAGTAGCAGATGGCTAAACAACCGGGATTAGATTTTCAAAGTGCCAAAGGTGGCTTAGGCGAGCTGAAACGCAGACTGCTGTTTGTTATCGGTGCGCTGATTGTGTTCCGTATTGGCTCTTTTATTCCGATCCCTGGTATTGATGCCGCTGTACTTGCCAAACTGCTTGAGCAACAGCGAGGCACCATCATTGAGATGTTTAACATGTTCTCTGGTGGTGCTCTCAGCCGTGCTTCTATCTTTGCTCTGGGGATCATGCCGTATATTTCGGCGTCGATCATTATCCAGCTGCTGACGGTGGTTCACCCAACGTTGGCAGAAATTAAGAAAGAAGGGGAGTCTGGTCGTCGTAAGATCAGCCAGTACACCCGTTACGGTACTCTGGTGCTGGCAATATTCCAGTCGATCGGTATTGCTACCGGTCTGCCGAATATGCCTGGTATGCAAGGCCTGGTTATTAACCCGGGCTTTGCATTCTACTTCACCGCTGTTGTAAGTCTGGTCACAGGAACGATGTTCCTGATGTGGTTGGGCGAACAGATCACTGAACGAGGTATCGGCAACGGTATTTCAATCATTATCTTCGCCGGTATTGTCGCGGGACTCCCGCCAGCCATTGCCCATACTATCGAGCAAGCGCGTCAAGGCGACCTGCACTTCCTCGTGTTGCTGTTGGTTGCAGTATTAGTATTTGCAGTGACGTTCTTTGTTGTATTTGTTGAGCGTGGTCAACGCCGCATTGTGGTAAACTACGCAAAACGTCAGCAAGGTCGTCGTGTCTATGCTGCACAGAGCACACATTTACCGCTGAAAGTGAATATGGCGGGGGTAATCCCGGCAATCTTCGCTTCCAGTATTATTCTGTTCCCGGCTACCATCGCGTCATGGTTCGGGGGCGGTACTGGTTGGAACTGGCTGACAACAATTTCGCTGTATTTGCAGCCTGGGCAACCGCTTTATGTGTTACTCTATGCGTCTGCAATCATCTTCTTCTGTTTCTTCTACACGGCGTTGGTTTTCAACCCGCGTGAAACAGCAGATAACCTGAAGAAGTCCGGTGCATTTGTACCAGGAATTCGTCCGGGAGAGCAAACGGCGAAGTATATCGATAAAGTTATGACCCGCCTGACCTTGGTTGGTGCGCTGTACATTACCTTTATCTGCCTGATCCCGGAGTTCATGCGTGATGCAATGAAAGTACCGTTCTACTTCGGTGGGACCTCACTGCTTATCGTTGTTGTCGTGATTATGGACTTTATGGCTCAAGTGCAAACTCTGATGATGTCCAGTCAGTATGAGTCTGCATTGAAGAAGGCGAACCTGAAAGGCTACGGCCGATAATTGGTCGCCCGAGAAGTTACGGAGAGTAAAAATGAAAGTTCGTGCTTCCGTCAAGAAATTATGCCGTAACTGCAAAATCGTTAAGCGTGATGGTGTCATCCGTGTGATTTGCAGTGCCGAGCCGAAGCATAAACAGCGCCAAGGCTGATTTATTCGCATATTTTTCTTGCAAAGTTGGGTTGAGCTGGCTAGATTAGCCAGCCAATCTTTTGTATGTCTGTGCGTTTCCATTTGAGTATCCTGAAAACGGGCTTTTCAGCATGGAACGTACATATTAAATAGTAGGAGTGCATAGTGGCCCGTATAGCAGGCATTAACATTCCTGATCATAAGCATGCCGTAATCGCATTAACTTCGATTTATGGCGTCGGCAAGACCCGTTCTAAAGCCATCCTGGCTGCAGCGGGTATCGCTGAAGATGTTAAGATCAGTGAGCTGTCTGAAGGACAAATCGACACGCTGCGTGACGAAGTTGCCAAATTTGTCGTTGAAGGTGATCTGCGCCGTGAAATCAGCATGAGCATCAAGCGCCTGATGGATCTTGGTTGCTATCGCGGTTTGCGTCATCGTCGTGGTCTACCGGTTCGCGGTCAGCGTACCAAGACCAACGCACGTACCCGTAAGGGTCCGCGCAAACCGATCAAGAAATAATCGGGGTGATTGAATAATGGCAAAGGCACCAATTCGTGCACGTAAACGTGTAAGAAAACAAGTCTCTGACGGCGTGGCTCATATCCATGCTTCTTTCAACAACACCATCGTGACTATCACTGATCGTCAGGGTAACGCGTTGGGTTGGGCAACAGCCGGTGGTTCCGGTTTCCGTGGTTCTCGCAAATCCACTCCGTTTGCAGCTCAGGTTGCAGCAGAGCGTTGCGCTGACGCCGTGAAAGAATACGGTATCAAGAATCTGGAAGTTATGGTTAAAGGTCCGGGTCCAGGCCGCGAATCTACTATTCGTGCTCTGAACGCCGCAGGTTTCCGCATCACTAACATTACTGATGTGACTCCGATCCCTCATAACGGTTGTCGTCCGCCGAAAAAACGTCGCGTATAACGCTTCGTTTTCCAGGTTTGTTGGAGAAAGAAAATGGCAAGATATTTGGGTCCTAAGCTCAAGCTGAGCCGTCGTGAGGGCACCGACTTATTCCTTAAGTCTGGCGTTCGCGCGATCGATACCAAGTGTAAAATTGAACAAGCTCCTGGCCAGCACGGTGCGCGTAAACCGCGTCTGTCTGACTATGGTGTGCAGTTGCGTGAAAAGCAAAAAGTTCGCCGTATCTATGGTGTGCTGGAGCGTCAGTTCCGTAACTACTACAAAGAAGCAGCACGTCTGAAAGGCAACACCGGTGAAAACCTGTTGGCTCTGCTGGAAGGTCGTCTGGACAACGTTGTATACCGTATGGGCTTCGGTGCCACTCGTGCAGAAGCACGTCAGCTGGTTAGCCATAAAGCAATTATGGTAAACGGTCGTGTTGTTAACATCGCTTCTTATCAGGTTAGTCCGAATGACGTTGTAAGCATTCGTGAGAAAGCGAAGAAGCAGTCTCGCGTGAAAGCCGCTCTGGAGCTGGCTGAGCAGCGTGAAAAGCCAACCTGGCTGGAAGTTGATGCTGGCAAGATGGAAGGTACGTTTAAGCGTAAGCCGGAGCGTTCTGATCTGTCTGCGGACATTAACGAACACCTGATCGTCGAGCTTTACTCCAAGTAAAGCTTAGTACCAAAGAGAGGACACAATGCAGGGTTCTGTGACAGAGTTTCTAAAACCGCGCCTGGTTGATATCGAGCAAGTGAGTTCGACGCACGCCAAGGTGACCCTTGAGCCTTTAGAGCGTGGCTTTGGCCATACTCTGGGTAACGCACTGCGCCGTATTCTGCTCTCATCGATGCCGGGTTGCGCGGTGACCGAGGTTGAGATTGATGGTGTACTACATGAGTACAGCACCAAAGAAGGCGTTCAGGAAGATATCCTGGAAATCCTGCTCAACCTGAAAGGGCTGGCGGTGAGAGTTCAGGGCAAAGATGAAGTTATTCTTACCTTGAATAAATCTGGCATTGGCCCTGTGACTGCAGCCGATATCACCCACGACGGTGATGTCGAAATCGTCAAGCCGCAGCACGTGATCTGCCACCTGACCGATGAGAACGCGTCTATTAGCATGCGTATCAAAGTTCAGCGCGGTCGTGGTTATGTGCCGGCTTCTACCCGAATTCATTCGGAAGAAGATGAGCGCCCAATCGGCCGTCTGCTGGTCGACGCATGCTACAGCCCTGTAGAGCGTATTGCCTACAATGTTGAAGCAGCGCGTGTAGAACAGCGTACCGACCTGGACAAGCTGGTCATCGAAATGGAAACCAACGGCACAATCGATCCTGAAGAGGCGATTCGTCGTGCGGCAACCATTCTGGCTGAACAACTGGAAGCTTTCGTTGACTTACGTGATGTACGTCAGCCGGAAGTGAAAGAAGAGAAACCAGAGTTCGATCCGATCCTGCTGCGCCCTGTTGACGATCTGGAATTGACTGTCCGCTCTGCTAACTGCCTTAAAGCAGAAGCTATCCACTATATCGGTGATCTGGTACAACGTACCGAGGTTGAGCTCCTTAAAACGCCTAACCTTGGTAAAAAATCTCTTACTGAGATTAAAGACGTGCTGGCTTCCCGTGGACTGTCTCTGGGTATGCGCCTGGAAAACTGGCCACCGGCAAGCATCGCTGACGAGTAACCGGATCACAGGTTAAGGTTTTACTGAGAAGGATAAGGTCATGCGCCATCGTAAGAGTGGTCGTCAACTGAACCGCAACAGCAGCCATCGCCAGGCTATGTTCCGCAATATGGCAGGTTCACTGGTTCGTCATGAAATCATCAAGACGACTCTGCCTAAAGCGAAAGAGCTGCGCCGCGTAGTTGAGCCGCTGATTACTCTTGCCAAGACTGATAGCGTTGCTAATCGTCGTCTGGCATTCGCCCGTACTCGTGATAACGAGATCGTGGCAAAACTGTTTAACGAACTGGGCCCGCGTTTCGCGAGCCGTGCCGGTGGTTACACTCGTATTCTGAAGTGTGGCTTCCGTGCAGGCGACAACGCGCCGATGGCTTACATCGAGCTGGTTGATCGTTCAGAGAAAGCAGAAGCTGCTGCAGAGTAATCTGAAGCAACGTAAAAAAACCCGCCCCGGCGGGTTTTTTTATATCTGTAGTATCCCCACTTATCTACAATAGCTGTACTCTTTTTGTTCATCCCCTGGAGTATTTATGTGGTTACTTGACCAGTGGGCAGAGCGCCATATTACTGAAGCACAGGCTAAAGGTGAGTTTGAAAATCTCCCAGGCAGTGGTGAACCATTAATCCTGGAAGATGACACACACGTGCCGCCGGAACTGCGTGCGGGCTATCGCTTGTTAAAGAATTCCGGCTGTTTACCGCCAGAACTTGAGCAGCGGAAGGAAGCAATTCAGCTTCTGGATATTCTCAGAGGCATTCGTCAGGATGATCCGAAATATCAAGAGGTTAGCCGCCAGTTATCTTTACTGGAGTTAAAACTGCGGCAAGCAGGTTTGAGCACTGAATTTTTACGTGGCGAATATGCAGATAAGCTTCTGAATAAAATTAATGACAACTGAGAGATAATTTATGTATCGCATTGGTGAGTTGGCAAAACTGGCAGAAGTTACGCCCGACACAATACGTTATTACGAAAAACAGCAGATGATGGATCATGAAGTTCGTACGGTAGGAGGCTTTCGTCTGTATACCGAAAGCGATCTCCAACGGTTGAAATTTATTCGGCATGCTAGACAACTTGGTTTCAGTCTCGAGTCGATCCGTGAGTTGCTGTCGATCCGTATCGATCCTGAACATCATACTTGTCAGGAATCAAAAGGTATTGTGCAGGAAAGATTACAGGAAGTGGAAGCGCGGATAGCCGAGTTGCAGAGCATGCAGCGTTCCTTGCAACGTCTTAACGATGCCTGTTGTGGTAGCGCCCATAGCAGCGTTTATTGCTCTATCCTTGAAGCTCTTGAACAAGGAGCCAGCGGTGTCAAAGCAGGTTGTTGATTTTTTGCACTGACGGGATTACACTCGCGCCGTTAAATAACCAACTGGAGTTTTTATGAGCCGATATCAGCATACGAAAGGGCAGATAAAGGATAATGCGATTGAAGCATTACTACATGACCCTTTGTTCAGACAGCGTGTAGAAAAAAATAAAAAAGGGAAAGGCAGTTATATGCGAAAAGGAAAACATGGCAATCGGGGTAACTGGGAGGCCAGTGGCAAGAAAGTAAATCACTTTTTTACCACTGGCCTTCTGCTTTCAGGCGCTTGTTAAGATCGGTTATTTTGCTCTTTCAGCAAATCACGAATCTCTGTCAGTAATACTTCTTCTTTAGTTGGTGCAGGTGCTGCTGCAGGTTCTTCTTTCTTACGATTCAGTTTGTTGATTAGCTTAATCGCCATAAAGATGGCAAAGGCCACAATCAGAAAATCAAAGACGTTTTGAATGAAGACACCGTAATGCATCACAACAGCAGGGATATCCCCCTGCGCATCGCGTAGCGTGACAGCAAACTGTTTAAAATCGATCCCGCCAATTAATAAGCCCAAAGGTGGCATGATGATATCGGCAACCAGCGAAGAGACGATCTTCCCGAATGCCGCACCGATAATGACACCCACCGCCAAATCCACCACGTTCCCGCGCATCGCAAATTCGCGAAATTCTTTAATAATGCTCATGTTATTCTCCCTATGAAGCCGACAACCATAAGTCTAACAAATGTTAAGCTATTTTCCTGCCAGGAATGAATTTAATTAATCCTTGATATTCAAAGGGAAATAATAAGGCGTCATTAGACGCCTTATTAATTACAAAAAGAAAGGACTTGGCTGGAAGAGTCTTTCGACGTCGGTAATAAACTTTTTATCTGTGAGGAACATAATTACGTGATCGCCTTGCTCAATGCGCAGATTGTCATTGGCAATCATCACGTCGTTTCCACGTACCACCGCTCCAATAATCGTTCCTGGCGGTAGCTTGATTTCATCAATGACTCTGCCGACAACGCGCGAGGTGCTTTCATCACCGTGAGCAACGGCTTCAATAGCTTCTGCTACGCCGCGGCGCAATGAGGAAACACCAACAATATCTGCTTTTCGCACATGACTAAGCAACGCAGAAATAGTTGCTTGTTGTGGTGAAATCGCAATATCGATCACGCTCCCCTGAACCAGATCCACATAAGCGCGACGCTGGATCAATACCATCACCTTTTTCGCACCCATACGTTTGGCGAGCATGGCTGACATGATATTGGCCTCGTCATCGTTGGTGACGGCAATAAACAGATCAACTTGATCGATATGTTCTTCGGCCAGCAGTTCTTGATCCGACGCATCACCAAAAAAGACGATCGTATTCTGCAACTTTTCCGCCAGTTCGGCAGCGCGCTGCTGATTACGTTCGATGAGTTTGACGCTGTAATCTTTTTCCAGACGACGCGCCAGCCCTGCACCGATATTACCGCCACCAACCAGCATGATCCGCTTATACGGTTTTTCCAGTCGCTGTAATTCACTCATCACCGCGCGTATATGCTGCGAGGCGGCAATAAAGAACACTTCATCACCGGCTTCAACAATGGTCGAACCTTGCGGGCGGATAGGACGGTCGTGGCGGAAAATTGCCGCCACGCGGGTATCGATATGTGGCATATGCTCGCGCATGGTCGAAAGCGCATTACCAATAAGCGGGCCACCATAATAGGCTTTTACCACTGCAAGGCTAACTTTGCCCTCAGCGAAGTTCACCACCTGCAATGCGCCGGGATACTCAATCAGTCGGTAAATATTATCGATAACCAACTGCTCTGGTGCGATCAGATGATCAATCGGTACAGCATCTGAATGAAATAGCTTATCGGCATCGCGCACGTAGTCTGGTGAGCGGATACGAGCGATGCGATTAGGGGTGTTGAAAAGTGAGTAGGCTACCTGGCAGGCAACCATATTGGTTTCATCTGAACTGGTTACAGCAACCAGCATATCGGCATCGTCGGCACCTGCCTCCCGCAATACGCGTGGATGAGAGCCATGCCCCTGCACGACTCGCAGGTCAAATTTATCCTGCAAGGTCCGCAGACGCTCACCGTTGGTATCGACAACAGTAATATCGTTGTTCTCGCCAACCAGGTTTTCCGCCAGTGTGCCGCCAACCTGACCGGCACCCAGAATGATAATTTTCATCAGTCGCGACCCGTTATGTCATCACTTTTTGATTAGCTTAGCGTAAAAGAAGCCGTCGCCCTCTTCGGCACCAGGCAGATTTTGCTTACCCGGTTGTTCTGGTGTTCCGGTGTCGCAAAGTTCGGCATCAGCGGTACGTTGCAAAAAGGCTTTAACCTGCAGGCTATTCTCTTCCGGTAACACCGAACAGGTGGCATAGACCAGGGTTCCACCGGATTTTAAATGCGGCCAAATGGCGTCGAGAATTTCAGACTGCAGTTGCGCGAGTTCCGGGATATCGCGATCACGACGTAACCACTTGATATCCGGATGGCGACGAATCACACCCGTTGCTGAACAAGGCGCATCTAATAAAATGCGATCAAACTGTTGCGCGCCACACCATTGGGAAGGGTAGCGGCCATCACCTTGTTTCACGGTCGCCTTCATACCAAGGCGTTTTAAATTGTCGTAAACGCGAGAGAGGCGTTGCTCATCAATATCGACCGCCAGAACTTGTGCCTCTGGAGCAACCTCAAGAATATGCGTAGTTTTACCGCCCGGGGCGGCGCAAAGATCCAGAATGTGTTCACCGTTTTGTGGCGCAAGCCAGGTCATGCAACCTTGTGCTGATGCATCCTGAACGGTAACCCATCCGTCTTCAAAACCGGGTAGCGCATGAACAGGTGCAGGTGTTTCCAGCCGTACAGCATCAGGGTAATCCGCATGCGGGAAACCTTTCATTCCTGCTTCATCCAGCAATGCAAGCCAGCTGTCGCGGGAATGATGCGTACGATTAACGCGCAGCCACATTGGCGGACGCTGGTTATTGGCTTCGACGATGGATTGCCACTGCTCTGGATACGCTTTTTGCAGACGCTTCAGCAACCAGGAAGGATGCAGATAACGTGCATCACTGGCATTAAACTCGGCTAATAACTCTTCTTGCTGACGCTGGAACTGACGTAATACACCGTTAATCAACCCTTTAAGTTGCGGGCGCTTAATTGCGACAGCGCCTTCAACCGTTTCAGCCAGTGCAGCATGCGGTGGAATGCGGGTATAAAGCAGTTGATACAAACCAACCATAATCAGGTAATGCACGGTCCGCTGTTTGCCGGTCATCGGACGGGCCATTAACTTATTAATCAGCCAGTCTAACTGTGAAAGCGTGCGCAGTACGCCAAAGCACAACTCTTGAAGAAGTGCTTTGTCTTTATCGGAAACTTTTTGTTGGAGCGGTGGCAAAATGTTGCTTAATGATTGCCCTTGCTCGACGACTTGTTCAACGGCCTGGGCCGCCATGCTACGTAAATTACGTTGTTTTTTCATAAGTATAAAAATGCCCGGCAAGACCGGGCTTAGAAGAGTGGACTATCAGGCCAGACGCTTGCCCGGAATAAACCATTCCCGACGAGAATTCAGGAGGTCTTGTGCGCTCATCGCTTTCTTACCCGCAGGTTGCAACGAGAGCAGATTCAGGATGCCATTACCAGTCGCGACCTGAATGCCTTGTTTGTTGGCTTCAAGGATCGTTCCTGGGGCAGCGTTGGTTACCGTATCAATGATCGACGCTTTCCAGACTTTAACCGGCTGTCCTTCAATTTCCAGCCAGCTCATTGGCCATGGATTGAAAGCGCGAATGCAGCGTTCAAGCTGCGCTGCCGAAAGTGACCAGTCAATACGCGCTTCTTCTTTACTCAACTTTTCGGCGTAAGTAACAAGAGTTTCGTCCTGAACTTCTGGTTTCGCCGTGCCGTCTGCCAGTTGTTTCAATGTGGCGATAAGCCCTTGTGGGCCAAGCTCTGCCAGTTTGTCATATAACGTGCCGCTGGTATCTTCTGCGGTAATCGGGCAGGAGAGTTTATAGAGCATGTCGCCCGTGTCTAAACCGACATCCATTTGCATAATGGTCACGCCGGTTTCTGTATCGCCCGCCCACAGCGAACGTTGGATTGGCGCGGCGCCGCGCCAGCGTGGCAGCAGTGAACCATGAACGTTGATACAGCCAAGACGCGGCATCTCCAGCACTGCTTTAGGCAGAATTAAGCCATAGGCGACGACGACCATAACATCAGCCTGCAGATCGGCGACCAGTTGCTGGTTTTCTTGTGGACGCAGGGAAACAGGTTGAAAAACCGGTAACCCTTTCTCTTCTGCCAGCACTTTAACCGGGCTGGGCATTAGTTTTTTACCGCGACCTGCCGGTCGGTCCGGTTGGGTGAACACGCCGACAACGTTATGTCCAGAAGACAACAGCGCGTCGAGATGACGCGCTGCAAAGTCAGGTGTACCCGCAAAAATAATACGTAGTGATTCTGACACGTTAGTTCTTATCCTTAAGCCCGGGCTTTCAGACGATCCAGTTTTTCAACTTTCTGACGAATACGTTGTTGTTTCAGTGGTGACAGATAATCCATAAACAGTTTGCCGACCAGGTGATCCATCTCATGCTGAATGCAGATGGCTAACAGACCATCTGCTTCCAGTTCAAATGGTTTACCGTCGCGGTCCAGGGCGCGAATTTTAACTTTCTCTGCGCGTGGCACTAAAGCACGTTGTTCAGGGATCGACAGGCAACCTTCTTCAATGCCTGTTTCGCCGCTTTTTTCTAAAAGCTCCGGATTGATTAACACCAGCCGTTCGTCACGGTTTTCCGAAACATCAATAACAATGATACGTTGATGGATATCAACCTGGGTTGCCGCCAGGCCAATACCTTCTTCTGCGTACATCGTCTCGAACATATCATCGACGATACGCTGAATTTCTGCATTCACTTCTTCTACCGGTTTAGCAACTTTGCGAAGCCGCTCGTCCGGAATATGTAACACTTGCAAAACTGACATAAATCTCCAGAGATGTGTTCAGGAGTTAGAAAGATTATTTCTTCTATTCTAGACAAATCCCCCTCTGATTGACAGCATCACTGACCAATCGCAAAGATTGCTAAGGCTGCTTATGGCAGGGAGATAAGGATGGTCGATACAGAAATTTGGCTGCGTTTAATGAGCATCAGCAGCTTGTACGGCGATGATATGGTCCGTATAGCTCACTGGCTGGCAGAACAGCCAAATATTGATGCGGTTGTATTGCAGCAAACAGGGCTTACATTGCGGCAGGCACAGCGCTTTCTTTCATTTCCGCGAAAGAGTATCGAAAGCTCACTTTGTTGGTTGGAGCAACCCAACCATCATTTAATCCCTGCGGACAGCGAATTTTATCCTCCTCAACTTATTGCAACGGCTGATTATCCAGGTGCACTATTTGTTGCTGGTGATCTACAGGCGCTGCAATCATTTCAGTTGGCCGTAGTGGGAAGCCGGGCGCATTCATGGTATGGCGAACGGTGGGGGCGGCTGTTATGTGAGGCGCTGGCGGCGCGAGGCGTGACAATTACCAGTGGGCTGGCGCGCGGAATCGATGGTGTAGCGCATAAAGCGGCCTTGCAGGTAAATGGCGTCAGTGTTGCTGTGCTGGGGAATGGGCTCAATACAATTCATCCGCGTCGCCATGCCCGACTGGCGACCAGTCTGCTTGAACATGGTGGGGCTCTTGTCTCGGAATTTCCCCTTGATACCCCTCCTCTTGCTTACAATTTCCCGCGAAGAAATCGCATTATCAGTGGTCTAAGTAAAGGTGTACTGGTGGTGGAAGCGGCTTTGCGCAGTGGTTCACTGGTGACAGCGCGTTGTGCGCTTGAGCAGGGACGTGAAGTCTTTGCTTTGCCCGGTCCATTAGGGAGTCCCGGAAGTGAAGGCCCCCACTGGCTTATAAAACAAGGTGCGATTCTTGTGACGGAACCGGAAGAAATTCTGGAAAATTTGCAATATGGATTGCACTGGTTGCCAGATGCCCCTGAAAAATCATTTTATTCACCAGATCAGGAAGACGTGGCATTGCCATTTCCTGAGCTCCTGGCTAACGTAGGAGATGAGGTAACACCTGTTGACGTCGTCGCTGAACGTGCCGGCCAACCTGTGCCAGAGGTAGTTACTCAACTACTTGAACTGGAGTTAGCAGGATGGATCGCAGCTGTACCCGGCGGCTATGTCCGATTGAGGAGGGCATGCCATGTTCGACGTACTAATGTATTTGTTTGAAACCTATATTCACACTGAAGCTGAGTTGCGTGTGGATCAAGACAAACTTGAACAGGATCTTACCGACGCAGGTTTTGAGCGAGAAGATATCTACAATGCCCTGCTATGGCTGGAAAAACTTGCTGATTATCAGGAAGGGTTGGCAGAACCGATGCAACTGGCCTCGGATCCTCTCTCCATGCGTATTTATACACCGGAAGAGTGTGAACGACTGGATGCCAGCTGCCGTGGGTTTCTGCTTTTCCTTGAGCAGATTCAGGTGCTCAACCTTGAAACTCGTGAAATGGTGATAGAGCGAGTGCTTGCGCTGGATAACGCAGAGTTCGAACTGGATGATCTGAAATGGGTGATCCTGATGGTGTTGTTCAACATCCCGGGCTGCGAAAATGCGTACCAGCAAATGGAAGAATTACTCTTTGAAGTGAATGAAGGTATGCTGCATTAATCATTTCTTTAATTCAGCATAAGTTGTTATGGCGAAATCAGCACTGTTCACGGTGCGTAATAATGAGTCCTGCCCAAAGTGCGGGGCTGAACTGGTTATTCGATCCGGGAAACACGGTCCGTTTCTTGGGTGCTCACAGTATCCGGCGTGTGACTACGTCCGTCCTCTGAAATCTTCAGCGGATGGGCATATCGTCAAAGTTCTGGAGGGGCAGGTTTGCCCTGCATGTGGCGCAAATCTGGTATTACGCCAGGGACGCTTTGGTATGTTTATTGGTTGCAGTAACTATCCAGAATGCGAACATACCGAACTTATCGATAAACCGGACGAAACAGCAATTACCTGTCCTCAATGTCGGACGGGCCATCTGGTCCAGCGCCGCTCCCGTTACGGCAAAACATTTCACTCCTGTGATCTCTACCCTGAGTGTCAATTTGCTATTAACTTCAAACCAATAGCCGGAGAGTGCCCTGAGTGTCATTATCCGCTACTCATCGAAAAGAAAACCGCGCAGGGTGTTAAACATTTCTGTGCCAGTAAACAATGTGGAAAGCCGGTTTCGGCGGAATAATAACGTGAATAATAACCTGCAAGGAGACGCTATCGCAGCTGCGATAGATGTCCTCAATGAAGAACGTGTCATCGCCTATCCAACGGAAGCCGTTTTTGGTGTCGGCTGCGATCCTGATAGCGAAACAGCAGTGATGCGGCTGTTGGATTTAAAACAGCGTCCGGTTGATAAGGGGCTGATTTTAATCGCGGCAAATTACGAGCAGCTTAAACCCTATATTGATGACAGCATGCTGACTGGCGCGCAGCGTGAAACCATTTTTTCTCGCTGGCCTGGTCCTGTCACCTTTGTCTTTCCCGCGCCTGCGACAACACCACGATGGTTGACGGGCCGCTTTGATTCGCTTGCTGTACGAGTCACCGACCATCCATTGGTGGTTGCTTTGTGCCAGGCTTATGGTAAACCGCTGGTTTCTACCAGTGCCAACTTGAGTGGATTGCCACCTTGTCGAACAATAGAGGAAGTTCACGCACAGTTTGGTGCTGATTTCCCGGTTGTGCGAGGTGAAACGGGCGGTCGTTTAAATCCTTCAGAAATTCGTGATGCCCTGACGGGTGAACTGTTTCGACAGGGGTAACATAATGGAAACCTATGCTGTTTTTGGTAATCCGATAGCCCACAGCAAATCGCCATTCATTCATCAGCAATTTGCTCAGCAACTGAATATTGAACATCCCTATGGCCGCGTGCTGGCGCCCATCAATGATTTCATCAACACGCTAAACGCTTTCTTTAGTGCTGGTGGTAAAGGTGCGAATGTGACAGTGCCTTTTAAAGAAGAGGCTTTTGCCAGAGCGGATGAGTTTACTGAACGGGCAGCGTTGGCTGGTGCTGTTAATACCCTCAAGCGGTTAGAAGATGGACGCCTGCTGGGTGACAATACCGATGGTATAGGCTTGTTAAGCGATCTGGAACGTCTGTCTTTTATTCGCTCCGGTTTACGTATTCTGCTTATCGGCGCTGGTGGGGCATCTCGTGGGGTATTACTGCCGCTTCTCTCTCTGGACTGTGCGGTGACAATCACTAACCGAACGGTTTCTCGCGCGGAAGAGTTGGCTAAATTGTTTGCGCACACTGGTAGTGTTCAGGCGTTGGGTATGGACGAACTGGACGGTCACGAGTTCGATCTTATTATTAACGCGACATCCAGTGGCATTAGTGGAGATGTTCCGGCGATCCCGGCATCGCTCGTCCATTCAGGTATTTGTTGTTATGACATGTTCTACCAGAAGGGAAAAACGCCCTTTCTGGCATGGTGTGAACAGCAAGGCTCAAAACGTAATGCGGATGGATTGGGGATGTTAGTGGCGCAGGCGGCTCATGCCTTCCTTCTCTGGCACGGTGTTCTGCCTGACGTAGAACCAGTTATAAAGCAATTGCAGGAGGAGTTGTCCGCGTGAATCAGGCCATCCAGTTTCCAGACAGGGAAGAGTGGAGCGAGAGTAAAAAATGCGTTTGTTTTCCAGCTCTTGTAAATGGTATGCAGCTCACTTGCGCTATTACTGGAGAGAGTCTGGCGAACCGCTTTGCAGGAGATACGCCAGAACAGTGGTTAGCGAATTTTCGTCAGCATCGCTGGGACCTGGAGGAAGAAGCGGAAAACTTAATTCAGGAACAAAGTGAAGATGATCAAGGTTGGGTCTGGTTACCCTGATCCAGATATTCGTCCTTCCATTTCACGTAATTATTTGCGGAATAGCGTAACCCAGCCTTCTCTTCATCACTTAACGGGCGGATCTGTTTGACGGGGCTACCGAGATACAGATATCCGCTCTCCAGTCGTTTATTTTGTGGGACCAGGCTACCCGCACCAATCATCACATCATCTTCTACTATTGCGCCATCAAGTAAAATTGAGCCCATCCCAACCAAAACTCGATTGCCAATGGTGCAGCCGTGGAGCATCACTTTATGTCCAACCGTAACGTCTTCACCGACGATCAACGGATTGCCTTGTGGATTAGCCGTTGATTTATGGGTCACGTGTAAGACGCTACCATCCTGAATATTAGTGCGGGCACCGATTTGTACATAATTCACATCGCCACGAATCACAACGAGCGGCCAGATCCCCACATCATCAGCCAGGCGGGCGTCACCAATAACCACACTACTACTGTCGATCATTACGCGCTGACCGATTTGTGGAAAAAGATCGCGGTATGGGCGTAAAACATCAGACATACTTACCTCAGCAATAAATGATTTACTAATGACTTTGGGGGCATTATTGGCCTTGTGCAAGTCTTTTAGTATGCAAAAAAGCACCGTTTTGTGTGTGAATGCAGCAAAAAGGGTGAAAAAACAACAAACAGAAAAAAAGATCAAAAAAGTACTTGTGCAAAAAATTGGGATCCCTATAATGCGCCTCCGTTGAGACGACAACGTGAAACGCTTCACAAGATGGTCGTAACAACAAAGAGAAAAATCCTGAAATTC
>NZ_RHJO01000034.1:0-3245 GCF_004211985.1 Escherichia sp. E10V10 | reverse complement strand
TGATGCCTGGCAGTTCCCTACTCTCGCATGGGGAAACCCCACACTACCATCGGCGCTACGGCGTTTCACTTCTGAGTTCGGCATGGGGTCAGGTGGGACCACCGCGCTACGGCCGCCAGGCAAATTCTGTTTTATCAACACGTCCTGTTCTGACCTGTCGATTTAATCTGTATCAAGCTTACTTATCGATGTCTCTTCCGCCAAAACATCTTCGGCGTTGTAAGGTTAAGCCTCACGGTTCATTAGTACCGGTTAGCTCAACGCATCGCTGCGCTTACACACCCGGCCTATCAACGTCGTCGTCTTCAACGTTCCTTCAGGAGACTTAAAGTCTCAGGGAGAACTCATCTCGGGGCAAGTTTCGTGCTTAGATGCTTTCAGCACTTATCTCTTCCGCATTTAGCTACCGGGCAGTGCCATTGGCATGACAACCCGAACACCAGTGATGCGTCCACTCCGGTCCTCTCGTACTAGGAGCAGCCCCCCTCAGTTCTCCAGCGCCCACGGCAGATAGGGACCGAACTGTCTCACGACGTTCTAAACCCAGCTCGCGTACCACTTTAAATGGCGAACAGCCATACCCTTGGGACCTACTTCAGCCCCAGGATGTGATGAGCCGACATCGAGGTGCCAAACACCGCCGTCGATATGAACTCTTGGGCGGTATCAGCCTGTTATCCCCGGAGTACCTTTTATCCGTTGAGCGATGGCCCTTCCATTCAGAACCACCGGATCACTATGACCTGCTTTCGCACCTGCTCGCGCCGTCACGCTCGCAGTCAAGCTGGCTTATGCCATTGCACTAACCTCCTGATGTCCGACCAGGATTAGCCAACCTTCGTGCTCCTCCGTTACTCTTTAGGAGGAGACCGCCCCAGTCAAACTACCCACCAGACACTGTCCGCAACCCGGATTACGGGTCCACGTTAGAACATCAAACATTAAAGGGTGGTATTTCAAGGTCGGCTCCATGCAGACTGGCGTCCACACTTCAAAGCCTCCCACCTATCCTACACATCAAGGCTCAATGTTCAGTGTCAAGCTATAGTAAAGGTTCACGGGGTCTTTCCGTCTTGCCGCGGGTACACTGCATCTTCACAGCGAGTTCAATTTCACTGAGTCTCGGGTGGAGACAGCCTGGCCATCATTACGCCATTCGTGCAGGTCGGAACTTACCCGACAAGGAATTTCGCTACCTTAGGACCGTTATAGTTACGGCCGCCGTTTACCGGGGCTTCGATCAAGAGCTTCGCTTGCGCTGACCCCATCAATTAACCTTCCGGCACCGGGCAGGCGTCACACCGTATACGTCCACTTTCGTGTTTGCACAGTGCTGTGTTTTTAATAAACAGTTGCAGCCAGCTGGTATCTTCGACTGATTTCAGCTCCATCCGCGAGGGACTTCACCTACGTATCAGCGTGCCTTCTCCCGAAGTTACGGCACCATTTTGCCTAGTTCCTTCACCCGAGTTCTCTCAAGCGCCTTGGTATTCTCTACCTGACCACCTGTGTCGGTTTGGGGTACGATTTGATGTTACCTGATGCTTAGAGGCTTTTCCTGGAAGCAGGGCATTTGTTGCTTCAGCACCGTAGTGCCTCGTCATCACGCCTCAGCCTTGATTTTCCGGATTTGCCTGGAAAACCAGCCTACACGCTTAAACCGGGACAACCGTCGCCCGGCCAACATAGCCTTCTCCGTCCCCCCTTCGCAGTAACACCAAGTACAGGAATATTAACCTGTTTCCCATCGACTACGCCTTTCGGCCTCGCCTTAGGGGTCGACTCACCCTGCCCCGATTAACGTTGGACAGGAACCCTTGGTCTTCCGGCGAGCGGGCTTTTCACCCGCTTTATCGTTACTTATGTCAGCATTCGCACTTCTGATACCTCCAGCATACCTCACAGGACACCTTCACAGGCTTACAGAACGCTCCCCTACCCAACAACACATAGTGTCGCTGCCGCAGCTTCGGTGCATGGTTTAGCCCCGTTACATCTTCCGCGCAGGCCGACTCGACCAGTGAGCTATTACGCTTTCTTTAAATGATGGCTGCTTCTAAGCCAACATCCTGGCTGTCTGGGCCTTCCCACATCGTTTCCCACTTAACCATGACTTTGGGACCTTAGCTGGCGGTCTGGGTTGTTTCCCTCTTCACGACGGACGTTAGCACCCGCCGTGTGTCTCCCGTGATAACATTCTCCGGTATTCGCAGTTTGCATCGGGTTGGTAAGTCGGGATGACCCCCTTGCCGAAACAGTGCTCTACCCCCGGAGATGAATTCACGAGGCGCTACCTAAATAGCTTTCGGGGAGAACCAGCTATCTCCCGGTTTGATTGGCCTTTCACCCCCAGCCACAAGTCATCCGCTAATTTTTCAACATTAGTCGGTTCGGTCCTCCAGTTAGTGTTACCCAACCTTCAACCTGCCCATGGCTAGATCACCGGGTTTCGGGTCTATACCCTGCAACTTAACGCCCAGTTAAGACTCGGTTTCCCTTCGGCTCCCCTATTCGGTTAACCTTGCTACAGAATATAAGTCGCTGACCCATTATACAAAAGGTACGCAGTCACCCCATAAAGAGGCTCCCACTGCTTGTACGTACACGGTTTCAGGTTCTTTTTCACTCCCCTCGCCGGGGTTCTTTTCGCCTTTCCCTCACGGTACTGGTTCACTATCGGTCAGTCAGGAGTATTTAGCCTTGGAGGATGGTCCCCCCATATTCAGACAGGATACCACGTGTCCCGCCCTACTCATCGAGCTCACAGCATGTGCATTTTTGTGTACGGGGCTGTCACCCTGTATCGCGCGCCTTTCCAGACGCTTCCACTAACACACACACTGATTCAGGCTCTGGGCTGCTCCCCGTTCGCTCGCCGCTACTGGGGGAATCTCGGTTGATTTCTTTTCCTCGGGGTACTTAGATGTTTCAGTTCCCCCGGTTCGCCTCATTAACCTATGGATTCAGTTAATGATAGTGTGACGAATCACACTGGGTTTCCCCATTCGGAAATCGCCGGTTATAACGGTTCATATCACCTTACCGACGCTTATCGCAGATTAGCACGTCCTTCATCGCCTCTGACTGCCAGGGCATCCACCGTGTACGCTTAGTCGCTTAACCTCACAACCCGAAGATGTTTCTTGCGATTCATCATCGTGTTGCGAAAATTTGAGAGACTCACGAACAACTTTCGTTGTTCAGTGTTTCAATTTTCAGCTTGATCCAGATTTTTAAAGAGCAAA
>NZ_RHJO01000033.1:0-3012 GCF_004211985.1 Escherichia sp. E10V10 | reverse complement strand
CTAAAACGGGTCTATTTACATTAGCACTTAACTATAGGTTCACCACACCCAGCGAGTTTAACTGGTGAAATAATGTAATATTTATCAAGTTCAGTATCTTGAAATATAAAAGCCTTAAATTTTTCGATTTCAAGTACGAGAGGGTCTTTTTTGAATGATATAAGACCTATTCTTTTATCGGTTGCATTTCTGATTGCAGCCCTTGCGTCTTCCCACTGTTTCATGAATCCAGGTTCCCCTTCGTGATAATGAAATGGAACGGCCAGACGTAAGTTGACAGCGTCAGATTGAATCAGATTGGTTAAATATATATGCATAGATAATCTCCTGTAGTGAATGCAAGAGATTAAATGAATTTTTGTAACATTGCCTAAGAAAAAATACAGACTTTACGTTTTTTTTCGCTGGAAACATGATTATCCATTCATGAAATAGCAAAACATCTACCTTTCTAATACCCATTTTATAAAAAAGCGGTCCTCCAGACCGCCAAACTCAAACACCAACCAGACTTTCCAGTGGAATGCCAAACTGGGAATGTAAACGACGAATCATAGGTAACGTCAAATTTCGAGTACCATTAAGCACTTCGTAAACACGGTTTGGCTTACCAATTGCCGGTTCCAGGTCTTTCACGGTCAGCCCTTGCTGTTCCATACGGAACTTAATGACCATCAATAGGTGATGGAGACTCAATTGGATAATGTTTTTTCTCGTACTCTTCAATGAGAAGACACATGACATCAAAGAAATCACCTTCAGGGGTGTTCATTTCCGGTTTGTTATCGAACATCGGTTCGACCGCACGCAGTGCGGCCTCATAATCCTGTTCTGTACGGATAGGTTTAATGTTCATTATTTCCAAAGAAAAGCCCACTTTTTTAGTGGGCTTTTTGTGTGTTTTTTACAATATCAGGCTGCTTTTTTATTCAGATTCCGCTGAGAAATAAATTCTTCAGCAGTAGTGATACGGCTTAACTCTTCCTGAACGCGCATGTCATTTTCAACTTCCCACAGGTCTACTGCGGTCTGAAGATTAATCCAAAAATCTACAGAAGTATCGAATGCTTTTGCCAGGCGATATGCCATATCCATCGTTAGCTTACGATTATTATTAACAAGAGCACTTACGGTGTTACGATGAACATGTAGTATTTCTGCTAACTCGTTGATCTTCAGCTCTAACGGCTCCAGGTATTCGTACAGCAGGATATCACCTACAGTCGTCGGTTTTCTGGTTGCCTGTTTCATTTTTTGCCCTTACTAGCGTGCGTATTAAGTGGACTCTGGTCAATACCCGGTCCATCCGCCGGGTATTTGTTTTAGTATTTGTGAGGGTCGAGATACAAGTCCTCGGCCTTTCCGTTAACCCACTTAAAAATTAACCTATATTGCTTATTCACCCTTATTGATGAATAGCCGTTTAGCTTCCCTGACAATTCCTCATACCGATTACCTGGTGGTGATCTCAAGTCCTTCCAGGTAGTTGCGGCATTGATAATATCCAGCTTCCGCAACAATGTAATATGAATATCAGAAGGTATCTTTTTGTGTGGTGTTGAAAATTCAAAAAAATCATCAAGCCACGCATCCCTGAAATCCTTTATGTTAATTTTTTTGGTCATTAGTCATTTGATCCTCCGTGATGATTACTGAATGCCATAACTATAGCGCACAGATGCACTGTGCGCAAGTGCATTTGCATTTGCAACAATTCCCCCTCCTTCATCCGAAATCACAATCTCCCGAAAATCTTCCTTTCGATACCTGACAGATCGACCTTTGAGGATGCTTATGGGCCGTTTTGACGAATGGTTTGCTGACGATGCAAACCTGGTAAGTAAGGAGTCAGAACATGACAGCACGCAGAGAGAAACGCCAGCGCCGATTGAAGAGGATGCAGGAGGCGCGCCGGAACATGGCAATACCGGATCGGATTCATTCAGCATTCTGGAAGAGCAATCCACCGCCGAAGCTGATCGCCATGATAATTTCCCTGGTAGCGGCGGTAGTTTTACTCCGGACACTGGAGAACCTGATATAGCCATTCTGCCATCTTCCCTGGCAGGCAGAGAACCAACTCCACAGCTAAAAACACGCTATAACGGGCATAAAGCCTTTAACGACCAGATCCGTGCTGACTGGATGTTAATTATTGAATCCAGCCCAGACGCGTTCCAGGCGCTCTTATACCGACCTGATGTCGGCACATATGGCGTGGTCAGCGACGAAACTGGAGAAGAGTCATTCACTGAACTGGATAACAACCAGCGCGAACTGACTTACCAGGAACCTGAAATCGTTTATGTGCTGGATAACCCTGATGGGCGTGACTCTTTCCATGCTCTTGACTCAGACGGTGAGCAGGACGGTCTGACTGATGACGTCCTTATTCTGCGAATCGCCGCAAATAACTCTTCTGAGTCTTGTTATAGAAAACATCAACAATCGAAAAAGCAGGCTTAAAATAAGCCTGCTTTAATTGGCATTCTGTCGGCAGAATCATTCTGCCGGCAATTCCTATTCTTATCCTGTTCTGCAATCCCCTAAATGTTCCTGAATTGTCAGCAGGACTAGTAGCTGATCTTCGTCAGCACCAGCAGCCTTGCGGATAATCAGGGGGTTGCAACCATGCATTTCACCTCCACACACGCCGGGCAGACAACTGTTTCCGCCACCACCGCGAACGGTGCAGCGAAACAAACCACCACGCTGACGTTTGTTGCCGACACCAAAAGCGCCGTGCTGAAAAACATCACACCGGATAAAACCACGCTGCTGGCCGATGGAAAGGACAGCGCTACGCTGACTGCTGTCGCAGAAGACGCACAGGGTAATCCGTTAAAGAATGTCCAGATCGACTGGAGTTCAACCAGCAATACCGCGCAGTTATCCGCCTCGACCACCCAGACGGACGAACAGGGACATGTCACTGTTCAGGTCAGTTCTCCGACGGTGGAAGAGGTTACGCTGACAGCCACGCTGCAGGGGCAGAAGCTGGCTTCTCCGGTC
>NZ_RHJO01000032.1:0-12310 GCF_004211985.1 Escherichia sp. E10V10 | reverse complement strand
ACTAAAACGGGTCTATTTACACAGGTACCATCTTTGTGTTTGACCAGCATTCCTGGCATGACCGCGCCGCGATTAACGGTCTGCGTTCCGTAATGTTGATGAACCATAAAAACTCCTGCCCGTAAGCTGGGCTGCTGAACATATAGAGACTTCTGCGCGTATTCAGGCGGTGGATGGCCGCCGGTTGTCATAACTAAGCCGCCTCGTTGAAGCGACTGAGGTATGAGGTGTTGAGTTGATTTCAGCTGGTCACACCGACGTTCACGCGTCCGTTTCACCCCTCGCACTCCCCGGAGCCTGCCGAAATTCAAGCTGCGGATCTAAGCGGTCATCGCAACGGTGAATCAGGTGGTTGCCGTATCGTTGTGTTGTTGCGACATGGTAATAATAGCTATTGCTATTGGTGGTATCAATACTTATTGCTATTGATTGATGTGTTTTGATATTAACTGTTTGATAGCAAAAAGAATTAATTTTGTGACTTGCATCGCATAGCGATAACTGAAGGGAGGTTGTGGTGGTTTTTCGAACGGTTTGTGTGATGAGGGGAGGGGACAAAAGAAAACCCGGCACGGTGGCCGGGACGTTTTATTTCAAAGAAAAATTATGACTAGCGTATCTTGGAAGAAATTCATATAGTGTTAATGTCTTAACGCCGTGAGAAGCAGCAGCATCCGGGATCATTATTCTTTTTTTAGGTTTGCCACCGGATGGTTTCTCATGGGTAATAATAGTATATCCATGTGTCATCGCATGGGCTATTAAAAAAGCATCTGCTTTTTCATGGCTTGCAAAATCAAACTTTGCCTTTTCGGTAACATCTAATTTAGTTGACCAATTTATTAACTTTGCATAATTTTCTATTGAACTATGCTCATCTTCGAAGAATGATGATGGTAACTCTTCTTTAATCCATTTACACAATGGATCATCTTTTGCACATAGTTCTTTTTTTACAGCATTAATGCTATAAATCAGACCATTCATGTGTAAAGCGAGAAGAAAATCCCAAAATATTTTGCAATAATTGAAGTTATATGCAAAGTTTTTTGCCTCTATGAAGACATTACTATCAATTAAGAATTTTCCATTATGAATCATAGAGATTCTCGTTTTTTATAAAATTCAACAACTGTATCTGCTTTTACATTTAGCAGTACGCCTGCTTCCCTTAATGGTAATTGTTGAGACATTGCTTTGGAAATTATTATATTCGTAAGTTTTGGACTGTTACGAACAGGTAATGTGTTAAAGAAAGAACCACCATTAGATTCTTTTTTGGGCTTATTGTAAGCTTGATCTTTAATTATCTCCAAAGTGTTTCTTTCTATCAAATCTAATTGTAACGCTTTGATTGCACAAGCGAAATCACTAACCTTAAATAACTTAGAAACCTCTTTTACTCGATAATAATTATTATCGCTGGATGCATTAAGCCAGAAAGATTTGAAGAGATTATCAGGCATTAAGATTTCAGCAGCAACTTTATTACAAAAAGATTCTATGTTTTTTTCTGTGTCCCACCCAGAGACTCCATCGACTCCAAGCCAAAGATGAGCCACCTCATGAAATAATGTAAATACCTGCGCAGATAACGCGTCCGAGCTATTTACAAAAATGATCGGAGCAACGCTATCAGATATACAGAAACCACGAAACTCTCGCGTGTCAAGTTTTCTTTTATTATTATTACCCACAACACCATTCTTGAAAACTAATACGCCAGTGTCTTCTATTAGTTTTGCCACTTTAGAAAAATAGCTCTCAAAAGTGACATTTTTTATCTCTTTTTGTATATCAAAATGTATTGTGTTTGCTATGTCTGTAGCAACAACCTTATAATTTAATTTTCTATTAAATTTAAATTTACCAATAAAATCGAGTGGATCATCATTACCATTTTCTCTTAAATAGTCTTTGTACCACTCAAGTTTATATTCTATATCATAGTAAACATCAAAAAAATCTTTTCCTAACTCACGGCTATTTATAGCTTGCCTTAAGTCAGGGATCTTGGGTTTGGCTGGAGTTGGTGGCGTTTCAAGAAATAAAAAACCGAAAGGGATTCCTCCAATTTTTGCCAGTTTTTCTGCTGCGGATTTACTTACCACTCCGTTAAGAAATTTATTAATCTTTTTGGGCATGACTTGGTCAGCAAGAGTTTCGATAGAAACTCCTTGAGAATTTGCTATCCAATCAATCATCTTCCTAGACAATTGAAATTCAACCGCTGCCATGTTATCACCTAGTTAAAAAAACCTATTATTCAACAATTATTGTTGTGCACCTGATAGCTAACGTCAAGCCTAATTTATTGCCTTACTACAGTAAGCTGAAAAGCGAAGTGCATAATTTTGTTCTGATTTCTACCCATGCTTTCTATATGTCTGCGGCATGCTCCCGATGACTTTCCCGAAGATGAACACGCGGTTCATCTCGTCTTTCTCGATCGGGTCCCACGGTGAGTAGCTCTTGTTATCAGAGATAACCAGCAGCTTATCCTTCATCATTTGCAGGCGCTTTACATGGGCGGTGTCGTCATACAGAAACGCATAGATACCATCACCGTCGAAAGATTTAACAGTGATATCAACGAACAGAAGATCACCTGGTTCGATCGTTCCTGACATGCTGTCACCGCGTACGTTAATGATGCGGATATTTTCTGCCTTCCTGCCATCGAACATGTGACGAGCATCGTCAAACGAGTACTCAACCGAGCGTAGAACTTCTACAAACTCACGGTTGATGACTCCCGGCCCGGCACTCACTTCTATATCAAGAACGTCAATCTTGAAGTATTTGGGATGGTTGGCAGTAGGCTTCCCTAATTGTTGACCGTCATTTCTCATCGGGCCTATGCCTGATGAGAGCCACTCTGTTCGAACACCCAATGCATTAGCTATTTCAACAATTTTTGTTGAGCCGCGCGCGTTGCCGCTTGTCAGTCTCCAGATTGTGGGTTGAGCTACGCCAGACGCCTTTGCAAGAGCGCCTTGAGACATTCCAGATTGTTCCATCGCTAGGTTTAAGCGATCAGCAAGAGTTTCTTTTTTCATAAGTTTTAATTTATACGCTTGCGTATTGATGGTCAAAACACGTTTTGCTATTGTTATGATTAATACGCATTGCTATTATTTATTCATTGCAATACCAATAGGAATTGATAATGACAAATCAAACCATTCAACTCGCAATCAGTATTACAGGTAGTCAAAAACGACTGGCAGATCTATGCGGTGTAGCCCAACCCACTGTTTGGCGTTGGCTACACGGTGGCGGAATTGATGCCCGCTATGTAATGAAAATTGTCTCAGCCACTGGTGGAAAGATTAAACCAGCAGATATTCGTCCCGACCTCGCACCATTGTTTAACGCGAGTAATTCTGCCGCCTAAACTGCGGCGTTAACTGATAAGGCAATGACTATGCAACCACTTACATACCAACAGACTAGCGGATTTAGCCCGACTGCGGTGATAAATCGTTCTCAAACAAAACAAGCTCCAGGCCACGAAAAAATCCGTGATGCCGTCCGCGCCTGGTCGGCTGCAGATAATCAGGATGTTGTTGCCGCACTCATTGTGAATGAGTATCGGGAGCAGGGCGGCGGCACCATCGATTTCCCTGATGATGTCAGCCGTGCACGCCAGAAGCTGTTCCGCTTCCTCGATAACAAATTCGATTCTGAAAAATACCGAAATAACGTGCGTGAACTGACCCCGGCAATTCTGGCGGTACTACCGCTGGAATATCGCGGTTACCTGGTTGAGCAGGATAGCTTTATGGCTAGGTTGGCTGAAATGGAAAAGGAACTCAGTGAGGCAAAACAGGCTGTCATTCTCAACGCACCACGCCACCAGAAACTGAAGGAGATGAGTGAAGGCATTGTGTCGATGTTTCGAGTGGACCCGGATCTGGCTGGTCCATTGATGGCGATGGTCACCACCATGCTGGGGGCAATATGACAGGTTCAAAAATGGCGAAAGTCGGTCTGCGGGAACAGAACCGACTTTCAGGTGCAAATCGTAACACACTCATTGCGGGAGGAATTATGGCAAACACTGCTGAGATATTCAATTTTCCAGTGCCGGATGCGGCACAAAAGGAGCCGCGCGTGGCAGATCTCGATGATGGTTATACGCGCATTGCAAATGAGTTGCTGGAAGCTGTGATGCTGGCTGGATTAACACAGCACCAGCTTCTGGTCTTCCTGGCTGTCATGCGCAAAACATATGGCTTTAATAAAAAAATGGATTGGGTGAGCAACGAGCAACTTTCCGAGTTAACCGGGATATTGCCGCACAAGTGTTCTGCTGCAAAAAGTGTTCTGGTAAAGCGTGGGATTTTTATTCAGAGCGGGCGGAATACCGGCATTAATAATGTGGTCAGTGAATGGTCAACATTACCCGAATCAGGTAAGAAAAATAAAGTTTACCTGAAAGAGGTAAATTTACCTGAATCAGGTAAAAAAAGTTTACCCAAATCAGGTAAAGACGTTTACCCGAATCAGGTAAACACAAAAGACAAACTAACAAAAGACAATATAAAACCTTATTCGTCCGAGAATTCTGGCGAATCCTCTGACCAGCCAGAAAACGACCTTCCTGTGGTGAAACCGGATGCTGCGATTCAGAGCGGCAGCAAGTGGGGGACAGCAGAAGACCTGACCGCCGCAGAGTGGATGTTTGACATGGTGAAGACCATCGCGCCATCAGCCAGAAAACCGAATTTTGCAGGGTGGGCTAACGATATCCGCCTGATGCGTGAACGTGACGGACGTAACCACCGCGACATGTGCGTGCTGTTCCGCTGGGCATGCCAGGACAACTTCTGGTCCGGTAACGTGCTAAGTCCGGCCAAACTCCGCGACAAGTGGACCCAACTCGAAATCAACCGTAACAAGCAACAGGCTGGCGTGACAGCCGGAAAACCAAAACTCGACCTGACGAACACTGACTGGATTTACGGGGTGGAGCTATGAAAAACATCGCCGCACAGATGGTTAATTTTGACCGTGAGCAGATGCGCCGGATCGCCAATAACATGCCGGAACAGTACGACGAAAAGCCGCAGGTACAGCAGGTAGCGCAGATTATCAATGGTGTGTTCAGCCAGTTACTGGCAACTTTCCCGGCGAGCCTGGCTAACCGTGACCAGAACGAACTGAACGAAATCCGCCGCCAGTGGGTTCTGGCTTTCCGGGAAAATGGGATCACCACGATGGAACAGGTTAACGCTGGAATGCGCGTAGCCCGTCGGCAGAATCGACCATTCCTGCCATCACCCGGGCAGTTTGTCGCCTGGTGCCGGGAAGAAGCATCCGTTAACGCCGGGCTGCCAAACGTCAGCGAGCTGGTTGATATGGTTTATGAGTATTGCCGGAAGCGTGGCCTGTATCCAGATGCAGAGTCTTATCCGTGGAAATCAAACGCGCACTACTGGCTGGTTACCAACCTGTACCAGAACATGCGGGCCAATGCGCTTACTGATGCGGAATTACGGCGCAAGGCTGCCGATGAACTGGCCTGTATGACCGCGCGAATTAACCGTGGTGAGGCTATACCTGAACCAGTAAAACAACTTCCTGTCATGGGCGGTAGACCTCTAAATCGTGCACAGGCTCTGGCGAAGATCGCAGAAATTAAAGCTAAGTTCGGACTGAAAGGAGCCAGTGTATGACGGGAAAAGAAGCAATTATTCATTACCTGGGGACGCATAAGAGCTTCTGTGCGCAGGACGTTGCTGAGGTAACAGGCGCAACAGTAACCAGCATAAATCAGGCTGCGGCTAAAATGGCGCGGGCAGGAATCTTAGTCATTGATGGTAAGGTCTGGCGAACGGTGTATTACCGGTTCGCTACCAGGGAAGAACGGGAAGGAAAGGTGAGCACGAATCTGATTTTCAAGGAGTGTCGCCAGAGTGCCGCGATGAAGCGGGTTTTATTTGTTTATGCGGCGGGGGGAGGAAATCAGTGAGGTTGACGATAACTAATATCTGGCGCTATATTCTGTGCGTTGCCGCAAAATCGGCACACGGGATTGGCGTCCCGGATAAGGTAATCGCGACTACTACACGCCGCGAGCGTGTTTTTTATTGTCGTAAGCATACGCACATCTGAATTATGGTGGGGCGTGTAGGGCCGACTTCGGTCGGGCCGGTTGATTACCCCGGTTACGCCAACCCTACATGTCTCACCACCAAACTGATTGGCGTCAGCGGTGGTGGTTAACTTGATTTATAGGTAATCATCATGAGCACACAACTAGTCTTTCATCAAACAAAATTCCATCCTGTTAAACACAACAACAGTATCTGGCTTACTGCCGTTGAGATTGCTCAAGCTCTCGGATATAAAAAATCTGATGCCGTAACTCAGATCTACGATCGAAATTCCGATGAATTTAGGGCAGATATGACTGAGACCCTCAATTTGAGTGTCTCAGGGAACTACCAGAAAACAATACGCATTTTCTCCCTCCGTGGTGCCCATTTGATCGCTATGTTCGCCCGCACTCCTGTAGCCAAAGAATTCCGCCGCTGGGTTCTGGATATTCTCGATCGAGAAGTTCAACAATCCCCAATCACAAAACAATTCACTGATAACGAACTTTGCACACTCGCCTGGTTATGGCGAGCAGGGGATGTGATGTTAACCGCCTGCCAGAATATTACTCCACTTCTTCAGGTTGCGGAGCATCGCGAAGCCGGTCGCTTTACTTCTATTGAGCAAGAATATCCCCAGATACTACATAAGGCGCGCGAAATCCTTGCCAGAGAAACGGCACATGTAAGATTCCAGCCGTGGCAGGATGATAAGTGGAGCCGAGTATTGCCGCATTTGCGTTCTGAGCAGTAGCAATAAAGTTTCCGGTGAGAAATGTCACCAGCATTTTGTTATGAAACGGGTATTGGCGGTATATGGGGGCGGGGCTTTAGTTATTAGGTGTCGAGAATTAATTGTTTGTAGCAATATAAAAAGGATCGCTTAAGTCCGTTTATTTTTTTAAGCTTCATATACATAGTGGATAAAAATGAGAACCACCCGCTGAACGGGTGGTTTTGCGCAAGTTAAATTTTATAATTTCAGTGAATCTTTACGCTGTAATAATGCAAATGATAGTTGAAAAAAACACAATCAGTCGATGGATTCTCCGTAGGATGCAACTGCCTGAGCGACGCAAAAACGATCAATACACTCTATTTCTCCATAATCACGCAGGCAATAATAAGTATTATTGTCTTTATCAAAAGCGTAAATGCTACAAATACCCTCAAGCTCACAACTTGCGTCCCATCCACTATTAGATAACGTGCCCCATTCCTGGTAAAGCCCTGCGTTAACTTCTCGATTGATAATATGCGGTCCACTATAGTTATCATAATCGTAACTATAGATGTCACGTGCCTCAGGAAAATTCCCGTTCATGTTTTCAATCCACGGTAAAATATCTTTAACTGAGTTATAAAGTTCAATGCTGTATTTGAAAAAACGCTTCACAATAAAAACATAGATGCCGGCAGATTTGTTTGTTGATTTATCAGTGGCGAAAATGACAAAAATCTTCCCAACGCACTTTTCATCTACGCCCGGAAAAGTTACTGTGCCATCCTGGCTAACCGCCAGAACATTATTGTCTGCATTAGTGCTACAGGTCCATTTTACCTTGTCATTATTAATAGGGTCATTATCAATGACCATCTTGAAGGTTGCTCCTGGGAACAAACTGTTAGGGAAACAGTAACCACTCTCCATATCATTTTTAATATCATAGATATGGCTATCAACTAACACGCCTGTAATTTTGCTCATCATTGAACTCTCTTTGTTTGTTAAATAAAAAGTTTTATTCCTGAACAACGGAACACGCTGATATTAATGCAACCAATGAATTGTTGTTGTTATTTGGAGGTTATATAGTGGTATGAATGTTATTATGCGATGTCTCTGAGTGATGGGGTAAGGATTATATGATTCGCTTTTGAGATTTACCTATGTCAGGCGTTGCTGTTCATGTTCGTCCCCGTTGTCAGTCTTCTTAGTCTGAGCTAATGTGATCATCAATGGGTTATCAGTTTTCTCTGAAGTTATATAATTAATTGAGCGCCATAGCACCATGGGGCATTGTTGAATTTCATCTTCAATTGATTTTCCATAATCAACTCGCCATAATCATGTCATCGGAGCCTGAACACCTCCGGTGACTTCTGCGCTAAACGGGGACGTTTATGCGCACACACAATCCAAACTCTCTTCTCCCTTCACAGTTGCAGAAATGCACCTGCGATTTTTTGCATCCAACGTTTGACCTCTGCGGAGGTGAAGCGTGAACCTCCCACAAGACGGCATCAAATTACATCGCGGCAACTTCACCGCTATCGGTCAGCAGATCCAGCCTTATCTGGAGGACGGAAAATGCTTTCGCATGGTGCTTAAACCGTGGCGTGAGAAACGCAGTCTTTCCCAGAATGCACTCAGCCACATGTGGTACAGCGAAATCAGTGAATACCTCATCAGCAGGGGGAAATCGTTCGCTACCGCAGCATGGGTAAAAGATGCTCTCAAACACACATACCTCGGTTATGAAACCAAGGACCTGGTTGATGTCGTAACCGGCGAAATCACTACGATCCAGTCGTTACGCCATACCTCCGATCTTGATACCGGAGAGATGTATGTCTTCCTGTGTAAGGTTGAAGCCTGGGCGATGAATATTGGCTGCCACCTGACTATTCCGCAGAGCTGCGAGTTCCAGCTGCTGCGCGACAAGCAGGAGGCGTAATGGCTACACCGCTTATTCGTGTCATGAACGGACACATCTACAGAGTACCAAATCGTCGTAAGCGTAAGCCTGAGCTGAAACCATCCGAAATACCAACACTGCTCGGGTATACCGCCAGCCTGGTTGATAAAAAATGGTTGCGACTGGCAGCAAGGAGGAGTCATGGCTGATTTGAGAAAAGCAGCGCGTGGTCGGGAATGCCAGGTAAGAATCCCTGGCGTATGTAATGGCAACCCTGAAACGTCTGTACTGGCACATATCCGGCTAGCTGGATTGTGCGGCACCGGTATTAAACCGCCAGACCTTATTGCCACCATTGCATGTTCTGCCTGTCACGACGAGATCGACCGTCGCACGCATTTTGTTGACGCTGGATATGCAAAAGAATGCGCGCTGGAAGGTATGGCGAGAACGCAGGTTATCTGGCTGAAAGAGGGGGTAATTAAGGCGTGAATACTTACTACATCACACTACCCTGGCCGCCGAGCAATAACCGCTACTACCGCCATAATCGCGGGCGCACGCACATCAGCGCAGAAGGGCAGGCATACCGCGATAACGTCGCCCGAATCATCAAAGGCTCCATGCTGGATATCGGCCTGGCTATGCCAGTGAAAATCCGTATTGAGTGCCACATGCCGGATCGCCGTCGCCGTGACCTGGATAATCTGCAAAAGGCCGCTTTTGACGCACTCACCAAAGCAGGTTTCTGGCTGGATGATGCTCAGGTCGTTGATTATCGCGTTGTGAAGATGCCCGTTACCAAGGGTGGAAAGCTGGAGCTGACCATCACTGAACTGGGAGATGAATGATGTTTGAGTCTTATATGACAGAACGTCTTCGCCGCCGCTGGGTGCGCCTGCGCTTATATCGTTTTATTGATTTTTGCTGGCAATTGGCGTGCTAGCCTGATTTTTGTGGGGAAAGTTGATGCGTGATATTCAGATGATTCTTGAGCGTTGGGGTGCATGGGCGGCGAGTGATAGTTCAGGAGTAGACTATTCGCCTATAGCTGCTGGGTTTAAGGGGCTTCTTCCCTATACAAGCAAAACACGTCAGGCTTGTTCAGATAGTGATGCATTAATTATTGAAGGTTGTCTTGCTCGTCTAAAGCAAAAAAGGCCAGACGAACATTCGCTTCTTGTTGCCCATTACCTATACGGTATCTCTAAAAGAAAGCTCGCCAAAGCTCGTAAAAAGGATGAGAAACTAATACGCATTGAGATACAGATGGCTGAGGGTTTTGTTGAAGGCTGTCTCTCAATGCTTGATCTTTGTCTGGAAATGGACCAATAGACTACCAGAATAGAAACTGCCGCTCAGCTTTGCGGATCGGCAGTTTCTGATGGTGTAATGTTACGCGCAGATGTTTCGAGTATAGATTCCCTTCCGATTGATACCAAAATTTCGATTGTTCTTGCTTTAGCCTGCATCAATGTTGATTTTATTTCAGGACTTAAGTGGTCAGATCGTAACTGCTTCTCAATCTCAGCCAAATCACGCTTGCATTTTGCTCTTTTGGCTGCGTCTTCTGGAGATTCGAAACCATGCCTCGAAATAAACCAATTCATGACGTAAGTTAAAGTTGCCGCAACACCCGGTACTAATGCGTAGGCTACAGTTCGCCACACGCTATTAGGGTCGGTTAAAATCGCGCTAACAAGAACACTTAGAATTGCTCCCCAACCACCAGTTGAAAGGGTAGCTTTTCCTGTGCTTAGACCTTTAGTTTGAGAATTCATTTTCGTTTTGAATTCTCCGCAATTGCCTCTTCAATGAGGGTTGTTAGCATTTTTCCCTTTTTACTTGGAACTTTTATTACTAGCGTCTTGGTCACTCCGGATTCTTCATCGTGATATCGGAATTCGAAGACTTTTGTAGGGAATAGTCGACGCCAAAGCAAGGCTGACGCTGAATAGCAAAAACGACTAAAGGCAGGGATGATCATTATCACCCCTATCCAGAAGATCAGTTGTGCTATCTGCATGTTCAGTGTCACTTTTGTCAAGCCTCAGCAGGGCGTTTTCGTTTTACTTTGGTTATAGCATACTTGGTTGTGGCATTTCGCGCAGTGAAAGTTTTTATAGTTTTTAGCTCAACAACAAACAAATCTTCTTTTGTAAAACTGATGATTCCATTTTGAACTTGGTGTATAAACAACTGATCTTCAAAGGTAACAGCATGCTCCTCGCCTAAATAATCGATTCTCCAACCCTTTGTACCCTCGAAGTTGATCTGTACGAATCTAACATTGACTTCTTCTACAGACTCTTCTTTTTCAAGTAGTGTACCTCTAGGCAGCGGTTTGATCTCTTCGGTTTCACTTCCTTCAAGACGAACGACTTCTTCGCCTTCATCATTTAGCACCTTAAATACTGCACCTTGTTTGCCGTCTAATGGTGCACGAACTACATTCACAAGGGCATCACGGACTTCAGGATCTGTTACTAACTTAGCCACTGAGTCATGGCAAACAATTTCTTCCCCTTCAAGTTCAAGAACAGATTCTTCTGTTCCTGCCCGTTTTGTTACCGAAATTACTTTCTTGCTGCCCAGTTGGCGGATTAGTGATAATGCTGGAGCTCCAATAGCAGCCCCGGCTATCCCTGTTAGGCCAATCACTTTTGCGACGTCGACGGCATGAGGAACAAGCTCCATCATGGTATAGGATACGCCGAGTGATCCCGCTTCTGCTGGATTAGTAACCATTAACTTAACGGTTTGTTGGCCGTCATTAAGTCTTTTATCAGCTGCTGATATTAAATCTGCCATCGAACCTATGGAGATGCTTAATGTTTTGGCATCAATTTTATGCTGTGCTAATTCGTTATCCTCTGCATCGTAGAAGATCTGAAAAGAAGTTGTTTTAGTCACTCTTTGCTCGCTATGTCTTGATTTTTTTCCATAAAATACCTTTTTTTGGTATAAAAAACATTATCGCGGTCCGCAAAAATTGCGTTACTGTGTTAAGAGTGGTTACTTCGCCACACAGCTTAAACCCGCCGTCGAGCGGGTTTTGTCGTTTCTGGGCCTGGGGATTCGTTGAGTCTGGTCTATCCCGCAGTTATCCATTGGCTCGGCTTCTTTGACGTTTCCGCTTCTGATTTGCGGTACATGATGTTCCCTCAATTTGCACCTGCTGTATCAGCGAGGTGAGAGATAACTACAAATGCCTCATAACCCAAATACCTGGCTGGAGTTGGTCCAGAGCTGGTGGCGTGGAGACACACCGCTGGGCGCAGTGATTATGTCGATTGTTATGGCTGGTTTACGTATTGCCTATTTTGGCGGTGGTGGCGGCTGGAAGCGAAAAACACTCGAAATTCTACTCTGTGGCGCTCTGACGCTGACTTTTGCATCCGCTCTTGAGTATGTCGGATGGCCTAAATCACTTTCTGTTGCCATTGGTGGCGGCGTTGGGCTGATCGGTGTCGATGCTATTCGTGGGGCTGCAATGCGAGTAATCGGTAACAAATTTGGTAGCTCGAAGGAGTAATTCATGCAGGCACTAAATTCCCAGCGTAAAGC
>NZ_RHJO01000031.1:0-31631 GCF_004211985.1 Escherichia sp. E10V10 | reverse complement strand
GCCACCTGTACGTGACAGGTGGCAAAGTGGCATTAAAAGAGATATTTCATGCCCAACATTCCCTGGGTATCACTGTAACCGTTGTCACCCAACTGCTGGGCGACGTTGCCCCACAGTTGCAGACGCGGAGTAATCTGACCTTCCACCCCCGCTTTTAACTCGCCAGTGTTACGCGCGCCGATGATCTCATCGCCGATGTGATCCATCTTCACGCTGTAATTGCGGGAGTTATAAATCCAGTTGGCTTCCACGAAAGGCTGGAAAGAACGCTCTTTATGATCATCAATAGCATGATGACCCTGCAGATACGCTTTCACCCCCAGACGCGTTTGCAGGTTGCCTTCGGTGCTGTCCTCAACAAGCGTGCCATTGTCTTCCGTATGGTTGTCTGCCTTCACATCCATCCATGTCAGTTGCATTTTGGGCTGCAGCCAGTAGCTGGTGCGGGCATCTGCGCTTTCACCAAGACGGAAGGTATAACCCGCTTCAATGGCGGCGGTGATGCCGTCAGAGTGATATTTCTCACTCGGCAGATACTCGCCGGAGACGGTGTTATCAAACCAGTTATAGAGCAACCAGCTGTCAATATAAGTCCCTGTTTTGTCTGCTTCGTTAGCGTACCAGGTGCCATACATGCCCACACTGTAGCCGTCGATTTGCCCACGTGAGCTGTACCCGGTCAGGTTGGAATGCGTGTGACTCTTGCTGTTGGCATAGCCAGCCATCAGGCCGAGATGCCAGCGATCGAGTGCGTTACTGCTCCATTGCGCAAGATCGCCGCCAAGTTGCAGAACATAACGGTTGCTCTGGGTACTCAGTTCATCCGAGCGATCTTTAAAGCGATTATGTCCGCCAATGTTACGCATCCACAGACTGGTCACTTTCTGTTCGCCAGTGAGCAGGTCGGTGTATTGTGTTTCCCCCAGACGGTCATGCAGTCGGGTATTAAACAGCGTATTTGCCGCCTGAATATTAGCCAGATAGCTACCAATTTCCGGGCGATACAGATGTTTTCGTTCTGGTTGTGGAACAGATGGCGTAACAGGCGGCTCCGGTGTCACAGGCGGTTCTGGTGTTACAGGGGGCTCAGGTGTTACAGGTGGCTCAGGATCGGGGTCCGGGATGACGGGGAGTACCGGAGGGGTATACGGTCCAGCGGGAATTTCACTGGTTAAAAACCAGTTCTGGTTGTCGCTTTTTACCACGTTGTAATCATAAGGACCGGCAACAATACGACCTTCTTTACTGAAAACGCCCTCTGACAGGCCGTCAACCTCGACAATTTTTATCCCTTCCAGAGTATCCGCGCCCAGACCGCCCGCATTGTTGACCATGACGCGGGTACTACCGGAAGTATCACCTTTTACGATGAGCTTATCCGTTACGGAATTATCATCGCCTAATACAGTATGCATGACTAACAAACCATTATTAGCAGTGTAATTGCCATTAATGGTGAGTGTGGCAGGCGTGAATTTGTCGCCATTTTTTGAGGAAGATAGTGTTGCTGTACCCGCCAAATCCAGTGTATTTAAGGTTTGTGAAAAACCGTCTAAATCGATATTCCCTTTACTGTCGACAACATAATCGGAGTTTGGGCTGAAGGTATCGTTGATACCGGCGCGCAAGGTGCCTTTATTAATATTTGTTTGGCCAGAGTAGGTATTTGCGCCAGTCAACGTCGTGACTCCGGAACCTTCCTGGTTAACTTCGCCTTTGCCAACTATATCTGCAGCCAGGATAAAATCTTCGCTGGAGTGGTTAAAATTAATTTGTGCAGTACTATTCCCGACATTGCTTCCCATATGGATAATCGGCGTCTTGATGATCCCCGCTTTCTGTTCTGCTTCTCCCTGCGCTCCACCAATGTTTAGAATACCGGTGCTGGTTTCTGCTATCCCAATCCAGATAAATTGATTAGCACTGACCGTGGCATTATTACTAACGGTAAGTATCCCCTTGGCCTCGTTCTGCAATGAACTCAATCCCCCGAGGTTGATATATTCATTCACTGTTAATGAAGAATTGTCGCCATCAACCAGAGTTTCACCGTATCCAGTCCCGTGAAAATCAGGTGAACTTCCAGTAAAACCAATGAGCATATCCTTTGATGCTGTAAGACGACCGCCATGCGTGATTTCGAGTTTACCTGTTCCCTGATCGCCGACCATCACATACGTTGCAGAAACGGAAGAACCCGCACCGTCAATAATGACTTGCCCTTGTGCCTGGTAATCATATTCACCGATTCTGAATTCATTTAAATCGGTGATAGTACTGCCGCTAAGCACCATTAAGGTTCCTGAACCACCATTGATACCTAAATAAATATTGCGCTCATAAGGCGATGCCTTATTAATCGTCAGATGAGCATTGTTTTCTAATTTCATTATCCCTGAAGTTGCATTACCGATTGTAATTTTGGAGGTGGTTAGATCACGCCCGTCTATATTTAATGTTCCTTCACTTGTTGCTCCAACATTAAGATAACGAAATTGATCCCAGGTTGATGAATTATTTTCGGATGAGGATAGCGTTACAACATCATTATTGTTGATAGTAACATCGCTGTTGATACTTGTTGGTGGTGCCCATGCCAGTGCAACGGGTATTGATAACACGGTCGAAATAGCTATTGCCAGCGTTGACAAGGGATGCTTTTTGATGTTCATAAAGTTCCTTCTCATCCTTATGATTTATTTTTAGATAAATAATGAACTCACAGTAACTACGTAAGAAAATTAGATTTTAACGTCTTTGAAACAGGTTGCTGTTTCTTCAAATGAAGAGTAGTGCGTGAAACCAATGTTTATAAATCAGTTTAATTTATGGTTAATTTAATATTAATTTATTTTGATGGTTTAGGTGTTGAGCTAAAAAATAAGTTGCATAGTTTTCTGTAGCAAAAATCTTTAAATATCTTAAGTGGTAAAAAATGATAAAAAGAAAAGTGAGGAAAATCATTAAGATATATGACGCCGATATTTTTTGAGTTTAATAAAAATGACGAATTAATTGCATGTTTATTGTTTGCACATCTTCTTAGAAGGGGATAAATACCAGGATTTTTATCAAAAAAATAATATAAATGTGATTTCTGTGTATCGATGAAATGAATAAAAATATGAGATAAAACACACGATTCTTAAGAAGAATATAAATACATTGTCTATTTTTCTGATTGCAGAACTGTTTATTAAGCACCCCTGAATAATGGCATCATTTGGCGTTGATTAAACAACCGTTTACAGAATGAGCAAGCAAAAAGGGAGCCGCAGCTCCCTTGAACAACATCAGTGCGCACCGCCGCCGCCGCCGCCTGCGCCAAATGGCGGTTTAGCAAACCACACCAGCCCCAGCAGGACGAGGAATATCCCGGCTGACATCCAGAAGATCTCATTGGCGGAAATAATCAGCCCCTGATTGGTGATCTGCTGAGCAATCCAGCCCGATGCCTGCTGTTGCGTCATCCCCAGACCTTCCAGTTGACTGTACATCGCCTGGGCGTTCGGGTTATACGGGTTCACCGATTCGGTCAACTGAGCATGGTGCATCGACTCGCGGTTAGTCCACATCGTCGTCGTTATGGACGTACCGATAGACCCCGCCAGAGTTCGCGTAAAGTTGGAGAGGCTCGACGCCGCAGCCAGTCGTTCCGGTGGCAGACCAGACAGCGTAATGGTGGTCAGCGGCATAAAGAAGCAGGCCACTGCGAAGCCCTGGATAAACTGCGGCCAGGCCGACGCGCCAAAATCCATACCCGGTTCAAAGGTATAGGCACGCCAGTAGAAGCAGACGGCATACATAATAAAGCTGAACGTCACCAGCCGCCGCATATCCAGTTTATGCGCAAATCGACCGATAATCGGCGACAGGATCACTGGAATAATCCCTACCGGCGCAGAAGCCAGCCCTGCCCATGTTGCCGTGTAGCCGTAGACCTCCTGCAACAACTGCGGCAGCAGAACAATCGCGCCGAAGTAGAGCATATACGCGAGGCTGATACACAAGCAGCCGATGGTGAAATTGCGCGACTTAAACAACGACAGATCGACTATCGGGTTATCATCCGTTAGCTCCCAGACAATCAGGAAGCAGATAGCCACCACCGCCACCACGGTGAGGATGATAATTTCCTGTGATGAGAACCAGTCCAGCTCTTTACCCCGGTCGAGCATAATCTGTAGGCTGCCGATACCAATCACCAGCAGCGCCAGCCCCACGGCATCAATCCGCCGCCGTTCGGTGCGGGTTTCGCGTCCGCGCAGGGTTTGTAGTGTCATCAACACCACCGCCACGCCAATCGGCACGTTGATGAAGAATATCCAGCCCCAGTGGTAATTATCACTGATATAACCGCCGAGGATCGGGCCGCAAATTGGCGCGACAATCACCGTCATCGACCACAACGCCAGCGCGATAGAACGTTTGGCCGGTGGGTAGTTATTCAGTAACAGACTTTGCGAAAGCGGGATCAATGGCCCGGCGACAATCCCCTGAATCACGCGGAAGAAGATCAGCATATTCAGACTGCTGGAGACACCACATGCCCACGAAGCAATGGCGAAGGCGATGGTCGACCAGAGGAACAGTTTCACTTCCCCGAAGCGCTTTGCCAGCCAGCCGGTAAGCGGGATCGAGATGGCATTCGCCACCCCGAAGGAGGTGATTACCCACGTTCCCTGACTGAGTGATGAACCCAGGTTCCCGGCGATAGTGGGGATCGCCACGTTAGCAATGGTGGAGTCCAGCACCTGCATGAATGTCGCCAGCGACAGCGCAATCGTCATAATGACCAGTTGCGCGCCTTCCAGCGGTTTTTGCTGTTGCATCACACGCACCTCTGGATTAGCCAGCGTTAGCTTTTACGATGTCGTCGATCAGTTTATTGACAGGTGCCAGGCTGATTTCACGCGCGGTGCTTACCGCGACCGGTGTGGAGCGTACTTTGTTTGCCAGTACCTGGCCGTCACGGTTAGTGGTATTGACGCTCACCAGCGTGGATAAACCGATACGCAGCGGGTATTGTTCCAACTGTTTCTGGTCCAGTTCGATACGAACAGGCAGACGCTGAACGACTTTGATCCAGTTACCGGTGGCGTTTTGCGCCGGAAGCAGCGAGAACGCGCTACCCGTACCCATATCCAGACCAACCACTTTACCGGTGTATTTCACATCATCGCCGTAAATATCGGTGGTGATGGTGACCGGCTGACCGATGCGCATATTGGCAATCTGCGTCTCTTTAAAGTTAGCATCCACCCACATATTCGTGGCTGGAACGACCGCCATCAGCGGCGTCGTTGGGCTAATTTGTGCACCAGGCTGTACTGCGCGACGGGAGACATAACCAGTCATCGGGCTGACAATACGGGTACGCTCCAGCGCCAGCCAGGCATTACGCACTTCAGTGGCAGCCTGTTGCACGGCAGGCTGATCTTCCAGTTTAGTACCCAAAATCATCGCCTGATTGGCATTGTATTGTTGAATGGCGACATCCAGCTGCGCCTGGGCGCTGGTGACGGCGTCGCGGGCGTGTTGCAGCTCTTCGCGGCCAATCAGGTTGGCATTGCCCAGCGGCACGCGACGGTTGTAGTCACTCTGAGCTTTGGCGAGGGCGATTTTCTGCACCTCAATATTTGCCTGCAACTGTTTGCTGTTAATCATCAGTTGGTGGGTTTGACGTACGCTGGAAGCCAGCGCAGTTTTGGCTTTTTCAAACGCCTGGCGAGCATCCGTCGGGTCGAGAGTGACCAGCACATCGCCTTCTTTTACAAAATCGGTGTTATCGGCCCAGACTTTCGTCACACTGCCTGACACCTGAGACATAATTTGAATCTGATTTCCTGCCACGTATGCGTCATCCGTTTCTTCGAAATGACGCAGTACCAAAAACCAATAAATCCCTATCGCTACGGCAATAATAATAAAGAGCAAGGTGAGAAGGAGGAGCAGACGCTTACGTTTGCCGCTCTTCTTTACCGGTTGCTGCGGGGTTTGTGTCTCCGCATTTGCGCTCATAGTATTCTCCACGATCTTCTTAACTCATCGGCTGAGCCGACCTGCTTGCCAAAAAGGCCAGCACGTTGCGATGCTGGCCGGTCAGTTTTTCTTTTATAAGTCTGGATTTTTGAGCGAGATGACGCGTTAGCTCATCGCTTCGAGAACAGCACCGTCTTGTTCCATCTGATCGAGACGGGAGAGCAATTTGCGGGTGATTTGCTCAAGCTGATCTTTTTCTGTTGTGCTGAGCGCGGACCAGAGTTGATGCAGGCAGTTATGCTGCGGCGGTAAAACCTCGCGCAAAAACTCGTGACCTTTTTCCGTTAATTGCAGATGCAGGCAGCGGCGATCGTTATCGCTTTCACGACGTTCGATCCAGCCACGTTTTTCCAGCTCATCGGCAATACGCGTCGCATTGGTACGGGATGATCCAAGAGCACAGCTCAATTCAGAAGGCTGAATACTGTGGTTTTCCTGAGACTCCAGCGTAATCAACGCCATAAACAACGTCTCGTTAATCCCCTGAGCCTTCAGCATTTTATTGCGGTTCTCCAGCAGCTTGCTTTGCATATGCATGCAAAGACGGGTCAGAAGGATCTCCTGATAAGGAAAATCTTCGTGGCGGCTGGCGCGAAATTTTAGCATTTGTTCAATGGGCGTAAACGAACTATCCATTTGGGTATGACCTCATTAATTTCAGCCGATATAGTAACGACAGTGACAAATAAAGTAAATGTATTGTTTTAGAAAAATGATTCTTGTGGTCTATAGAAACGTCATCACTTTCCACGTCAGCCCGTAGGCCAGCGCACTCAATAAAGTGGGAATAATGATGCTGCGTGTTTTATAGAAACTGGCTCCCAGTACCGCAAAACCGACCAGCGTGGGTACGAAACGGCGTGAATCGTGTATCACTTCTGGTGCGGTAGAGACAACCAGCAGAGCGCAAATCGAGGCGATGCCAATGGTGTCGAGCAAAATACCCACTGCGCCACGCTTGGTTGGGCGGGCATTGCCCACTCGCAGGCGTAGGGGTAAATAGCGGAAGCAGTAATTCGCCGCGCCAACCAGTAATCCAAGCAGCAGAACCTCATAGCTCATCAGGTGCTCCTTGCCAGAATGACTGGATTAACGCAGTGAGGCAGCCAAAGACAATGCCTGCCAGAATGGCGACGGGAATAGAAAATAGCGTTACGCCAGCAAGGGCACCAACTAACGCTGCGGTAACGCAAAGGGATTGTTTGCGCTGGAAAGAGGCGAGCAGAAAACTCATAAAGAGTGCCGGCAGCATAAAGCCTAATGCTGCTTCGACGGCGGGATAACCTTGCAGCAAACCGCTGCCCGAAAATGCCCCTATTACCGTACCAAATACCCACGATGACCATGAACTGAAGGCAATGCCGATCATCCAGTTTTCGCTCCAGCGGCGATTATTACGTACCAGTTTTGCCGTTGCTGCGGCAAAAACTTCGTCCGTCAGGCCAAATGCCCACAGTGCGGTTTTCGATTTTTGCAGGCGTTGAACAATGCGGCTACGCAACGATGGACCATACAGTACATGGCGAACATCCATTGCCATAACGGTCAATGCGGCTACCCACAAGCTACTACCAGCTGCCAGCATTGCGGTGATGACAAACTGGCTCGCTCCTGCATAAATAATGCAGGAGAAAAAAACGCTTTCCAGGGGAGAGAATCCCAGACGGGTCGCATTCAGACCAAATGCAAAGGCCACCGGAATATAACTAATAACAATCGGTAAACTGTCTTTGCAGCCTTCCATGAAGGTCGCCGAACCAGAAGCAGGCAGTGGAGTAGGGCTTACCATAGAGTGTACGCTTAACGATTGTTAATATTATTAATAGTCTGGATGAATATCCTAACCTTATCAGACTGATGGGATTCTTAACACCCTTATAAGTGTAAAGCCACGAAAACGGTTGCTGATTGCTTAATTTGCGACTTCCTGACGATGAAAACCTCGCCACCAGACCAGTACGTTAACCAGGGCAATCGTCGCGCCAGCCAGACAAACACCAGCCCAACCGCCATGTTGCCAGGCTGAGGCTGAAATTAGCGAACCGGCGGCACCGCCAATAAAGTAGCTGGTCATGTAACCTGCGGTCAGGCGATTACGCGCATCAGGATGAATACGATAAATCACGGTTTGATTGGTGATATGCACGCCCTGCACGGTGAGATCCAGTATCAGAATGCCGATAATGAGCGCCAGTACGGAAGCGTGGCCAAACCAGATCGCCAACCATGAAAGTAACAACAGCAGCAGACCAAACGTTGTTGTGAGATGCGATTTGCCCTTATCGGCAAAACCGCCCGCCGGGCGAGCGCCCAACGCCCCGGCAGCTCCCGCAAGTCCAAACAGACCAATTACGCCATCGCTGTAATTAAAAGGCGGCGCGGCGAGCAAAAAAGCCATTGATGTCCAGAGAATGCTGAAGTTGGCAAAGGTCAGGCAGCCCAGTATCGCGCGGGTACGCAGGATCTTCTCGCTGATAAACATGCTGAAAACGGAACCAAGCAACTGTGGGTAGTTGAGGTGGGTTTCAGATTTCATTTGTGGCAGGCCGCGCCATAACGCCAGTGCCATCAGTGCCATTAACACCGATGCGACCCAAAAGACGGTGCGCCAGCCGCCGAGATTCGCCAGCAACCCGGCAACGGTACGCGCCAGCAAAATCCCCAGCAGCAGGCCACTCATAATGGTGCCAACCACCTTGCCGCGTTTGTCCGGTGAAGCCAGCGTCGCCGCCAGCGGAACCAGAATTTGTGCCACGACAGAGAATAAACCGGTTAATGCCGTACCGAGGATCATCATCGCCAGCGACTGACTGCTGGCGGTAATCAACATACCGCCTGCTGCCAGTAAGGTCATGGTGACAATCAGGCGGCGGCGTTCAAACATATCACCGAGGGGAACAAGAAACAGCAGACCTGCGGCATAGCCCAACTGCGCGGCGGTGACAATAAAGCCCGCCGAACTGGCGGAAAGGGAAAAGTTGCGCGCGATGGTGTCGAGCAATGGCTGTGCGTAATAGTTGCTGGCGACCGCCAGACCGGTGGCGATCGACATTAGCACGATCAGCGCCGGGCTAAGCTCATGATTGGGTTTAGTCATTATTTTTGTTCATCAGGTGATGATTAAGCTGGAAATCAATAATAGCGGATGTTTATAAATGGGGGCGAAAGATAGCTTGTTGAAATGTGCGGTGTGGTTTGTAGGCATGATAAGACGCGCCAGCGTCGCATCAGGCATTGTGTACAGAACGGCGGATGCAGCGAAAACGCCTTATCCGGCCTACGGAATGAGTGGGTTTGTAGGCATGATAAGACGCGCCAGCGTCGCATCAGGCATTGTGTACAGAGCGGCGGATGAGGCAAAAACGCCTTATCCGCCCGAATAAAAATTACTTCTGCGCTGCCAGCGCCTCATTCACCCAGCCATCGAACTGCTGCTGGTGGGCTTTGATCCAGCCATCAACGTGGCCCTGAATATCGCCTTCTGAGGCTTTGCCGTCATGCATAATGGCGTTCTGGGCGTTAATATCTGCCACTGGCAACTGCATAATGGCAAACAGTTTCGCTGCTGCCGGATTTTTCTCGGCCCAGGCTTTGTTGGCAACGATATGCATGGTACTGACCGGGAAGCCGTAATTCGCGCCATTCGGCAGTTTGGTATCGGCATTTTTATCGCCCGGCAGTGCGGAGAACGGCACCTGCAACCAGACCACATCTTTCCCCGGCTTCAGTTCGTTACTCACCCAGTACGGCGTCCAGGTGTAGTAAAACACCGGTTTGCCCTCTTTGTAGCGACTGATGGTGTCGGCCATCATCGCCGCATAGTTCCCCTGATTATGCGTCACGGTGTTGGTCAGTTCATACGCAGCAAGCTGGTGGTTGATGGCACCTTCGCAGCCCCAGCCTGGGTTACAACCGGTTAAATCCGCTTTGCCATCGCCGTTGGTATCGAACAGTTTGGCGATCTTCGGATCTTTCAGTTGCGCGATGTTGGTGATTTTGTACTGGTCGGCAGTTTTCTTATCGATCAGGTAACCTTGTGCCGCGCCGTTAACAAATACCCCTTCACGATAAAATTTCTTATCGCCACCGGCAGCTTCGTACATGTTGTCATGCAGCGGCGTCCAGTTCACGGCGGTAAAGGTTGCATCGCCGGAAGCAAGCGAGGTATAGCCAACGTTGTAATCCACTTCGCTGGGTTTATTGACGGTATAACCTAATTTCTCCAGCGCGCGGCTGACCAGCAGCGTCTGGAAGGTTTCTTCAGTGATGGTGCTCTGAATCGGGTTTACGGTAATGCCTTTGCCCGGCAGATCGGCAGCAAAAGTTTGTGTAGAGATAAGCGTGGCAAACGCTGTCGCAAAAAGTACGCTATGTCGCATTGTTATTCCTTTTTTTGGCAGGGGGTAATGCCCGGCGTCACCGGGCAAGTGCAGAGTTATTTAACGAATGGGCGGGTCAGCAGACCAACAGGGCCAGTGGTGTACCAGCGGCGGTTGCCGCGACTGCGTGAGTCACGCCCAACGGCCTGCGTCAGGCGGTCGAGGATAATGGCGAGGATCACAATCCCGACGCCGCCAACGGTGGCAAGCCCCATATCCAGACGACCGATACCGCGAAGTACCATCTGACCCAGCCCGCCGACGGCAATCATCGAGGCGATGACCACCATAGAAAGGGCCAGCATCAGCGTCTGGTTAACGCCCGCCATAATGGTCGGCATCGCCAGCGGTAGCTGAACTTTGAACAGCATCTGGCGCGGGCTGGCACCGAATGAGCGCGAGGCTTCAATCAGATCCGCCGGAACCTGGTTAATCCCCAGAATAGTCAGGCGGATAATCGGCGGCAGGGCAAAGATGATCGTCACCACCACGCCCGGCACGTTACCGATACCAAACAGCATGACGATTGGCACCAGATAAACAAACGCCGGCGTGGTCTGCATGGCATCAAGCAGTGGACGAATAATTTTCGCCGCTCGCGGACTTCTCGCCAGCCAGATCCCCAACGGCAAACCGATGACGATACAGAACAGCAGGGCGGTTAACACCAGCGCCAGAGTAACCATTGCCTGTGACCAGGCACCGATTGCGCCGATGGCAATCAGCGAAACCAGCGTCGCCACGCCCATTCCGACCCCGGAAATCTGCCAGGCGATGAGAGCGAAAACGATAATCGCCACCGGTGCCGGCATACCCAGCAGCAATTGCTGGAAACCGTTGAGGATGTAATCGACCGGAACGCGCACGCCCTGGAAGACGGGACGGAAATGGGTAACGACCCAGTCGATCCCTTCAGTGACCCAACTGTCGAGTGGGATCAGCGTCTTATGGAACGGATCGAGAATGTTAAAATGCTCGGCGTTTGGCGCAGGCGTGCTGGTCAGCCAGTCGGCGCCGCCACCGTCAGTCGGTGTAGCAGCCGGTGTACCCCAGGCATCTGCGGATTGTGCGGCACTGTCCGCCGCTGGTGTGGTATCCCACGGATTATTTTGATCAGCCATTATTTACCCCCTCACGATCTAAAGCGCGCAGCAGCATTCCTTTCGAAATGATGCCGACATACTGTTGGTCCTCGTCGACCACGGGCACCGCACAGGGCGCCTGTCCGACATGAGAGAGCAACTCGCTAAGAGGCGTTTGCGCATCGACCGCTAACGGCGCATCAATCAGCGCCGCATCAAGACCTTGCTGCTGCGTTAATGCGGCCTTAAGCGAATCGATAGAGACTGCGCCGACAAACTTATTACCGCGTTCGATAACGTAGCCATATTCGCGATCTTCATCCTGCAATAATTTCAGTGCCGAGCGTGGGCCGAAGCCAGGGGTTTTACGAATTAAGCCATTAGGGCTGCGGCGGGCAATATCTTTCGCACTGAATACCTGGCTAATATCGACGCCACGGAAGAAGGTGCGGACATAATCATTCGCCGGATTATTGAGAATTTCATCCGGTGTGCCGACCTGTACCACTTCACCATTTTGCATAATGGCAATTCGGTCGCCAATACGCATGGCTTCATCGAGATCGTGGGAAATAAAGACAATGGTGCGTTGATGTTTCGCCTGTAATTTTACCAGCTCATCCTGCATCTCGGTGCGAATTAATGGATCGAGCGCCGAGAAGGCTTCGTCCATTAATAATATATCCGGATTAATCGCTAATGCACGGGCTAATCCCACACGTTGACGCATCCCGCCAGAGAGTTCATCCGGGTAGCTGTGGGCATAATTTTCCAGCCCGACCTGACGCAGTGCATCAATGGCTTTTTCCCGGCGTTCTTCGGCATTAATTCCGGCCAATTCCATACCGAACGCAGTATTGTCCAGCACGGTCATATGCGGCATTAAGGCAAAGGACTGGAAGACCATCGCAATCTTTTTTCTGCGCACCTCGCGGAGTTCGGCGTCGGATATTTTGGCAATATCCACACCATCAATCAGCACTTGCCCGCGGGTGGGTTCAATCAGGCGATTGAGAAGGCGTACCATTGTGGATTTACCCGAACCGGATAATCCCATGATGACAAATATCTCGCCTTCTTCAATGGCCAGACTGGCGTCTTTTACGCCAAGCGATAGCCCAGTTTTTTCCAGAATTTGTTCTTTTGAAAGTCCTTGTTCGATATATTTGAACGCTCGCTGTGGATGCTCGCCAAATATTTTATAAAGATTTTTAATTTCTAATTTAATTGCCATGCAATAGAAAGATTCCTGTTATTTGTTTATGTCGATATATTACCCAATGGAAATAGTCACTTTTTTCTACCCTAACATACTGAGAATCTGAGGCAACCCCTGATGGCAAATGTGGCATGAATATTGATGCAAGCAAATTGCCGGAATTTCCCGTGATATAAGGGCTGAGAGCAAATCGAGAAAAGTTGATATTTTTTGTCAAAGATAGCGAAAAAACGCCTGAATATTGTGGTTTCAGGCGAATAATGCAACAGAGTATCAGTGTAGATCACCACAAAATATTTGCGTGATATAAAGATATTTGGCGGGAATTAATTCCCTGCTGCGGGTAGTGATATTTTTAAAAATAGCCCCGTCAGAAATTCCAGTCTTCATCTTCTGTTTCGACCGCTTTTCCCATCACATATGAAGAGCCTGAACCGGAAAAGAAATCGTGATTTTCATCGGCATTCGGCGAAAGCGCGGCGAGGATTGCCGGATTCACTTCTGCCATTTCTGCCGGGAAAAGCGGTTCGTAGCCCAGATTCATCAACGCCTTATTGGCGTTGTAGCAGAGAAACGCTTTTACATCGTCAGCCCACGTTGTTTCGGCGTACAGCTCATCGGTGTATTGCAACTCGTTGTCATAAAGTTCCAGCAACAAATTGAAGGCGAAACTCTTTAACTCTTCACGTTGTGCCTGGGAGAACTTTTCCAGGTTTTTCTGATATTTATAGCCGATGTAATAACCGTGGACTGCTTCATCGCGGATAATCAGACGGATCAGGTCTGCGGTATTGGTTAGCTTACCGCGACTGGAAAAATACATCGGCAGCCAGAAGCCAGAATAGAACAAAAATGATTCAAGAAAGACACTGGCGATTTTCTTTTTCAGCGGATTATCGCCGCGATAATGTTGCTGAATAATCTGAGCTTTTCGCTGCAACGCTGCGTTTTCTTCACTCCAGGTGTAGGCGGCATCGACATCTTTGGTCTGGCACAACGTCGAGAAAATCGAACTGTAAGAGCGGGCATGAACCGCTTCCATAAAGCTGATATTCGATAATACCGCCTCTTCATGAGGCGTGAGCGCATCGGGCATCAGCGAAGGCGCGCCGATAACATTTTGCAGCGTATCGAGCAGCGTCAGGCCAGTAAAAACGCGCATCGTCAGTTGTTGTTCTACGACACTTAATGTCTGCCATGCAGGAACATCGTTCGATAGTGGCACCTTTTCCGGGAGCCAGAAATTGCTGGTCAGGCGATTCCACACCTCCAGATCTTTATCGTCAGATATCTTGTTCCAGTTGATGGCGCTGATACGTGAGAGTTTCATAGATATTCCTTAAAGTGCACAGGAGACGCAGCCTTCAATTTCAGTGCCTTCCAGCGCCATCTGACGCAGGCGAATGTAATAGAGCGTTTTGATACCCTTGCGCCAGGCGTAAATCTGCGCTTTGTTGATATCGCGAGTGGTGGCGGTATCGGGGAAAAACAGCGTCAGCGACAGCCCCTGATCGACATGGCGAGTCGCTTCGGCGTAGGTGTCGATGATCTTTTCTGCGCCGATTTCGTAAGCATCCTGATACAGCGCCAGATTCTCGTTAGTCATAAACGGGGCAGGGTAGTAAACGCGTCCTGTTTTGCCCTCTTTGCGTATCTCTACTTTCGCCACAATCGGATGAATACTCGACGTAGCATGGTTGATATAAGAGATAGAACCGGTTGGCGGCACCGCCTGAAGATTCTGGTTGTAAATGCCGTAGCGCATCACGTCGTCGCGCAGTTGCGCCCACATCTCACGGGTAGGTAACGTAATACCGCTACGGGCAAACAGTTCGCCAACTTTCGCCGTTTTCGGCTGCCAGTTCCCTTGCAGATATTGGCTAAAATATTCACCACTGGCATAGCGTGACTGTTTGAACCCGGCGAAGGTTTCACCGCGTTCGCGCGCCAGCAACATCGAGGTACGCAGTGCGTGCCAGGTGATGGTATAGAAATAGAGATTGGTGAAATCCAGTGCTTCCGGCGAACCATAAGCGATGCCTTCTCGCGCCAGATAACCGTGTAAATTCATCTGCCCCAGACCGATGGCGTGTGAGGCGGCATTTCCGGCTTCGATGGACGGCACGCTGCGGATATGACTCATATCTGACACCGCTGTTAAACCGCGTACCGCGGTCTCTACCGTGCGGGCAAAGTCGGGGGAATCCATGGTGTGGGCAATATTCAACGAACCTAAATTGCAGGAAATATCATGGCCTGTGCGGGCATAGTCGAGATTCTCGTCATACTCTGATGCGCTGTTAACCTGCAAAATTTCTGAGCAGAGATTGCTCATATTTATGCGCCCGGCGACAGGGTTAGCACGGTTAACCCTGTCTTCATACATGATGTAGGGATAGCCGGACTCGAACTGGATTTCTGCCAGTCGCTGGAAGAAATCACGGGCGTTGATGTATTTTTTGCGGATGCGTTCATCGGCAACCAGTTCGTCATAGTGTTCGCTGATGGCGATATCGGCAAATGGCTTGCCATAAACCCGCTCAACGTCATAAGGCGAAAACAGCGCCATCTGCGCATTCTCTTTTGCCAGATGGAAAGTGATATCCGGGATCACCACGCCCAGCGACAGTGTTTTAATGCGGATTTTTTCGTCGGCATTTTCCCGTTTTGTATCGAGAAAACGCAGAATATCGGGATGATGGGCATGTAAATAGACTGCGCCAGCACCCTGACGAGCGCCGAGCTGGTTGGCATAGGAAAATGCGTCTTCCAGCATTTTCATCACCGGAATTACGCCAGAAGATTGATTTTCAATACGTTTAATTGGCGCGCCCGCTTCCCGCAGATTCGACAGCAAAAATGCCACGCCGCCGCCGCGTTTCGACAGTTGCAGTGCGGAATTTACCGCCCGGCCAATCGACTCCATATTGTCTTCAATACGCAGCAGAAAACAGGAAACCAGTTCGCCGCGCTGCTGTTTACCGCAGTTGAGGAATGTCGGCGTGGCTGGCTGAAAGCGTCCTGACAGCATCTCATCAGTCAGTTGTAACGCCAGCGTCTCATCGCCTTGTGCCAGCGTCAGTGCCACCATCGTGACTCGATCGGCAAAATCTTCCAGATAACGCTTACCGTCGAATGTCTTCAACGTATAGCTGGTGTAAAACTTCCATGCCCCGAGGAATGTCTGAAAACGAAAACCGCTGGCGTGCGCGTGGGCAAACAGCGTAATGACAAAATCGCGAGAGTAGCGATTAAGGACGCTTTCATCATAGTAACCTTCGTTGACCAGCCAGTTCAGGCGCTGCTGCTGGCTACTGAAGGTCACACTGTTCGGAAGCACATGCGTCGCCATAAAGGCGTCAACGGCCTGGCGGTCTTTATCGAACTGAATGCGACCTGCGCTATCGTAAAGGTTAAGCATCGCATTCAGCGCGTGGTAATCCATCGTGTTCTGCGTCAGGCGTTCTGCGGTTGTCGTTGCCAAAATTCGGTTACTCCTTTACGAACGTTTTCGATATCGCTTTGCGTACCCATGAGTTCAAAGCGGTACAGCCACGGCACGCCGCATTTTTGAGCAATCACATCTCCGGCGCGGCCATACGCCTCACCAAAGTTGCGATTACCCGAAGCAATCACGCCGCGAAGCAACGCCCGGTTGTGCTCGTCGTTTAAAAAGCGAATTACCTGTCGTGGCACCGCGCCAGCCGTACCGCCGCCGCCGTAAGAGGGCACGATCAGGATGTAAGGCTCGTCTACCTGAATCCGTTCCCGCTCATTGAGCGGGATGCGCACCGCGGGCAGCCCTAAACGTTCGATAAAACGCTGCGTATTTTCGGAGCTGCTGGAAAAGTAGACGAGGTGGCTCATGCACTGGCCGCGTGTGGCGCTGGATGCAGACGATTGATCATGTCCGGACGGAAACCAGACCAGCTAAGATCGCCTGCAATTACTACCGGCAACTGACGAAAGCCCTGAGCACGCAACGCTTCTGCCGCTTCAGGAACGTGATCGACATTAATCATTTCAAAGTCAAAGCCCCGGTTTTCCATCGCCCGTTTGGTGGCGTGGCACTGAACGCAATCGTTACGAGTGTAAATAGTAATGCGCATGATTCGTATTTCCGTTTAAAATGAAGATACGGCGCGATGATACGCGTCGGGTTGTCTCTCTGTTGATACAGAGATACTAGATGTAGTTGAAAAAAGATTCAACCATACAAGATATGGGAATTTTAGATTGATTACACCACCGCTGAATGGCTCAACGGGGTAGGGGATTTTGTGTTTTTTTGCCGGGCGAATACCCGGCATCAAGAAGTTACATGCGCATGGAAACGGCCAGACGGTTAAAACAATTCATCAGCCCGATGGCAAACGTTAAGTCGCTGATTTCTGCTGCGCTGAAATGCTCAAGCAAAGGCTGATAAACCTCGTCTTCCGCATGGGTTCGGGCAATATCGGTTACCGATTCCGCCCATGCCAGCGCCGCCCGCTCGCGATCGTCAAAATGATGGCTTACGCGCCAGCCTGCCAGGGCGTCCAGTTTGTGCTGTGGCACGCCGGATTTGCGTAATGCTTTGCTGTGCATCTCCAGACAAAATGCGCAGCCGTTGATTTGCGAGACGCGCAAATAAATTAACTCCATCAGCGTGGTATCCAGCGCGCTATTTTCCAGTGCCGTTTTGGCCTGCACCAGTGCGTTATACACTGCCGGGCTAAGTTCGTAGTAAGGCTGACGTAATGTAGTCATACAGTTTCTCCTCTTATTAACGCCCGCAATGTAGCACTATAATGGACTGCTAAAGAGAGCCATAAATTACGTAAAAAAGCAGACCATATGCCACGTTATCAGGATATCGCCCGTCAGTTAAAAACGGCTATTGAGCAAGGGGAACTGAAACCTGGCGCAAGGCTACCTTCGAGTCGTACCTGGTCGCAGGAACTGGGTGTCTCTCGATCCACTGTCGAAAATGCGTATGCTGAGCTGGTGGCGCAAGGATGGCTGGTCAGGCGGGGACAGGCTGGCACATTTGTCAGTGAGCAGATACATCCGCAACAATCTGCTGTGGATGTCGTGGCTTTTGCTGGTGAAAGTCAGCAGCCATTGCCATTTCAATTGGGATTACCCGCACTCGATCTCTTTCCGCGAGAGCAGTGGGCGCGGGTGATGGGCCGCCGTCTGCGTACCCAGACGCGCTTTGATTTGGCATTAGGCGATGTCTGCGGCGAGGCGGCGTTGCGCGAGGCAATAGTTGATTACTTACGCGTTTCACGCGGGATTGAATGCCAGCCAGAGCAGGTCTTTATCACTCACGGTTATGCGGCCTCAATGGCTTTAATTCTACACGCGCTGGCGAAACCGGGAAACGGGATGTGGATGGAAGATCCCGGCTTTCCACTGATTCGCCCGATTGTCACTCGCCACGGTGTGGAAATTTTACCGGTGCCGGTTGATGACAACGGACTGGATGTCACAAGCGGAATACAAAATTATCCTGATGCGCGTTTTGCTCTGATTACGCCGGCACACCAGAGCCCGCTGGGTGTGGCGCTCTCTTTAGCGCGCAGGCACCAGATGCTGGAATGGGCAGAACGTAGTCAGGCATGGATTATTGAAGATGATTACGACAGTGAGTTTCGCTATCACGGTAAGCCGTTACCGGCACTAAAAAGTCTCGACGCACCGCAGCGGGTGATTTATGCCGGAACATTCAGCAAAGCGCTATTTCCTGCATTGCGCTGTGCGTGGCTGGTGGTGCCGGTGGAGCAGATTACGCAATTCCGGCAACAGGCGTCACTGGAGCCATGTGCGGTACCCGTACTGTGGCAGAACACACTGGCAGATTTCATTCGTGAGGGGTATTTCTGGCGGCATCTGAAGAAAATGCGTCAGCACTATGCTCAACGTCGGCAGTGGATTGAGCAGGCGTTGACGCAGCAGGGATTTCAGGTTGTGCCGCAAAAAGGTGGTATCCAGATGGTTATCAGCATGGTGGGCGACGATATTGTCCATGCTCGTAAAGCCAATGCTGCTGGCCTTGCGGTGCAGGCACTTAGCGACTGGCGTATCCGCTCAAATGGGGAAGGAGGATTGCTGCTATCGTTTACCAATATCGTTAGCGAAAGTATGGCGCAGCAGGTGGCACAACAATTACGCAGTGCCTTAAGTTAAAAACCCCGAAGTCAGGCTTCGGGGCCAGGGACGTGTATTTATTATCATTGTTTCACTACGATTTACGCATGCTTAACAACGCACCGATAAAAATACCTACCGCAGCAGCTGTTCCCACACTACACCAGGGTCTTTCACGAACAAAAGAGTCTGCGCAGCCAACAGCATCGCGCGCGGCTTGCTGGACGCGAGTTCGACCATGCATCCGCGCCCTGGTTTCTTTCAGTAAAGCCTGAGCTTTACTGCGTGCGGCTTCGGCTTCCCCTTTAGCGTCGCTGCCCCAGGACTTCAATACAGATTCCAGGCTGTCAGCTAATTGATTGACATCATTCTGAATATCCTGCACGCCATCATCGACGTCGTTGCGGTTCGGTCTGTTAAACATATGATCTCCCATCAGGATTCAATGTAATTTTCAGTGTAGACCATAATTTTCTTAACAGAGATTCATCGTGGCTTTATGGACTTTTCTGAAAGCGTTGTGAATGCTCAATCAGGTAAGGTAGGGCCGCGGTAGATAATAACGAGGATAAAATATGTATTTACGACCAGACGAGGTGGCGCGCGTACTTGAGAAAGTCGGTTTTACCGTCGATGTGGTAACTCAGAAAACTTATGGTTATCGCCGTGGGGAAAATTATGTCTATGTTAATCGCGAAGCGCGAATGGGACGTACCGCACTGGTAATTCATCCCACGTTAAAAGAACGTAGTTCGACACTGGCAGAACCGGCTTCCGATATTAAAACTTGCGATCATTACCAGCGGTTCCCGCTCTATTTAGCGGGTGAGCGTCACGAGCATTACGGCATTCCACACGGTTTCAGCTCGCGTGTTGCGCTTGAACGTTATTTACATGGATTGTTTGGCGAAGCCAATTAAAGACGCGACTGGCATTGCCAGTCGCGACAAAGAAGGATCAGGCTTTTACCTGCTGGTAATTGCTGACTTTGAACAGGCGGCGGCAGTAATCAAGGAAGTAGCCATAGACCGCACCCATCAACATCGAAACGACGATGTTTGAACTGACCGCTGCCATAATCTGGTGCCAACCCGCGCTCACGACGAGTAAGATTGCCATATATACCGGTGACTGGAACGTCACATAAGCCAGAATATCCGCAAGATTTTTTACCCAGCCCGACGAGCCAACTTTGCGTGCCATTCGCATAAATAGATCGCGGTACATACCGTATGGCCATGCAATTAAGATGTTCACCGGAATCGCTACCAGTCTGGAATAAAGGGACTGTTCGAAGCTCATTCCGGAGAGAAATACTTCGATAAACATGTTCACGACAGAACAGTAAACAACCATCGCGAACGTATCTGCTACTGCATGACGCAAGCGTGACTGCGGTGAGAACATGCCCATGCTCCTTAATAAACGCGAAATCGGATGAATGTGAATGCAGTGGTTTAAATTACCGTTTGCACTTTCGCATAGCGTATATCGCTGGATATGACTTATCAATTAGTGAAAAATTTTTATTTCCTTGGTTTTTGTAGATAAAATATTCCGTAGTGGCGCATTTTTTGTACATTCTGGATTTTTTTATGTCTTAAAAGATAATATTATTTTAAATCATTATGTTATGACGTAGTTCTGATATTTTTTAGCAAAGTGTACAAGGTGTGTTTACGCAGCAAAGCGTAGAGAATTCGGCTTAGGGGCGCGCCTGGCTTCATTCAGCATCTTTTATGTTGTAAAGCCTGTAATGGCAGCACAAAGTTTCAAGTTGACATGACTAATATGTATTCTTTTTATGTGCATATTTATGCTGGTTGTGTGTTCCGTTATCGGCCGGGAGGTTGTATCGTACGCCGGAACACTCACCAGTAGCTGTAATAAGTAAGTTAAATGGCTGCTATATAATTTGCATATAAGCATTAATGTGTCAGCAAATAACGCACGAAATAATATCCCTTCGCGATTGTAAATATATTAAATTTTGTGGAAATATAATAAGTGATCGCTTACACTACGCGGCGAAATACTTTTTGTTTTGGCGTTAAAAGGTTTTCTTTATTATGTCCGTAATGTTACAAAGCTTAAATAATATCCGCACCCTTCGTGCAATGGCTCGCGAATTCTCCATTGACGTTCTTGAAGAAATGCTCGAAAAATTCAGGGTTGTCACTAAAGAAAGACGTGAAGAAGAAGAACAGCAGCAGCGTGAACTGGCAGAACGTCAGGAAAAAATTAGCACCTGGCTGGAGCTGATGAAAGCTGATGGTATTAACCCGGAAGAGTTATTGGCTAACGGCACCGCTGCTCCGCGTGCAGGTAAAAAGCGTGAACCGCGTCCAGCAAAATATAAATTCACCGACTTCAATGGTGAAACCAAAACCTGGACCGGTCAGGGCCGTACGCCGAAGCCAATTGCTCAGGCGCTGGCAGAAGGTAAATCTCTCGACGATTTCCTGATCTAATCCCTGGCGCCGGATGCCGCCTCTATGGCGCATCCGGCGTTGCTTCTCAAGTTCGCTGATTCCACGGCATCTTGTCTAATAGCCTTGCCATCCCGCAAAAACCGCTGATTCCTGCAAACATTAATCCTGCGCCGACAAATCCACTTAATAAAAAGAAGCTGCTATTAATGGCATAACCCAGTACGACGCCGATTAATATTAAGCCGCCAGCGGCGATCTGTACCTGACGCATTAATGGCAACGGTTGAGATTTATTTTCTGCTACCGGCAATCCCGCTTTTTTCCAGCCATCGATCCCATCTTCCAGTAAAAAGACCTCTGCGGGGGCGGCAATCGCTGCTAATTTATCGGCGTTATTGCTGGTGCGTTTACCCGCCTGACAGTGGAATATAATTTGTTCGCTACGTAATTTATCCGGAAGACCGGACTGTTCTATCACGGATAATGGTGCCAGAGAGGCTGCTGGAATATGTTCACGAAGATATTCGTCGGCATCACGAATATCGATTAACTTTGCACCACGCGCGATTAATTCTTGCGCGTCATGCGGTGAAATTGTTATCAAAGCCATCGTCACTCCTTACGGACAATAGATATTTTTCAGGGTGGCGATAATGGCATTTACCGCCTCATTTTTAATGGAATAAAGAATGCGTTGGGCGTCCCGCTGGCTGTCAATAAGTCCCTCGTCACGCATGCGAGCCAGATGCTGTGACGTGGCGGAGGCGCTAAGTCCGGTAATGCGAGCCAGTTCTCCGGCGCTGGTCCCAGGTGACCCGCAAAGCATGCACAGAATCAACAACCGTTTGGGGTGACTCATTGCTTTCAGTAAGGCCGCAGCCTGTTCGGCGCTGGCCTGTAGTTGGGCGAGTTCAGTCATAGTTATTTAAGTGTTTTCTAAATTAAGTAAATTCTAAACTAAAAGTTCAACGTATACCAGCGTCAGCAGCGTAAATGAGGGTAAACGCGTAGGCTGAAACTGGCTGGTTCCGCTAAAATTATTACGCTTAAGAGATAAAATCTCTTTTTAAACAATGGTTAATTTTTTTATAGGGAGTACATATGGGTTTCTGGAGAATCGTCATCACCATCATTTTGCCGCCGCTCGGCGTGCTGCTTGGCAAAGGATTTGGTTGGGCGTTCATCATTAATATCTTGTTGACGCTGCTTGGGTATATCCCTGGTTTAATTCACGCTTTCTGGGTGCAAACCCGCGATTAACTCTGTGCTTACTCCGCGGCGTTAGTGCGCCGCGTTCCTCTGCTACACTTTCTGAGTGTTTCCGTTAACGAACGAGGTAACTATGGGTCTGTTCAATTTTGTGAAAGATGCCGGAGAAAAGCTCTGGGATACAGTTACTGGTCAGCATGATAAAGACGATCAGGCGAAGAAGGTGCAGGAGCATCTGAACAAAACCGGCATACCAGATGCCGATAAAGTAAATATCCAAATTACCGATGGCAAAGCGACGGTGACTGGTGATGGTTTGAGCCAGGAAGCGAAGGAAAAAATCCTTGTTGCGGTGGGGAATATTTCTGGTATCGCCAGCGTCGACGATCAGGTAAAAACTGCGACACCAGCCACTGCCAGCCAGTTTTATACCGTTAAGTCTGGCGACACGCTTAGCGCCATTTCCAAACAGGTCTACGGTAACGCCAATCTGTACAATAAAATCTTCGAAGCGAATAAACCGATGCTGAAAAGCCCGGATAAAATTTATCCGGGACAAGTGTTGCGTATTCCAGAGTAATAGCGGTTAGTCCGCCATCGCCTGCTGGATAATGGGAATCGGCGTCAGCAAATGCTGGCGCATTAACTCACTGGCGCGCGCGGCATCCCGCGCCAGCACAGCTTCGGTTAAAATTTGATGTTGGTTGTGTTTATCTTCCAGCATTTCCACGGAAAGCACCGTTCGCCGCAACCAGATGAAGCGATAGCGCGCCGCCAGATCAAACAACCGTTCACGCATTTGCAGCAAATAGTGAGAACCACAGCCTGTCACAATTGCAGTATGAAACGCCTGATGACGCAGATCCCACTCATCAAGCATTTTCTCACTGGCGTCACAGGCCTCAAGCTTACTGAGCAGATGTGCCTTCGCAAGAACGTCAGCCTCCCACTCATCGCCACCGCGGGCAATCGCCAGACTCACCAGCATTGCTTCCATATTGGCGCGGGCATCGAAAATATCGAGCAGCTCCTGTTCTGACATAGACGCCACCCGATACCCTTTTTGATTCACCACCGTGACCAGCCGTTCTGCCACCAGTTGCGAAAGCGCTTCCCGCAACGGCCCGACGCCAAGTGCATAACGCGATGTCAGCAAACTCATCCGTAATTTTTCATCCGGCTGAAAATTGCCGCGAATAATATCGTTCTTCAGCCAGCGATAGCCATCCAGAGAGGTAATGGTCATGGTGTGACTCCTGATCATTATCAGCGCGTATTATGAATGGGTGTTTTTTGCCACATTATTAGCTTTTTCCAGCGAGCCATAATTGGCACGGTACAGATAATCCCTATCGCTAATAAGCCGGTGGAGATCACTTCTAACTGTTGAGCCGGACGGAATAGCATCACCACCAACACAAAAGTAATAAAGCCAATCACCAGCCAGGTGAGCCACGGATAAAGCCACATGCGCAGGCGAATATCGCCGCCTTCCGCCAGCAGGATTTTACGCATCCGTAATTGCGAAACGGCAATGACTAAATAAACCAGCAAGGCGATAGCGCCGGAGCTGTCGATCAGGAATTTAAACACTTTCGCAGGCGCGTAATAGTTCACCACCACCGTTAAAAACGCTGCGCCGGTGGAGAGTAATACTGCCACGTACGGGGTTTTACTGCGGTTGATTTTACCCATTAACGCGGGCGCATCCCCGCGACGGCTTAAGGAGTAGAGCATCCTTGACGCAGTATACAGCGCCGAGTTCAGGCAACTGGTTACCGACAGCAAAATAACGCAATCCATAATGAATTTGGCGTGCGGAATATTCAGCAACTCCAGCACGGAACGGTAGGAACCCACGGTTTTCAGTCCTGGCATATTCCACGGAATGAGAGCCACGACGACAAAAATAGAACACAAATAGAAAATAGAGATACGCCAGATAACCGAGTTGGTGGCGCGAACAATATGTTTATCCGGCGTGTCGGATTCTGCGGCGGCGATGGTGACAATTTCCGCGCCCATAAACGAGAACATGGTGATCAGCATCGCGCTTAATACCGCCCCGAAGCCGTTGGGCATAAAGCCGCCGCTATCCCATAATCTTGAAATACCGCCGACTTCTGCATATGGGTAAAAACCGCTAATCGCCACTGCGCCGAGGAAAATAAATGCCAGGATGGCAATCACTTTGCATATCGCCAACCAGAACTCAAATTCGCCGTAGTTTTTAACGCTTAATAAATTACTGCCGGTTAAGGCGAGGGTAATGACGAGGGAAAATAACCAGATGGGAATGCCGGGAACCCACGAGTGCAGGATCATGGCGGCGATGTTGGCTTCCAGCGGGATAACCAGTACCCAAAACCACCAGTACAGCCAGCCGATGGTATAACCCGCCCAGCGGCCAATGGCTTTATCGGCATAGGTGGAAAACGAACCGGTATCGGGCGTGGCAACCGCCATTTCTGCCAGCATCCGCATAATCATAACCACCAGTAATCCGGCGAACAGATAGGCCAGTAATACCGCCGGGCCCGCTTCGGCGATGGCGACGCTGGAACCGACAAACAGACTTGCGCCGATAACACCGGCAATAGACAACATGGTGACGTGGCGTGACTTCAGCCCGCCGCCTAACTCATGTGGTTGCGATGATTGCCCCATCCTGAATCCTCTCGAAAGTGTGTCACTTGGGAGAGCGCCCCGACATTTCCCGCGTCGGGTCACGCGTTTAATTGTTATTGATTCTTTTTGCCGGAGAGCGGCTCCGCCTTATCCGGCCGACATAGATTTATTCCTGTTCACGTACAGATTGTCGGATGCGGCGTAAACGCCTTATCCGACCTGGATTCTCGTGGGCCGGACAAGACGCAAAGCGTCGCTTCCGGCATGGGTACGGACCTACTGTTTCGCCTCAGCAAAACACTGGCTGATGATCTCCAGACCCTGATGGATCTGAGCGTCTTCAATGGTGAGCGGTACCAGGATGCGCAGCACGTTGTAATACGAGCCGCAGGAGAGAAGAATCAGGCCTTTATCGCGGGCGCGCGCCACGATCTCGGCGGTGAGTTTGGCGTCCGGTTTGCTGTGATCGCCATCTTCAAACAGCTCGATGGCGATCATCGCCCCCAGCCCGCGTACGTCGCCGATCTCCGGGTGTTTTTCGGCGATCGCCAATAACCCTTCTTTCAGCTTTTGCCCCAGGTCGTTGGCTTTTTGCAGCAGATTTTCCTGCTCGAACACCTTCAACACTTCCAGCGCCGCCACGCAGGCAATCGGATTACCGGCATAGGTGCCGCCCAGCCCGCCTGGAGCGACGGCATCCATCACTTCGGCGCGCCCGGTGACGCCCGCCAGCGGGAAGCCGCCTGCGATCGATTTCGCAAAGGTGGTGAGATCTGGTGCCACGCCCAATTGCTCCATCGCAAACAGCGTGCCGGTACGCCCCGCGCCGCTCTGCACTTCATCGGCAATCAGCATGATCCCGTGCTCATCACACAGCGCGCGTAAACGCTGCATAAAAGCTGGCGTCGCGGCGTAGAAACCGCCTTCGCCCTGAACCGGCTCAATCACGATGGCGGCAATATCTTCCGGCGCCGCATCATTTTTAAAAATTCGGTGGATACTGGCGATAGCATCATCTTCACTGATGCCGTGCAGTGGGCAAGGATAAAGCGCGCGATAAACATGGCCCGGCATCAGGCCCATGCCCGCAGAGTACGGATTCACCTTGCCGGTCAGCGCCAGCGTGTAATGCGTGCGCCCGTGATACGCGCCGCTAAAGGCGATGGTGCCGCTACGTTTGGTGGCGGCGCGGGCGATTTTCACCGCGTTCTCCACCGCTTCAGAACCGGTCGTTACCAGCAGCGTTTTCTTGGCAAAATCGCCTGGCACCTTCTGATTCATAATCTCGCACAGCTCCAGATACGGCTCGTAGGCCAGCACCTGGAAGCAGGTGTGCGACAGTTTTTTCAACTGCGCTTCCACTGCCGCAACCACTTTTGGATGCAGGTGCCCGGTATTGAGCACCGCAATCCCGCCCGCGAAATCAAGATACTCACGGCCTTCAACGTCCCACACCCGGCAGTTTTCCGCGCGGTCAGCGAAAATGGGGTGAATTTGCCCAACGCCACGAGGAACTGCCTGACTGCGGCGCTGCATTAACTCTTTATTGCTGCTCATTCGCGTTCTCCAGTTAAAGACCGATGCACATATATTTGATTTCTAAGTAATCTTCGATGCCATACTTCGAACCTTCACGACCCAGACCCGAGGCTTTGATACCGCCGAACGGGGCCACTTCATTGGAAATAATGCCGGTATTGATGCCGACGATGCCGTATTCCAGCGCCTCGCCCACGCGGAAGACGCGGCTTAAATCGCGGGCGTAAAAATAGGCGGCAAGGCCAAATTCGGTGTCATTGGCTTGCGCAATCACATCGGCTTCATCTTTAAAGCGGAACAGTGGGGCGAGGGGGCCGAACGTCTCTTCTTTCGACACTTTGGCGTTAGCCGGAACGTCCACCAGAATGGTTGGCTGGAAGAAGTTGCCGCCGCGTTCGTGCGCTTTACCGCCGCAAACCACACGCGCGCCTTTCTCCAGCGCATCGGCAATATGCTCTTCCACTTTTGCTACCGCTTTTTCATCGATCAGCGGCCCGATGGTGACGCCTTTATCCAGCCCGTCGCCGATGTGCAGTTTGCTCACCGCCTGCTGCAATTTTTCGGCAAAACGGTCATACACGCCGTCCTGCACGTATAAACGGTTGGCGCAAACGCAGGTTTGCCCGGCGTTGCGGAATTTCGAGGCCAGCGCGCCTTCCACGGCTTTATCGAGATCGGCATCGTCAAAGACGATAAACGGCGCGTTGCCGCCGAGCTCCAGCGACACTTTTTTGATGTCTTTCGCGCACTGTTCCATTAACTGGCGGCCAATTTCGGTCGAGCCGGTAAACGACAGTTTGCGTACCAGCGGGTTGCTGGTCAGTTCATTACCGACCGCGCCTGCCGAACCGGTGACCACGTTAAACACGCCAGCCGGAATGCCCGCGCGAATCGCCAGTTCCGCCAGTGCCAGCGCAGAGAACGGCGTCTGACTGGCGGGCTTCAGTACCATGGTGCAGCCTGCCGCCAGCGCCGGACCGGCTTTACGGGTAATCATCGCCGCCGGGAAGTTCCACGGCGTGATGGCGGCGGTAACGCCAATCGGCTGCTTGATCACAATCAGGCGCTTATCGGCCTGATGACCGGGAATGGTGTCGCCATAAATGCGTTTGCCTTCTTCGGCAAACCACTCAATAAAGGAGGCGGCGTAGCTGATTTCGCCTTTCGCTTCAGCCAGCGGTTTGCCCTGTTCGAGGGTCATCAGACGCGCTAAATCGTCCTGATGCTCCATCATTAAATTGAACCAGTTGCGCAGAATGGTGGCGCGTTCTTTAGCGGTGAGCGCACGCCAGGCGGGCAGGGCGCGGTTGGCGGCGTCGATAGCCGCGCGGGTTTCATCAGCGCCCATTTTCGGCACGCTACCCAGCTTGTCGCCGTTGGCCGGATTGGTGACGTCGATGACCTCGCCATTGTTGGCGTCCAGCCATTCCCCGTTAATCAACGCCTGCTGGCGGAATAAGTTACTGTCGTTAAGTTTCATTGTTACGTCCTGTTTTCAAAGGTTATTGATTAAATGCGGCGTGTAAGGCATCCACACTACGTGCCGCTCGCAGCGTGCGTCCGGGGTTACTCTGGCTTGCCAACAGCGTTTGTACCTTGCTGACAATATGCGCACCAATAGGAATTGCTGATGTCGCTGCCGGGGAGGGCGCATTGCAGGTGTGGATCGTGCGCGGGGTGGTGACAAACAGAAAATCGTCAATCAGCTTGCCGTCCGGCGATACCGCCTGCGCCCGCACACCGGCGGGCCAGGGCTGGAGATCGCTTAACGAAAGCCGTGGACAATACTTTTGCACCAGCCGCAGATAGCTGCTTTTGCACAGCGAGTTTTTCATCTCGCCCAGTCCTGAGCGTAGATGGTTTTGCAGCACCCGGCGAATCCCCGACGAGCCCAAAATCTCCAGCGTGTCGCTAAATGAGAAGTCGCGCTTGCGATAGCCTTCGCGTTTGAAAGCCAGCACCGCGTTTGGCCCGACGGTCACGCTGCCGTCGATCATCCGGGTGAGATGAACGCCTAAAAATGGCATTGCCGGGTCGGGAATGGGGTAAATCAGGTGGTTAACAATCTGGTTATGCTCCGGCGCAAGGCGGAAATATTCACCGCGGAACGGGCAGATGATAAAGCCCGGTTCGAGGCCGAGCATTTTCACCAGCCGGTCAGCCATCAGCCCGGAACAGCTAATCAGCGTCGATGCTTCATATTCGCCGCCCTGACGGGTTTGTATCACCACGCCATTTTTATGCTCACTAAGGCCGCTGACTTCGGCGTTATAGATAATCTCGCCGCCTCTGGCCTGGAAGATTTTTGCCATCGCCGCCGTCACGTCGCGGTAGCTGACAATGCCGCTGGACGGCACAAAAATGCCGCCGAGCCCGGTGATATTCGGTTCACGCTCGCGCAGCTCGTCGGCGTTTAACCACTCGCGTTCAATACCGTTCGCCGCTGTACGTTCCCATAACGCGCGCATCCGTTCCATTTCGAGATCGGACGTGGCAACCAGCATCTTGCCGCAGTTGTCGTAGCGAATGCCGTTTTGATCGCAAAAGGCTTTGGTGGCGCGGTTTCCCGCCAGGCAAAACTGCGCCTTCAGGCTGCCGGGCGTGTAATAGACCCCGGCATGGATCACGCCGCTGTTGTGGCCCGTCTGGTGACAGGCCGGGCCGGACTCTTTTTCCAGCAACGCAATGCGGGCGTCCGGATAGACATCAATCAGTTGCATGGCGGTCGACATGCCGATGATGCCGCCGCCAATAATCACAAAATCATACATCCGCTCAATTCCTTTGCGCTTACTGATGCGTCTGGTAGTGGTGAGTGGCGTAAGCGAAATAGCCACGCTGGCGCATCAGTTCGCGACGCAGATCCGGATGCGCGGTAAAGCGGTCGCGACCGTGCAGCCAGAACAGATTGTTAATCAACAGGAATTTGCCAACGGGAACGGGCACAGAAAGAATCCCTTTGCTGGTTTCAATGGCATCGGAAAGCTCGCTCAACCACACGCCTTCTTCGAAGTCTTTCGGCTGGACGAACTGGTCGATATAACGCATCACCGGGCGACCCTGCTGATCGACGTCGAACACCGGATGGAATACATCTTTACTGACGTTTTTACTCGGCGGCGCGGCAAAGCGCATTGGGCGACGCGCCAGCGGGTGGCGGAAATAGTGGTCCAGATGTTCCCAGTCATCGAGATGCAGCAGCAGCGAATTTCCGCCCTGCATGTTTTGCTCGTCGATTTTCATCATCAGCACGTAATCGGTGATTTCTTCAACGTAGGTACCGTCGTTATGCAACTCCATCACACGGTGCGGCTGACGCAGATAGCTGTCTGAGTTATCGACATTTTTCACTACAAAACGCGCGTAGTACTGACCGCTCATGGCGTCGAAATTGGAACGACCAATCAGATGCGCCACCGCCGTTGCCAGCTTCACCATCTCATCTGCCTGCGCGACATCATTGACACCCACCGCATTGATCAACAGCGCACCTTCAGCGCGGTTTAGCAATGTCTTCAACAGCAACGGTTGCAGCTGGTTCGCACAGAGATCGTCAAGAATTTTGCCTACCCGAAAACGCAGAAACGATTTGTACTCCAGCGCCTGCACGGGCCACTCGGCAACCTGCTCGAGGAACTGTTTGGTCGTCTGTTCGGTGAAGGTGAGTTCCAGCAGACGCGGGGATTGCGCCGACGGGGTGAGGGTGAATCCGCTATAGTCCTGGCCTGAATCGACAGCGTTGTTTTGTACGGCGGTCAGTGCATTCATCAGAAGCGATCCTCTTATGAGATGTAGGGTGACATGGCGATGCTCATTTCATAGCCATAATCTAAAAATATCTACATTTCTGAAAAATGCGCACAAAAGTTACATATTGTTTTCTTGTTGTGATCAAAAACAACAAATTAATAACAAAAAATGTAAGGGATAAGAATTGGGATGAAAGGGAATGAATAATTAAAACAATATATTAATTTCAGTTTTATCCAATTTTCGACCTGATGGCATTTGTTTGCTCATTTGTTGAAATGCTATTTAAACTGCTTTTTCAGAGTTCGGAGTTACTTCAACTTACTGAGTTCCGTATCGACTAATGTGAGTAAGAACACTCCCATTCAACCGATGTTATTTGATGACATCGATAACAATCTTAATGAACAAACAGATTCCGGGCAGACTGGCTATGGAGGCTAATTTTTCTATTTCTGGCAACGGGTTAATGACAGTTACTATTTTTCGAGAAGCTGATACTGACCTGAGGGATGCTGTATATGTCTGGACTGTAATTGAATGGGGTTTACACACGATGGAATCTGGACCAATAAAAAAGCCCGCATCAGCGGGCTTTAATGTCACAGGGAGTCGCGACTCCGTTGCGTATCCTTTTTTGTCTCCCCACCGTCTGGTCGGTGTCCTGATGAGACTTCTAACTTCCTGTTTTTGTTGGTGTTGTGATAACACCATCCAATCATGATTGGTGCTGGCGGAGTCTGAATTGGTTGTGTAATTCTTTGTTTTTTATTGTTTTCTCTTCAATTCAACTTTGCGAAGGGGCCTATAAAGGGGCCTAAAAGAAATTATCATGTATCTGGGGGGAGCGGAGCCATATGAAAATTGGCTCCGAGTGTTAAGGTTCTGTCAGGATAGAGGGCTACTTTTCCCCTAACTCGATCTTCATGCTGAGATCATATTCCACTGTTTCAATGATACGGTTGTAAGCCTCAATAATTTTACTGAGTGAGGCTTTACGACCAGCGGCATTAAACCTTCCAAGTTCAATGACGTTTGATGCTATAAACTGTTCAAACTCCAAGATATCTACACGGCCATCGTATACGCCATTACAAAAATTCTCGAGTAATGTTTCTAATACAAATGCACCCTTAGACGACGTAATTACGAGTGGCTTATAACCTCCTTCCAGGTTTGCGATACACTTGCTCAGCAATGTAGTGGCATAGTGAATTTG